>CAJWTS010000010.1 GCA_913047795.1 uncultured Verrucomicrobiota bacterium | reverse complement strand
GCGGGCTGACCACTTCGTCCAACAGGTGATTTGTAATCACAAACTCCGGGCGGCGGGGGCAAGGGGAAAGCGGAGATGGAGGAGTTGTTAACGGAGAGGTGGCTGACCGGTTGAAGGCGGAGGCTTGCTAATCCGATCCAACCTTCTCTCATGCGCCCCTACCTGCCAAAACCTTGACTCTGGGGCCGGATTTCTCTTATGTTTAGTCAGAAGTCGGGCATTTCACGTGGCGCAGCAGACGTGTTGTCTGGAGGCTCAGGGAAGCAAATCCCTATTGGCCTACCCTTCAACCGCAGGTGTGGCCGACCCTGTCTGACTGCTACGGTCGACGTCTTTACGTGACCGCTGAGGTGAAATGGCAGAACAATTGTCGAGAGTTACGTCGATCAGGCCCTTCTGAATGAAATATAGAAACAGATACGTGATCAGAAAAGTTGGCTTCCTGCTGCTGATGCTGATGCTACTGTTGCCGCTATTGACAGCAACTCAAGCGACCACAACACCGGGCTTCAGCGAGTATGAGGTCAAGGCGGGCTTCATTTACAAGTTCATCTCTTTTGTGTCCTGGCCCACAGTCCTGCCTGATGACAATACGATTACCATAGGTATCCTCGGCAAGAACCCGTTCGGTGATGCTTTCAAGTCAGTTGATGGAAGCACTGTGGGTAGTCGCGTAGTTAAGATTAAGTTTTTCAGCAATGATGCGAACTACGAGCAACTCAAGGCCTGTCAAATACTCTACATTTCGCTATCGGAAGAGAAGAGGCTGAAAGACATTCTTAAGGCGATGGATCATAGCCCTACTCTTACCGTCGGGGACAGTAAGGGTTTTGTTGATAAAGGCGGAATGCTTGGATTTGTCGGGAAAGAGAATGGGCGGATAGGGATCGCGATAAATAGTGGCGCGGCGAGCAAGGCTCGCCTGACCATCCGATCTATGCTCAAGCGCATTGCGATCAAGGTAATTGACGGATCAGACAACACAGAAGAAGAGAGCCGTGACAACGGCAAGTGATGTCAATGCCGACGGATCGTCCGTCGCCCCCTCATCCATCCGACGCAAGCTGACGGCCATAATAATGGGCGTGAGCTCTGCGGCGCTGGTCCTTTCGGGGGTATTGATAGTTCTCAGTCAAATGGCGGCGTTTCGCAAGAACATGGCCCTTGACCATGTTCTGCGGGCCCAAATGATTGCAAACAACTGTCTTGCTGCTGTGTCCTTCGATGATTCCAAAGATGCCTCGGCAGTTCTACGGTCTCTCTCAAGTCAGGGGTCTGTGACCTATGCGAGCGTAGACAAGGCCGACGGAAAGATCCTGGCATCTTACCGTCATGACGCCTTCCGTGACGAGCCGCAGCCTTTTTCTGCTTGCGGGGAGCATGCATTTACAACGCGCTGGCTACTTACACGCGCGCCGATTGTTTTGGACGACGAGACTATCGGGACAGTTTTCCTCCAGTCTGACCTCAGCAAGTTTACGGACTTTCGTCGGCAGATGATAACTATTGTCGCTGTCAGCCTGCTCATTGTCTTTCTTTTGGCATGGAGCGTTTCTTTCAGGTTACAGAAGCTTATTTCGAAGCCTATAGAGAGCTTGACCGAGATCGTGCGAGATGTCTCTCGCCGTAGGGATTACACGATCAGAGCTACGAACGTTAGCGGAGATGAAGTTGGGGTGCTCGCCAGAGCGTTCAACGAAATGCTTTCTGAAGTGGAGCTGCGGGACGAGAAACTGAAAGAGCGCGAGCAGCGAACGCAAGAATATCTTGATGTTGCCAGAGTCATGATTGTTGCTCTCGATCTTGACGGGTTCGTGACGCTCATGAATCCAAAGGGCTGCGAGATTATGGGTATGAAAGAGACCGAGATTATGGGAAAGGATTGGATTGAGAACTTCATACCAACGCGACTTCGCGAGAACGCGAAAAAAGTCTTCGCCGAGTTAATAAGAGGCGAAACACCTGCTGTGCAGTATTACGAGAATGAAGTAATGACCAGCAGCGGCGAAGAGCGGCTTATCGCCTGGAACACCAGCATGATCCGAGACGAAGCAGGACGCGCGATATCGATCTTGTTTTCGGGAGAGGACGTTACCGATCGCAGGCAGTCAGAAAAGCGTGAGGTCTCGTTGCGTCAGCAGCTTGCCCGCGCCGAGAGAATTAAATCGATCGGCGTTCTGGCGGGCAGCGTGGCACACGACCTGAACAACACCCTTGGTCCGATGGTGGTGTTGCCGGAACTGATTGAGGAAGATATGAAAGCTGCTACGCAAGGCGATGCGGCAGCCTTTGCGGAGATTCAGGAGTCACTTGACGCCATGAAGGTCTCCGCAGAAAGGGCTGCCAGTGTGGTGCGAGATCTTGTGGCACTAAGCGGGCGCGGCCATTACGAGCGTATTCCTACAGACCTCAACAAGATGGATTGCCTGACCAGTGAGTCCTCCCATATCAAAAGTCTAGGGAAGTCTTATCCCAATATCAGAATTGAACTGCACTGTTCCAGCGACGCGCTGGTGGTGCTCGCATCAGAGAATCATCTCGGCCGAGTTGTGGATAATCTGATCCGCAATGCGGCGGAGGCCATTGGCGAAAGGGGAACGGTCACAGTTACCACATCGAAAACTCATTTTGATGAGGCTTACAGTGGGTATGAAATCGTGCCGCCAGGCGGTTTTGCGATCATTGAGGTGGCTGATACTGGCCTCGGAATAAAAAAGGGAAATATGGGCCGCATCTTTGAGCCATTCTACACAGATAAAGAGAAGACTGATCACAGTGGCAGCGGACTTGGACTATCTATAGTGCATGGCATTGTTGAAGATCATAATGGATATATCGATATTGAGAGTAAAGTCGGGCGCGGCACGACATTCAGACTGTATCTGCCTTTGACGAGTTCCGACCAGACCGCTACCGCGTCTGATACAGAGCCTTGGGTTGGCGGAACGGGTCGCATTCTCGTCGTCGATGATGAGCCGGGGCAGAGATTCCTGGCCGCTAAGAGCCTGACGCGACTAGGGTATACAGTAGGACTTGCCGAAAACGGACGTGTTGCTGTGCAGATGTTTGCCGAAGCAAAAGAACTCCAGAATTCATCGCCATATGATCTGGTAATCCTGGACATGGTGATGGAGGGGGGCTTTGACGGGTTTGATACGTTTCAGGAAATGCTGGCGCTGTATCCGGAGCAGAAGGTGCTTATCGCGAGTGGTCATGCTGAAGATAGTCGCTCGATGGCGGCTCTAAAGGCTGGCGCGCAATGGCTGGCCAAACCGTATAGTTTGAACAATATAGCAAAGGCTGTAGCCGGGCTGCTTCAGACTGAGAACTCCTGAGACCACGGCCGTGCCAGGTGCGATAGTTTTCTACAGCTGTCAACCCACTTCAGAAATGTTCCCTTTTGTGTGTTGGGAACAGGGGCAGTCTTCTTATTACAGTGGGATAATCGTTAACCGGGTGCCGCACTTTTCAACCGGCGTTTACACCGGTTGAGCGGTCAAATGTCCCTGGACAGATTCACGAAGAACTCACGAGATTTGTCGGGCAGGGGTGGCGTCCAGCCATTGTACGGCTGGACGTAGTCGATACGCTCGTCGAACAGGTTTTTGACGCCTGCACCGATAGCAAACCGGCCGGCCCTATACTCGGCGAAGAGGTCGAGGATGAAGTCAGGATCAAATTCTACGACAGTCTCGCCGACGGTATCGGCGTTGTACCCCAGGCGTTTGCTTGTGTAGATGCCGTTTACGTTCGCGCTGAACTTCTTTGTCAGGTAGTACGTTGCGTTGAAGGTGAGCTT
Organism: uncultured Verrucomicrobiota bacterium; assembly: GCA_913047795.1. Lineage (GTDB taxonomy): Bacteria > Verrucomicrobiota > Kiritimatiellia > CAJWTS01 > CAJWTS01 > CAJWTS01. The sequence goes on along the minus strand of CAJWTS010000010.1, from coordinate 70,442 downwards.
GTGTGCCGGGAATCCCACGAGCAGGTCGTCGTCTCCGGAATCATACGTATCAACCGTATTCCTGTGAGGGCGATAGAATGAGTAGCCAACGGAGGCATTGCCCCATTCATCACGGATCCGCAGTTCGCCCTCAAACCCGTATGTGGAGAGCTCTTCCCTGTTCGCGTATGTTTCTGTAGTCGAGCCCTCTATAAGACCGAAGACCAGGATGTCTTCTATGCTCGCATGGAACACGTTTCCAACGACAGAGATCGTATCAGAAAGAAGGTATCCGACTTCCATCTCGTAAGCGGTCGCGGTCTCCGGTTCGATGGTTTCAGCGGTGGCGAGAGTGATCAGCTCAATCTGGGGTGTTCGGAAAGACTCCCCGTAAAGAAGCTTGGCGTGCCATCGATCCCAGACCTTGGTTATGCCTGCACGCGGCACGAAAGCGTCTCCCGCGTAGCTGTGGTCTTGGTATCGGCAGCCTACCGTGAAGTTGGCCAGAGACGTGTCCACTTCATATTGCCCAAACACCGCTGTACTGTCGTAGCTGACGCTGTCGGTCGTGGCGTCCTCAAAATGCAGGTTCGTGCCATCATCCGTGTCGGTTGCCTTGGCCCGTTCATGGTAGCGCTCTGTGCCGATCTCCAGGCTGGAGGAATCCGACATCTCGTACACGGCAACAAGGTTGTAGGTGAACCGCTCCGTCTCGATGACGTAGTTACCGCCTATCTGCGCGGTGCTCCATTCCTCGCTCTCCATTGCCCATGGATTCTGTCTGTCATAGGTCACTTTGGGAGTCAACGTCAGCCGGTCAAGGGGGCCCCAATCGTACTCCACGGAGGCTACGAACGTATCGAAGTCCATGTCATAGGTGTCGACCTGCGGTTCACCGTAATGTGTACGTTCGTCGAGATGATAGGAGTCCAATGCGCCTCTGACAGTCAGGCCTTTGTAGTCGAGACCGGCGGTCAGAAGGAGTGTGTCGATATCAGAATCTCCAGACATATCAAAGACGGTGCCATCCGATCCCCGGTAGTCTCGGTCAGACCGATAGTCCCTGCCTAGAGAAGCCCCGAAGTACGCATGTCCACCCTCGAAGCTCTGCCCGAACGTGCCCCCGTAGCGTTGCGACAAGGAATCGCCACTGGTGCCAAAAGACGTACGGACAGATACGCCATCTTGTTTTGCGCCCTTGGTTGTTATTTTGATGACCGCCAGTTCGGCATTGCCGCCGTACATGGCTGAACCGGGCCCGCGAATGATTTCGATCCTGTCAATCTGCGCCGCCGGGATATGACCGCCGGTCGGGAAAACACCGAACAAGGCGTCGGTGATCTCCAGGCCGTCGACGATGAAGACGATCTGTCCCAGGTAGGCCCAGAATCCGCGAAACCCCATGCCCGTTACGCCGGTAACGTCTAGTCCGGTGGCGAACCCCGGCACCCGGCGCAGAATATCCTCAAGATCACGCGCACCGGATTCGCGTATGTCGGCACTTGTGATTACTGTAACAATGCCGGGCTGTTTCCGAATGGGCTTGGCTTTGACGGATGCCACAGAGATACGAATATCCAGCAGTTCTTCCAGCGACATCGAAAACACATCCGCGGTTTCCCCGCTAGCAACAGAGCTGGCCATCAATACCGCGCACATCACAACAGGCAGCCACAGTTTTCTCATTTTATCTCCCGCCATGTTTCGGCTGATGACACATTTCGCGATGGTGGTGGTGGCAGTTTTCAATCCTTCGGAGGCGGCACGAAGCCGGGATCGTCCGATCCGTCCCCACCGGCCACCACAGTTCCAACGCACAGGGTTGCGGCGAGTACCGGGAAACGGCGGGCCTGGGATTTTCTTGTCTTTTTCATAAGTACTATTTTTAACCAGCTGCAATCAAACAACGAGCAGAAAATATGGCCTGCGCTCAACACACTAACGTCTGTGCGGTCCATATTATTAGCGTGCCCGTGCAATATGTTTGCCGACGGCACTCGAGGCGTTCCGCTGGCCTCCGAAGGCCAGCCAGTTCGGCGCGTTGCACCCAGGGAACCAACTTGCGGAACGTGCAGGATCGTCGTTCTGCTTGACCGTCACGGTACGCGGCCGTACTATCACGCCCCGAACAGCGCGCTTGCGGTCTATTTTGGCGTCTTCTGCTTCGCGCATGGCGGGGTTCCTTTCTTGATGAGTCCGATACATTTGTATCAAATACGCATCAAAAGATAAAATCCATCTGGGTGGAATCCTGACAGATCGCAGGTTTTATCCCGTGTTTATTGATGTTTGCCAGCTTAGCTCAGTTGGTCAGAGCAGGTGATTTGTAATCACCAGGTCGTCGGTTCGAATCCGACAGCTGGCTATCCTTCCACAGCGGCAAGCATTTCGCAGCCACGGCGTCCACGTTCACCTTATCCACCCTGATCGACACCTGGCCGCCTGACGGCATGGCGTCCCGCGAGTTGATCGCCAGGTTCATGATGACCCGTCACCACCGCATCGATCGGATCACCTGTTCCAACAGCCCGTGCACCAATCGAAAATTTCCCGTATAGGTTGACCCCGTAATTGTAATCTCCCGTTCCCCGGCATGGCCCCGGCAGATAATCCGGCAATTCTTCCTCGACTTGTCGGCATCGGATTCAACCGTGAAAATGACACGCGCCGCTCCGAGTTCCAGCTCTTCCCATGAACGCAGTCGGCCCCCGGCAGCATATTTTTTCGCCCGCTCAGCAAGCTTCGTGAGTTGATTTGCGAGCACGGCCGGCTGCGCACGGGGACCCGTTTCAACCAGCACATAGGTTCCCTCTTGCGGCACAAGGTTCATGCGCAACCGTGTCGGCTCGTCCTGGACGACTTCCCACCCGATCGGCACTTCCACTTTCAGGCCGGAACGCGCCTCGTGAATGACATCCTTGATCGGCGGCGTGGGAACCGGTGGCCGTTCCTGCGCGTGCGCAAGGACTGCAGAGATTGCCATCGCGATCCCGCACAAAATCTTTGTGACATTCGACTTCATCTTCGCTGCTAAAGACTCAATCAATTTAACATTGTTGACGACTTCGCGCCACTGGATTATGCAAGAGGGCATGCAGCAGACAGGCATTCCCGGCTTCATCGATCTACAGGTGAATGGGAATCGTGGTGTCTCCTTTACCTCGGGGGAGCTCTGCACCGAAGATTTTGTGCGCGCCTGTAGGAATCTGATCGATGCCGGCACGGCGCTGCTGCTGCCAACGGTCGTCACGGCGTCCGATGAAACCTATGAACATTGCCTGCCCTTGATCGCCGACGCTCTGGAACGCGATGAACTCGCGGGTCACGCGCCCGGGATCCACATTGAGGGACCCTTTCTCTCGCCGGAACCGGGAGCCGTCGGCGCCCACCCGCCCGAACACATACGGGCGCCGTCCATCGCGTTCTTCGATCAGATCATGACCTGGGCACGCGGGAAAGTGACGCTGCTGACCATCGCCGCAGATCAACCTGGAGCCGCGGATCTGACGCGACACGCCGTGGCGCGCGGCGTCACGGTATCATTGGGACATCACCTCGCGGACGAAGACGACCTGGCCGACCTTACAGCGGCCGGAGCCACGGCATTAACGCACATTGGCAACGGGGTGCCGAACACGATCCAGCGGCACAACAATCCAATCTGGGCGGCGCTCGGGGCGGATGCGCTCACCGGCATGCTGATCACGGACGGTCATCACCTTCCGGACGCGTTGCTCCGTACGATCCTGCGGGCAAAGGGTCCGGAGCATTGCTGTGTCGTCAGCGACGCCTCACCAGTCGCCGGTCTTCCGCCGGGTCGCTACGAGTTCCTGGGGAACGACGCGATCCTCGAAGCCTCGGGGCTGTTTCACAACCCGGAAAAGGAATGCCTCGTGGGCTCATCGGCGACCATGCTGCAATGCATGAATTATCTCGCGTCGCTCGATTTTCTCACGCTCGAGGAACTGATCGCCGTTGGTTACTCAACCCCTTTGCGAATGATCGATGTCGATCCGGCATCCGTGCCGACAGACACAGCGCTTCTGTACGACGGCGCAGCGCGTCACTTTACCATCGCCTGATCGGCGCCGGGCATCCTTAGTGAGCCCTCAACGGAAGGTCGATCATCGTGCCGAGCTGCGCACTGCGCGTAACGGCCTCGGTGAATTCCATGTAACGTACGCCGTCGTCGAAGCGCGTGAACTTGACCTCTTCCTCCCCGCGAATCGCGTTCACAAACTCAGCCTCCACGCGCCAATCGCCCTGCATATCTTCGGGAATATCAACCGGCTTGAGTTCCTGGTCGCCGCGTGATCCGGCCCATAGCGTTGGCGGCGCCGTGGTAATCTTGAGCGTGCCCTCGCTTCCGAATATCCAGGCGTTACTGCTGCCGCCCAGTCCTGTAATCGAGCTGAAGCAAAGACTACCGGTCGCCCCGCATTCCATGTCGGCCACAATGTCGACGTGGTCGGGCACCGTGATCTTGCGCAATGATCCGTCGGCGTCGCGACGCTTTTCCACATGCACGTTGCTCAGGGCGACCACACGTCGCGCCGGGCCGAGCCAACGCATCAGCGTCTCGTACCAGATTCCCATGGCCATGATGTTGAATCCGCTGAGTTCGGCGTCCTGACGCCAGGTCAACGGCGCCTCGTAGTCCACGAAACTATCCGACGCGTGCCGGACCTCGAAAGCAAGGAGGTCGCCAAGGTCCCCGTTGGCAAGGATCTTCGCGATCGTCGCATCGAGCTTGAATGTGAACGGCGCCGGCACGATCTGCGAAATGAGGTGCGGGTGGTTCTCGGCGGACGCCAGCATGCGATGCGCCTCATCTGCGTTCATCGCCATCCGGGCTTCGCAAAGCACGTGTTTGCCGTTCTCGTGGGCGGCGATCGTGACCGGGCAATGCATATAGGGCCAGGTCCCGATGCAGACCGCGTCGATTTCCGGCGATGCGACGAGTTCTTCCCAATCCTCGAAGACTCTGGCGATGCCGAATTCGCCCGCCACACGCTCACCTGATGCGCGGCTCCGATTGGCTACACCGACAAGTTCCACACCCGCAATCGCCTGAAATCCCGGTATGTGCATTTGGCGCGTATTCGCGCCGGCCCCTACGAATCCCATTCGAACGGGTTGCATGTCATCTCCATCGTCAGGCGTCGTAGGTCGACGCCGAGGTCGCCCCGCCGCGGCCGGTCCAATTGGTATGAAAGTGCTCACCCCGCGGTCGATCGACGCGCTCGTATGTATGCGCCCCGAAATAGTCGCGTTGTGCCTGCAGCAGGTTCGCAGGCAGACGCGCTCGGCGATATCCGTCAAAGTACGCCAGGGCGGCGGTCATGGCCGGCATCGGAATACCGAGCTGAACCGCTGTCGCCACCGCGCGGCGCCAACGCACCTGCGCCTTCTCCACGGCGTTTTCGAAGAACGGATCGAGCAGCAAGTTCACCAGGTCCGCATCACCATCGAAGGCTTCCTTGATCTTGCCCAGAAATGCCGAGCGAATGATGCAGCCGCCGCGCCACATGAGCGCGATGCCCCCATAGTTGAGTTTCCACCCATACTCTCGTGCCGCCGCGCGCATGAGCTGGTAGCCCTGCGCATAGGACACGATCTTCGATGCATACAACGCGCTGCGCAGATCCTCCAGGATCGCGGCCCGATCGCCCTCATAGGCTTCGTCGGGTCCATTCAGGACCTCTGCGGCCGCGACGCGCTCGTCCTTTATCGCTGACAGGCAACGCGCGAACACGGCCTCGCCGATCAACGTTAGCGGTTGTCCCAGGTCAAGTGCCGTTGACGCGGTCCACTTGCCGGTTCCCTTCTGGCCCGCCGCGTCCAGGATGAGATCGACCACGTGGCCGTCCGTCTCGTCACGATAGGCCAGGATATCGCGCGTGATCTCGATCAGGTACGAATCCAATTCACCTTCATCCCACTCGCCGAAGACCGCGCTCATTTCATCGTTGGTCATTCCCAGCGCTTCGCGCATGAAGTCATACACCTCGCAAATCATCTGCATATCGCCGTACTCGATGCCGTTGTGCACCATCTTGACGAAATGTCCCGCCCCGCCTTCACCGACCCAGTCACAACAGGGCTCACCATCCTCGGTCTGTGCGGCAATGCGTTGAAAAATCGGCCGCACGTGCTCCCATGCCTGTGGCGAACCGCCCGGCATGATCGACGGCCCCGTCAGCGCTCCCTCCTCACCGCCCGAGACGCCGGCCCCCACAAACAACAGCCCCTCCGCTTCCAGCGCTTCGCCACGGCGAATCGAATCCGGAAAATGCGAATTGCCGCCGTCGATGATGATATCGCCCGGTTCCAGGAAAGGCATAAGTTGCGCGATGATCGCATCGATCGCGGGCCCGGCCTTGACCATCAACATCACACGGCGCGGCTTTTGAAGGGCATCCGCCAGATCCCCCAGCGAGCGGCAACCCACAATGCTCTTGCCCGCCGCGCGCCCCGCCACGAAGGCGTCCACCTTCTCCGTCGTGCGATTGTAGCAGGCGACGGTGAACCCCTTGCTCGCCATGTTCAGAATCAGGTTTTCGCCCATAACCGCGAGCCCGATCACGCCAATGTCCGCCTTACTCATATCTTACTATAACTCCTGCTTGTCGACCCTGCCTGTCTGCCGGTCGTATATACTATCGGCAGTACGCTAGACGCCGCTGAATGCCGCGAACCCGCCATCAACCGCGATGACCGTACCGGTAACAAATCCGGCAGCCTGGTCGGAGACCAACCAGAGCAGCGTCCCGACCAGCTCGCCCGGCTGGCCGAAGCGACCCATCGGCGTCTGCGATACGATCGTATCTCCGCGCGCGGACAGTCCGCCGCCCTCAGCGGTCAGCAGCGCGCGATTCTGGTCCGTCAAAAAGAATCCTGGCGCGATCGCATTGACGCGGATGCCGACCTGCGACATGTGGACCGCGAGCCACTGCGTGAAGTTACTGACGGCGGCCTTGGCCGCCGAGTAAGCCGGCACCTTGGTCAGCGGGAGCATGGCAGACATCGACGACACGTTGATGATGACACCGTCGCCCTTCTCCACCATGCTGCGCGCCAGAATCTGGGTCGGCAACAAGGTGCCAATAAAATTCAGGTTGAAGACATTCTGAACACCGACGTCGTCGAGATCGAAAAACGAGCGAACGTCGGTATCCACGTTCTGAAGCTGATCGAATGTCAGGTGTTCGGACGATGTGGTGCCGCCGGGGTGATTGCCGCCGGCGCCATTGATCAGGATATCGATCGGGCCATACGATTCTTCAATACGGCTGCGCGCAGCCGCAAGCGCCTGCCGGTCCAGCACGTCACAGCTCACGCCGATCGCCTCACCGCCCGCGGCCGCAATTTCTTCTGCGACGCTGTCGACGGCCTCCTGACGCCGGCTGATCACCGCCACCCGCGCGCCACATTCGGCCAATGCAACCGCCATGCGACTGCATAAGACGCCGCTACCGCCGGTGACGGCGGCCGTTTTCCCACCCAGATCTACCTTAAAGGGTACCGCCATGGTTCAAGAATCCGCTCCTTTCGATCAGTTGAGAATACGCTACCGGGCCCTACCAGGGGCAACGCCCAATCCCTACCTCATACCACAGGCGGTGGGCACAGCACCAGCCCGACACGCCCGGATCAGCCCTCGCGAATGCGATGCAGAATCTCCCCCGCCTTTGGAACGTGAAGGATTCCGTCCCGCTCTCGTCCGCGATAGTCGGCCGGATCGATATCCGCAGGGTCCATATATCCAATGCCGGTACGTCGGCAGGTTTCCTCAGAAATACCGGTCGCCAGGATGACCTCGATCCGCCGTGTCTCGACGCCGTCTTCGTATGTGCCCTGCCCGGTCACAACCGTAACAAAGGTCAGCTCGCTCCACGGGTACTTCCGAAACTCATCCCACTGCTTGACGAAGTAATCGCGCACGTGAAAGCCAACCTGCTCGATCGTCGCTCCATGAACCCTGGAGATGGTCGTGATATGGGGGGCATAAATAATGACGCGTCCGCCGTCCGCAACGGCGGGCTCTGTCTTGTACATACATTTGGCCCCGGTCCACAGGTCATCGTACATCGGGGGACAACAGGCCAAGACCGTGTCATAGGGTTGCTCGTGGTAGACCACGTGGACTTCGGCCGAGAGGTCGGCCGCCGCCGACCAGGCTTCCTCGACCGGTCCGGCATACAATCCCGCGAGTCCGCCGTCCTTGACCACCATGCACAGGGCCTTGCGCTCGATCGGCACGAGCGCAGCACAGCGATCGATGACCCGGCGTGCAGGCGTGTCTTTGCGCCCGATCGTCTCCATGTTGGTCGCCAGAGCCGCGAGCCAATGAGAAAAATTGATGCTGTCGGCGCCGGCGATACCGGGAAAGATGTACTTATTGCCGCCCGAGAACCCGGCAATCTCGTGTGGAAAAACGGGGCCGCAGATAATCAGTTCGTCATAATCCAGCACGCGACGGTTGCAAACAACCGAAAGCTCCTCGTTGAACCACCCGGCACTGATCTCCGTGATCTCGCGCTCCGATATCGTGCCGACGGTCGTCAGTGCCGCGGGGTCCTCCCAGGCGTGGTTGAAGAAGCGTGCTTTCTCGAATTGCGTCGCATGGCTGTCGCGCGTGATGCCTACACGGTCGAAGATCTGATCCTCCGACATGGGGAGATGCGTCCCCAACGCGATCAGGAAATCGATGGCCGCGACGTCCTCAGCAAGGCGCTCGTAAATCAAGGGAAACATCACGTCCAGCGGGCAGGAGCGCGTGCCATCCGGTATCAGGATCAGGACCTTCTTGCCCCGAAGCTGCCAGGCCGCGAACGCTTCGTCGAGAACCCCCGCAATTTCGTCGTGCTCGAGTATGCGCGTGGCGGATCCGCTTCCGATAGCTGTTGCCGTGTTCGTCATGCGTCTACGCTGAATAGTACCGCACACGGAAAGGATCTTGCAAGATCGGGGAAGGGATCACGCTATCCACGCATCGCCTTGAACAGCTTGCGCAACTGCGGCAGGCTGCGCGTATTCAAGACGTGCTTCTTCTCAAGCCACCCACGGCGGGCCTGGCCGATTCCGTGCACCATATTGTCGAATTGCTGCGTCGAATGCGCGTCCGTGTTGACGCTGATCAGGACGCCCTGCTCCATGGCCTGGCGACAATACTTTTCGTGCAGATCCAGGCGTAGCGGGTTGGCATTTAATTCGAGACAACATCCGCGTTCGGCGGCGTGCGCGATGATGCGCGGAATGTCAATTTCGTAAGGCTCCCGCTCAAGAAGAATCCGGCCGGTCGGATGACCCAGCACGTTGAAGTACGGATTGTCCATCGCGCGCATAACCCGCTCGGTCTGTTCTTCCCGACTGAGCTTGAAGCGGTGGTGCACCGAAGCAACCACGATGTCGAGACGCGACAGGACATCGTCGGAGATGTCGAGCGAACCGTCGTCCATGATATCCGTCTCGATTCCCTTGAGAATTGTGAAGTCATCGAGCGTGGCATTGATCGCGTCGATCTCCTCCATCTGCGCCTCGATTCGCCCTTCATCGAGCCCATTCGCAACGGTCAACCGCTTGGAATGATCCGTCATAGCCAGATACGTGTAGCCCTGCTCGCGCGCCGCCGTGGCCATTTCACGAATACTGTTGCGTCCGTCGCTTGCGGTTGAGTGCGCGTGCAGGTCCCCCTTGATATCCTTCTGCGCGACCAATTTGGGAAGCCCGCCCTCTTCCGCCTGGTCGATTTCGCCGGCGTCTTCACGCAACTCCGGCTCGACGTAGGTCAGCTCCAGGGCTTCGAAGACGTCGATTTCGGTTGCGCCGGCGACTTGCTTCTCGCCCCGATACAGGCCGTACTCGTTCAGCTTGAGGCCCATCTTCTGCGCTCGGCGGCGCACGGCAACATTATGCGCCTGGCTGCCCGTGAAGTAGTGCAACGCGGCGCCGAAACTCGCGCGCGCAACAACGCGAAGGTCGACCTGCAGGCCGGCGTTCAGGCGGACGCTCGACTTCGTGCTGCCGTGGGCCTGCACGTCCGCGACGCCATCCATGGCAACAAACGCATCCATCAATGTTTCAGGCTTTTTGCTAACGGCAAGTATGTCGAGGTCTCCAACCGTGTCCCGACTGCGGCGATAGCTGCCCGCGACCGTTAGTTTCGCCCGCGGCTCCGCTTGTTTGAGGACATCGAGTACGCGCTCGACGGTCGGCGTCGCCTCTGCACGCAGGATTCGATCGCCGGTCGCGACGCGCGCGGCGACGGCCTTGCGAATCTGCTCCTCGGTCCGGGCACCCATGCCCGGCAATGCCTGCACCTTGCCCTCGGCAGCGGCGGCATCCAACTGCTCCAGGCTGGTGACACCCAGGTCCTGGTAAAGCGTCTTGACCTTCTTGGGGCCGAGACCGGGCAAGCGCAGCATCTCGACCACACCCGCCGGGATCTTCTGCTGCAACTCCTCAAGTGCTTTGACGGTGCCGGTCGCGACGATCGTCTCAATCTTCGCAGCCAGCTCCTTCCCAATCCCGGGGACCTCGGTCAGATCGCGTCCCTGCTCGATCATGCTCAAGGCTTCGTCGTCGAGATTCTCCATGGTGCGCGACGCGTTGCGGTACGCGCGCACACGAAACGGGTTTGCATCGTCGATCTCAAGCAGGTCGGCAATCGCGTCGAAGACAGTGGCTACATCCTTGTTGCTATAGCTCACAATATTCGCCGTCATCGGTCAGGTTCTTGCAGGGATACCGCCAGTCACCGGCCGAACCCTCGATCAGGTCGGTAGCGGCAATGGGCCCCCAGGTCCCGGCCGGGTACCCGTGCAACTTGGTCGCCGCCGGCGTCTGCCAGGCGGTTAAGATCGGATCCACGAAGGCCCAGCACGCCTCGAGCGCATCGCGGCGCGCGAAAAGCGTCGCGTCGCCAAGCATGCAGTCCAGGAGGAGACGCTCGTAGGCCTTGGGAACGTACTGGTTCGCAAGGTCCCCATAATGAAAATCCATGTTCACGGTCCGCATCTCGAACCCGCCGCCGGGTTGCTTCATGTTGAACTTGATCAGGATTCCTTCATCGGGCTGGATTCGGATAATGAGCTGGTTGTTCCGCCCGCCACCGGAGATCGACTCGCCGAACAGGCGGTGCGGCGTCTGTTTGAAATGCACGACAACCTCGGTCACACGCGTGGGCAGGCGTTTCCCCGTGCGCACGTAAAACGGAACGCCGCCCCAGCGCCAGTTGTCGATGAAGGCCTTGACCGCCACGTAGGTCTCCGTCCCCGAATCCGGCGCAATGCCATGCTCGCCACGATAAGCCGGCACAGGGTCGCCATCGATGGTTGCCGCGGTGTACTGCCCGCGCACGACGCGATCCTCGATCTCATCCGGATCAATCGCGCGCAACGCCTGGAAAACCTTGATGGTCTCGTTACGCAGGGCATCCGCGTTGAAGCGCGCCGGCGGCTCCATGGCGACCATGCCGAGCACCTGCATCAGGTGGTTCTGGAACATGTCGCGCAACGCGCCGCTTCGATCGTATGTCTTGCCGCGGCCCTCCATACCGTAATGCTCAGCCGCCGTGATCTCGACATGGTCGATGAAGTTGCGGTTCCACAACGGCTCGAAAATCCCGTTGCCAAAACGGAAGACCAGCATGTTCTGCACGGTCTCTTTGCCAAGGTAGTGATCGATTCGATACACCTGATCTTCATGAAAAACATTTGCGATGCGGTCATTCAACTCCCGCGCGGTGGCGAGGTCATAGCCAAACGGTTTCTCGTAGATGATGCGCCGCCACGCATCACCGCCGTCATGCAAGCCGTGGGCCGCGAGCGAGTCGGTGATATCCGCGAAAAGTGCGGGGGCCGTCGAAAGATAGAAAAGGTAGTTACCGCCCGTGCCCTGTTCCCGGTCGATTACCTGCAGACGCTCGGCGAGCGCCGCGAAAGACGCCGGATCCGTGACGTCACCCGGCTGATAGTAGAGATGGGAACAGAACGACTCTGCCAACTCCGCGGGAACAGGGTCCTCGCCATCGTCCAGAGCCGATCGGATCTCCGCGCGAAACGCGTCATCGCTGTGCGGCGTGCGGCTGACGCCGAATACGGCGAAAGATGCCGGCATGCGTTCACGACGGAACAGGTTGAACAATTCGGGCAGCAGCTTACGGCGTGTCAGGTCCCCTGATGCACCAAAAATGGTGATGATACAATTATTCGGCTGTTCGGTGGGTTGCATGTCATTCTGATCGCGGGTCGCGCGATGTCGGGAAAGATACACCGAATACCCCTACATCGGCCAGCCGACATCGCGGGCGGACGCGGGGCGAGCCCTACTTCTCGCCGCGCTCGACCTCGAACTCGACCATCATGTGCCCGGAGCACTTTCCACGATGCTTTCGTCCGGTGAGGATGTTGGCATCCAGAAAGAGCGGGCCGGTGTCTTCGGCCGTAAATTTGATGCTGCGCCCGGCCAGTTTCGGTTCCCCGTTGCGCCCGATCCGGTAGAGCAGGGCGCCGTACGTAATCTTCGGATCCTGCCGATCTCGGTTCGGATCCTTCCGCTCTTGGCGCTCGGTGTAATAGCGGCCATTACGGAACTTGCGGACGAAGCGGGTAGGGTTGCCGTGGTGATAGTCGTCTTCTTGTCGACCCTCCGGTCCGCAGGGGGCAGTGATACGGGGTAACTTCCACTGTCCCTTGGCGCTAATCGACACCCGGTCCCCAGGCTTCAAAAACATCGTGGTCCGCGTCCAATCGGCCTTGATATCACCTTTCGCAGGGACCTTCCTGCGTCCCTTCAAGACCTTGACCTTGTCTACCGGCACCTCCGTTGTCCGGCCCGGGCGCACCCGGCGAGTTTGGTCAACGGGTGCCGCATCTGCAACCGCAGCGTCGACAACAAACCGCGCGGCGCTGACGTCGGAACTGCCTTGCACCCGATCGATCTCAGTCCTTACCTTGATCGCCTCCTCCAAATTCCCCTCGCGGGTCAGGCGGGATTGCATCGTGCGCAATCGCTTCACGTAGTTATTCGCGAGACTCACGACCTTTCGGCTTTTGGCGAGCGATGTCTCGGCGACCCGTTTATGATAAGCAGCGCGAACCTCTACAACAGCCCCCGGGAGGTTCTCCTCGGACAACGAAGGAACGGTGCGTTCGTTCTTGAGACGCTCGCGTTCCTTGTTGATCGCCAGCAGACTCTCCAGATCGCCCTCCGCCTTAAACTCCTCAGCGCGGGCAACAAGTGATTTATCGTACGCGGTACGCTGTCCGAGACTACTATATTCCCTCTCGATTTTGCGAAGTGATCGATCGAGAATATTGCGCAACGACTCCAATGACACTTTTTTCGTCGCGGACAGGGCGGAAATCGGGAGCGCGATCGCAAGCACGCCGATCGTCAGGATCGTGATGGTTTTTTCGAAGAGAAATTGGGTTTTTGTCTCGCCGCGCATGGTTCTCCCTCCTCATGAAACCAAGAACGGCGGCGGACGTCAATTGGAAGTTGATCGGCAGCGGGGAAAGAGAGCGAAACGGGTCAGCGGGCATGACCCGTTCGCAGAGGATCACTCGAACGCTTCACAGTCAGTAGCGTTCATCCGCGAGCGGCCGATCAGCGAGGGCATGGTAAGGGCCTCAGCGTATCGGCTAGGTGTGGGTTGGGCGTCGATTCAATCATTGGCAAATTATCAGTCGCCACGGCACCGTCGTGTACGTTGGGGCGGTGGGCGTTCGCATCTCGTATTAAGCAGAAAACATACCATCATCGGCATTTAGTCGATCTCGTACCGGATGCTGCTGGGGCGCCGTGCTCGGCGGATGGAATCACGGCACTTCAACCGCAATCGATCGGCTTGTAAATTCTCAGTCGTGATAAGCGCCGTAGCATGCCCGAGCATATCCGTTGTACTCTGAAGGTTCGTCCTTTCGAGCTGTCGGACACGGTTGCGCGTAAAAAAAAATTCGGCCCGCGCGGCGGTCATTGCGCCCGTACCTGATCATGAGGTATGAATGGGCCGTGGCATCGAAACAGACGAATCACCGGAACGCGCGGGTGCCTGCACGCCTGGTCCAGGCGCTTCTCTGCTTCTGTTTTCTCGTCTTTCTCGTCCGGCCAATCAACCTGATGTCCGCCGATCTCGGCCGGCACCTCGTGAACGGCCGGATCGGGGTCGAGCAACATCAGATCCACACGACCAATACGTATTCGTACACGCACCCCGAATACCCGATGCCCAATCACCACTGGGCCAGCGGGGTCGTTTTCTACCTCGTCCATCATGCCTTCGGCTTCAACGGGCTCTCCGTCTTCTATGCGACGGCGAGCGTCGCGGCGTTTCTGATTATGTTCGGGATCGCGCTGCGCACGGCAGGCCTTCCGGTCGCTGCGGTGGCGGCCGCCGCATTGATGCCGCTCCTGACCCACCGCTACGAGATCCGGCCCGAGGTTTTCACCTATCTATTCGCAGCTGTGAGTTTCTGGATCCTGTGGTCCGTGCGCGAGAAGCGCCTCGCATCGGGCTGGCTGTGGGCGCTACCGGTCATCCAGGTACTATGGGTCAACCTGCATATCTACTTCGTGCTCGGGATCGGGCTGGTAGGCGCGTTCTTCTGCGAAGCCGTTCTGTTCCGGTGGCTTGGCAAGGATTCGGGCGAACAGCGCCGCTATGCCCTGTTACTTGCGGGGGTTGTCGTGGCTAGCCTGATCAATCCGTTCGGCGTGGCGGCCCTGGTCTATCCGTTTAGCGACTTCCAGCACGCGCGCATCCCGGTCATCGAGAACATGTCCATTCCGGGAATCGCGGCCTTTGGGCTCCATTACTCGAACATCGCCACATTCAAGGTCATGGCGGCGATATTCATTCTGAGTTGGGTCCTGCTTCTGCTGGCGCGCCCCACGCGAGCGGCCCTGCCCCTCTTTCTGATCAGTGTCGTGTTCACCGCCGCCGCCTGGCAGCACGTCCGCAATTTCACGCTCTTCGCCGTCTTCGCGCTGCCGATCTTTGCGATCAACCTGAGATCGATATTGCCGCCCACTTGGGCGCGACAGGGCCGACCGACCCATATCGTCTGCATCGTGGCCTTCCTGGTCGTAGCGGGCGCGCACGGGGAGTCGCTGAAAAACCGTTGGCGCCAGCGCGGGGCCGGACTCTTTCCCGGCCAGGAAAAGGCGGCCGCGTTTTTCAAGGAACAGGAACTGAAGGGGCCGATCTTCAACAACTATGATCTCGGTGGATACCTGATCTATTACCTCTATCCCGAGGAGCCCGTCTTTATCGACAACCGCATGGAGGCCTATCCCGTCGCGTTCTTCCACGATGAGTATATCCCCATGCTGGCACACGAAGAACGATGGAACGAACGAAGCGAGAAGTACGGTTTCAATGTTGTATTCTTCGGCACCACGGAACGCTCGCCGGCCGCACAGTCATTCGTGCGCGGGATCGTGCAACATCCGGACTGGGCCAGTGTTTACGCGGACAGCTTCACCGTCATCCTGGTCCGGCGCACACCGGAACACGCGGAACTCATTCGGGAACACGAGATCGGACGCGATCGCTGATCGACGTCGGGCCAGGGAGCCGCGCCCTGCCGGGGCATGATGCGACAAATGGAACAACTTGCGCTCATTGCAGGATGCGTGCTTATGATTCGCACATGCCCAAGCCATTCGCAGTTATCGCGGTCGCCGCCATCACGCTGACGGCTTGCCGACACGTCGACCCGGTCGAACTGATGGCGTCACGTTTGATCACCGCCCGCGTCAGCGAACGTCCGATACCCGTACTCTCAAGCACGCATCCACGGCTGGACCTTGCTTCCGCCTACCGGGTTCAGGCGGCCTATACCCGTTATCGATTGAAATCCGATGCCACCGCCGGGTACAAGGCAGGCCTGACATCGCAGGCGGCCCGGAAACAGTTCGACGTTGATCAGCCCGTCGCCGGCATGCTCTTCGCGTCGGGTGAACTTACGGGCTCGCCGGTCATCGAGTCAGGGCTCTTCTGGAAGCCAATGATCGAAACGGAAATCGGATTTCGGATCGCGAAACCCATTACGCGCCGACTACGCGATGTGGACGAGTTGCGGCACCATGTCGACAGCGTCATGCCGGTCATCGAGTTTCCGGACCTCGGCTTCGTGACGATGAAGGGGCTGACCGGTCCGGACATCGTCGCGGCAAACGTCTGCGCGTCGCACTTCCTCGTCGGCGCGGCGCTGGATCTCGACCTGCTCGATGTGGATGCCGTCAGCATTGCGCTTGCACGCGACGGTGAGAACATCAGCCGGGGCCGTGCGACCGACGCGCTCGGCAGCCAGTGGGAAGCCGCACGATGGCTCGTCAATACGGCTCTCGCACAGGGCCATCGCATCAAGGCGGGGCAGCTGCTGATCACCGGCGCGCTGGGCGGTATGTTGCCCGCCAGGCCCGGATCCTACATCGCCGACTACGGCGAACTCGGCGTCATCCGCTTCGCTATCAAGTAGCGGTCGTCGGGGCGGCCGGTGCGCCGGCCACCCTGCCCAGCACAAGCAGCAGGAACGCCGGCAGCACCACGGGGATCAACTCGCCGTAGATTCGAATCTCGTCAATGACGCCCACGCACATCATGCCCGCGAAGAAGATGGGAGCGACCAGGCAAGCACGGCGCGCAAACGTATCGGGAATCCAGCGCCACGCCAGCAACACGGGAATCCAGGTGAATCCCAGCGAGCTGAACAGAAGCGGATAGGCCGCGGGTTTGCCGCTCAAGACGGCCCAGTTGTCAGCCATGACGTTAAAGAACGTGCCCCCCTTGTTCGCGACGTAGGCCTCCTGGATCATCCACTTGATGGCAAGCCAGAGAACCAACTGCGCCACGAGATGCGGCAACAATCGGCGCCAGGGAAGCTTGCAGCATCCCGTCAGGAGCAGGATCACCGTCAGGAAGCAGGTCGTCTCGCGATTGAACGTGGCGACGATGAACAGCGGATAGAATCCCAGCCAAAACCCTCGCTTGAGGAAGATCAGCCCCAGCGTGAAAAACAAGACGGACGGGATATCGTAGACGTAGTACCAGGGCCCCCATTTGGGCAGCAGGTAGTTGAACGGCAAGATCCAGAAAATCGTCAAACTGAGCCATGTCGCGGCCGGCGTTCGACCCAAGAACTGTTGGAGATAATACCGAAACGTGTAGCCGAGCAAAACCAGGCCGACGACCTCGATGATCAGCGCGTAGCCCCGCACGCTTTCAACGAACGGAAGATGAATGCCCAGGTCGACGATCCAGCTCACAATCCAGGGAAAAAGCGTCCGGTATTGATAGGGCGTGATGGCCGTCCCGTCCACCGCCCGCTCGAAGGAGGCGAGCCAGAATTCCGGGCGCGCCACGTGCAGCCTTCCGAAATGCCAGGCAAAGCAGGCCACAGCGATCAAAAAACCGCACTCGGAGAGGACCCGCACAACGCCGGTGGGTGGAAGAACGGTCGGGCCCGCATTGTCGTTTGACGCATCCACGGCTGGATCTATCTAATCCTAGACGCGTTGAATTCACAACCCCAGACTTCTGGATCGCCACCTTGCATCCCGGCACCCCCATCCCGTATCCTTAAGCACGGCAATGGCTCGCACGCTGCGCGCCACAATTCACCCATAGACACTCCATGCCAGACGGCCTGAGCCAGTTCCTGAACCTGAGCGAGATGAATGCACTCTCGCGACTCGTATTGCAGTCGCGCTACGCCGTCGACGGCAACCTGTCGGGGGCGCACCGCAGCCTGCAGAAAGGCACCAGTTCGGAATTTTCGGATCATCGCCAGTACATCCAGGGCGACGATCCGAAACACATTGACTGGAAGGTGCTCGGTCGCACGGATCGTTATTTCGTCCGCCGCTACGAAGACGAAACAAATCTGCGTGTCTACCTGGTCATTGATCGCAGCGGATCCATGGGCTACGCCTCCGGCGACCAGACGAAGTATCGATTCGCCTGCCGCCTCGCCGCCGCCCTGGGTTACGTCGTTCTCAAGGCACGCGATTCCGTGGGCCTGTTTCTTTACGCGGACCAGATCGATCGCCAGATGGAGGCCGCCAACTCCTTCGCGCACCTGAACAACATGATGCGCGTCTTACAGGATGTCGAACCCTCGTCGAAGACCGCGACGGCGTCGACATTGCACCGTATCGCCGAAACCGTTCGGCGCCGCGCGATGATCATCGTGATTTCCGATCTGCTCGACGACGAATCCACGGTCGTGCGTGCCCTGGCACATTTCCGCAAGCAGCACCACGACGTCATCCTCTTTCACGTCCTGGATCCCGCCGAACTGGATCTCACCGTGGCAAAAGCCGCACGCTTCGAAGACATGGAGACCGGCGACACCGTCGCCTGCGACCCGCAGGAGATTGCGCGCGCCTATCACGACCACTTCGCCGAGTTTCTGGATCACTATCGCCAGGCCTGTCGCGAGATGAAAATCGACTACCGTCTGGCGCTGACGAACAATCCGATCGGCCATTTCGTTCGCGGCTACCTCTCTGAGCGACTGCGCCAGCCATAAACCCATGTGGACCTTGCTGAATCCGCTGTTTCTTGCCGGTGCGGCTTTCGCCGTGGTGCCACTCGTGCTGCATCTGCTGCGTCGCCAGCGCGCGGTGCGCATGCCTTTCAGCACCGTTCGGTTCCTGCGCATGGCGCAACGATCATCCGCCCGCCAGGTTCGCATGGAGAACTTCCTGCTCTGGCTCCTGCGCACATTGCTCGTCCTGCTGCTCACGCTGGCTTTCACCGGCCCCGTCATCCGCACCACCAAGCTGGGTGGATTCTTCGGTGCCGCACGGCGTGACGTTGCCATCGTTTGGGACGTCTCCTACAGCATGGCCTACGAGCGAGGCAGCGAGAGCGTGTGGACCCGTTCCCTCGAGACGGTACGCGAGATCATCAGCGGCCTCGAAAGAAACGACAAGGTCTGCATCTACCTTGCAGAAGACACCGTGTCGCCGCTGGTCGAGCAACTCTCACCCGACCTTGACCTCGCGACCAGCCAGGTGGATGCCCAAGCCTGCGGCACAACGTCCTCGCGCCTGCTGCCCGCCCTGCTTACCGCGCTGGAGGCCCTTGCGGCATCCGAGAACGAACGCGAGGTTCACGTCGTAACCGACGGACAATCGCTGCCCTGGATCGGATTCGATGCCGAGGACAAGAAGGACGCAACGCAGGCCGACAACGCGCCAGCCAAACCCGACGCATCGATTTGGACCTGGGACGCATCCGCCATCGACCGGCGCATCGCATTCTTCGTAACGATGCTCGGCCCGACCTCACCGGAAAACACAACACCGTATCGCGTTGAACTCGAGCCGCCGCTCATCATGTCCAACACGACCGCGCAGCTAACCGCCGGCGTGCAGCATAGCGGCGACCCGGGCAACGGCAGTATCGCTTTTCTGATCGACGGAGAGGAAGTCGGACGCCAGGCCCTGACCCTGGAAGCGGGTGTGCCGCAACGCGCGCGCTTCGTTGTCCCGGCACTCGCGCCCGGCATGCACGCCGCGCGTCTCCAAACCGACCACGATGCCCTGAGCGTCGACAACCAGCTGCACTTCTTGATCCGGGTACGAGAACAACTACCAACACTCTGCGTCGGCACGGAAGACGATACGCTCTTCCTCATGACGGCCCTGAATCCCGGCGGCGACGCGTCCGATGTAGACGTGACGCGCATGACGCCGGCGGAGCTCGGCGCGCATCCGCTGAAGGATTACTCCTGCGTCTTCCTCTGCAACGCCCTGCCGATGCCGGGCGACGCCTTGTTGCGGATTGAGAATTTTGTTCACGACGGCGGACTGCTGGTCCTCTTTCCCGGCGACCGTGCCACCCCGGCCGACTATGGCCACTGGCGCATCTTACCCGCGCTGCCGATAGGCGTGCGTGAACCTCTGGAGGACGACGTGCGCCGCATTCTTCAATTCTCCAAGCTCGACGATGCGCTCCTGAGCACAATGCGCATCGCGCCCGGATCCGTGCCGAGCCTGACGGTGGATCGCTACCTCAGCTGGGACCGCCTCGCTGAAGGCACCGACGTCATTCTCTCGATCGGCAGCGCCGAACCACTCTTGCTTGGACGCCGTGTGGGACGCGGCAAGGTGCTGATGTACGCCGTCTCCGCGGATCGCCGCTGGAGCAATTTCCCCTTGTCGCCATTCTTCCTTCCGCTCGTGCACCAGGCCGTACGGGTTGGCGCGGGGATCGCCAACGAAGAGCTGTTTGTGTCGACCTCCCGCGAACTTCCCGTTACGCAACACGCGCCGCAGCTCGACGAAGACTCGGTTCTCATCGGGCCGAGCGATCAGACCATCGCGCTGCGCACCATTCGTGGCGAAAACCGCCTGACCGTCATCGCCGAAAACCTGATGGAGCCGGGCATCTACACAAGCGTCATCGGCGCCGAACCCACGCCCGTCCTCGCAGTGAACATGCCGCGCGAAGAATCGAATCTCACGCGAATTGACCCGCTGGATGCCCGCCGCTTGCTCGGGGTTAAGATCTGCCTCGTGGCCGAGAGCAAAGCCGATCTGCTGAAGCACATCGAAGATCATCGCATCGGACGCTCCCTGGTGGAACCGCTGCTCTGGCTGGTTCTCTTGCTCTGTATACTCGAGATTTTCCTATCCAACCGCAAAAGCCGACCACGGGAGAACCTCAGCGACGAACTCGCCATCGACGCCGCCGGCAACGTCCGTGGCTTCGCGGACCGGTCGTCACCGTCAACCTGAAATCGCCATGTCCATCCTGATGACAATCCTTTACGAGCACCACACGCCGACGCCATGGATCTGGATAGCGTTCATCGCAACGGTTGGCGTTTGCGCCTGGCTTTACCTGCGCTACCTGGGCCGCAAGTGGACCACACTTGCCCTGGCCGCCCTGCGCCTCGTTTTCTTGCTGCTCCTGCTGTGGTGCCTGTTTCTGCCGCAGCGCAAGATCACGCGCACGGAAGTTCGGCGCCCGCGTTTTGTCGTCGCGCTGGACCGGTCGCGCAGCATGTTGATGACACCCGATGACCAACAGAGCAACCGCTGGGATTCGGCGCTCGGCATGCTCGACCTGTCGTGGCCGGATGTCGTGGCGGCCAGTGCGGACATCGATGCCTACGCGTTCGCCGGCGAACTCGGGGCGAAAACGAGCGTCGACACGCTCAACACACTCGAGGCAAACGGCGAAACCACTCGCCTGCGTGAAAACCTGGCGCGGCTGCGACAACGATACACCGGCCAGGAAGTCGTGGGGTGCCTGCTGCTGACCGACGGGCGCGATACGCGTGAAGCGTATGCCGACTGGGCATCGGACGACTGGCCGTTTCCGATCTACACCGTACGCCTTGAAGAAGAAGGCCTTTGGAACGTGGAGCCGGATATCCACGTCGATACGATCACAACCCCGCGCCGCGTCCTGGTCGGATGGGACACGGATCTGCGCGCAACCATCTCCGCCGAGGGAACACAGGGTCAACCCATCACGGTCCGCCTACTGCGCAACGGCAGTCCGATCGACGAAACCGCTGTCGTTGTCCCGGCCGAGGGCGGGTCGCGCGACGTGCTCTTCCGCCTGACGCACGACGCCGTGGGCAGCGACACCTACCTGCTGCATGCGCAGCCCTACGAAGGCGAATCGCACACAAACGACAACCAGCTCACCGCTTCGGTGCAGGTTGTCGATACGCGCAACCGGCTGATGTATGCCGAGGGCGCTCCGCGCTGGGAATCCAAGTTCCTGACGCGCGTCCTGCGCGCGAATCGGTCCGTGCAATCCCTGGTCTTCATTCGCGGACCGGAAGGAAAATTCATCACTTTCGGAAAACGCGGAAGCATGACCCTCGACATGACGGAATCGCAACTGAACGCCTTCAAGGTCGTGATCCTGGGCAATTTCTCGGCCGAGGAGTTGAACGACGACCGCGCGCGCAGCCTGCTCCAATTCGTCACGACCGGTGGCAGCCTGATTGTGCTCGGGGGCGATCGCGCCTGGTCCGCGGAAGGCCTGGTCCGCACGGCGCTCAACGAAATCCTTCCGATCGCGCGGCCCGGGCATGCCGATCCGATCGAAGGAAATTTTCCGCTTACGCTCACACCCGAAGGTGCCGGCCACGAAGCCTTTCTCACCGACGACGAGACCTGGGAAACCCTGCCGGCCGTGATGTCCGTGTTTCCTGGCAGTCGGATCAAGGCGGGGGCCTCAACATTGATCGAAGCGGAGACACCCCACGGCAAACAGCCGGTCCTCGTTTCGCAGCGATACGGCGCGGGCAAGATCGTGGCCGTATTGACGGACTCACTCTGGCGCTGGCAACTCAATCCCGTGGACAGCAAGCCCTACCAGCGTTTCTGGAACCAGATGATCAGCTGGATGCTGCCCGAAGAATCCGAGGTAGAAGACGAGACGCTACAGATATTTTCCGATACCGAACTGATCTTTCTCGGCGATGCCGTTCGCCTCAGCGCACGGGCCGGCGGCTATACGCCGGAGGAACTCGCGGGCGCTGTCGTGCAATGCGTCCTCAAGATGCCGGACAAGCGCGAAATCCCGTTTCCGATGCAGGCCGATGACGTTGTGACCGCAACCGGCGAACGGTTTTCCGGGTTCATGAACGAAATCACCGCCGAAATGCCGGGCATGCACGAAGTCTACGCCACGGCACGCTTCGCCGATCGAACCCTTCAATCCGAACCGCTTTCTTTTTACGTGAAACCTTATACGCCCGAGGCCGAGCCACGGCCGGCCGATGTCGATCTTCTCAAGCGATTGTCCGCTGCGAGCGGCGGACGGTTTTGCGAAGCCGCGGAACTGGACGGCGTACTGAGCAATCTGGCCGTGCATCAGATCGACGAAGAACGCGTGACATATGCCACGCTGTGGAACACGCACCTAATATTGACTTGTTTGATGACGTTCCTGTCCCTAGAGTGGACTCTACGTAAAGTCCGCAACATGGCGTGAGTTATGTCGGCGCCCAGCCACCATTGCAACGACCGCGGGCCGACAGGCAACGCCGGGGGAACGCCACATGCGTAAACGAATCGTCAGCCTGACGATCATGGCCATCGCCGCCCTGTGCATCGACGCCCCGTTGAACGCGCGGGCCGCCGACAAAAATCTCGTGCAGAATGGGGGCTTTGATGATGGCCTGAACGGTTGGTTTCACGTCTACGATTGGCAGGGGCAGAGCTTCTATTTTGGCAACCACAGCCGCGTGGCCGTCCTGCCGAACGTCCGGTCGCGCCGCGGCGTGCTCCAGCTCTCGGTTGAACCGCAGGGCATCGCCGACAACCAGGGCGTCAAGGTGGACAGCTTCGCGATTCCGCACGATTTTGACTACACGTATCGTCTGAAACTGCGTGCGCGCGGCGAGGGTCCGGGCCTCATGGTTCGAATCGAAGGATACGGCTGGCTGCCGGGCGTGAGACCCAATGAACAACCGACCCTGCGCGACTTGCGCCGGTGCTACAGGAGCCGGCCCATGGTCTTTTCCAGGGGCGCCGTTGCGCAAGGACCGGCCAGTATTTCGTCGAGCTGGAAGGAAGGGGAACTGCGCTACCCCGGCAAGCCGGTCGAGGAGATGCGCAAGCTCCAGAAGAAATCGTACCTAAAGACACGATTCATTGTCGTGCATATTGTCGGTATCGCGGGAAGCGCCGGGAAAATCCACATTGACGATGTGCAGATGACCCGCAAACGGAAATAGGAAATCTTCAGCCCATGTCGCCCAATGCACTGGATCATGAACTGCGCAACATCGGCCGGCGCATCGCGAGCTGGCACGCGCAACGCAAGGCACTCTTCTGGACGTCCGTGCTGATTGCTGCACTCTGGGCCTTTGCACTGGCGGACCTTTTCCTGCGCTTTGAAACCTGGGCGCGTGTCGCGGCCTGGTCGGTGCTCGTCGCCCTGCTGGTCGTCGAATTGTGGCGCATCCGGCATGCCCTTGCCGTACATCGCACGCCGGAGGCAGTCGCCGCGTCGATGGAGAAGGCTTTCCCCGACCTGAATAACCAGCTGATCAATTTCGTGCAGTTCATGCG
Organism: uncultured Verrucomicrobiota bacterium; assembly: GCA_913047795.1. Classification (GTDB taxonomy): domain Bacteria; phylum Verrucomicrobiota; class Kiritimatiellia; order CAJWTS01; family CAJWTS01; genus CAJWTS01. The sequence continues at coordinate 46,406 of CAJWTS010000010.1, read as the reverse complement.
CCGTCGCGACCGCTCCGTGTTGGAGGAGGCTTATGTGCGCAAGGGTGGCCCCGCAATCGGCGGGCTGGACACGACGGAACTCAAGGATCGCGATGTTCACCGGCGACTAGCCATCGCACTCATGGCGGCGGTCCTGCTGCTCGCGGCACCGGGGCTATGGAGCGGATCAAGCTGGGCCAATTCTCTGCTGCGGGTATTGAACCCCTTCTCGTCGCGCGCGCCGATGACGTTGGCGATCATTACCGAAGCGACGCCGGGTGACACGCGCGTCCTGCAGGGCGCACCGCTCGTACTGGCCTGCAAGGCCCGCGGGCGAGCAGAGGTTGATATTCATCTCGAACTCTGGCCGGACGACGACCGCAAACAAACCATCACGTTGGGACGCATCAAGGAATCCGGCGTGGTGCAGGCATTCGCCTACCGCCTGCCGCGCGTCACGACCAGCATGGACTATCGCTTTCGCGCCGGACGATATCCGCACCGTAAATTCCGGGTCGTGGCCCGACCTCCGCTGGCACTCGAGACATTCACGGCGCGCATCACGCCACCCGCCTACACGGGGCTCAGCCCGCGCAACTTCGACGCACTGAGCGAGGAGGTAACCGTTCCGGACGGTGCCGGGATCGCCCTGGCAATCGCGGCCAACTTTCCTCTAACGGCCGCCCGAGTGGTCCTTCCCGGTGCCGATGCGGTCGCGTTCATGAAGGACGGCCGCGACACCTGGCGCGCCACCTTTGAACTCCGCAACCCACGGCTGCTCTCGCTGCATGCCGCCGACAGCGAAAACTTCACGATGGATACGAACCTGCGACTCAAGCGCTTTCCCGACAAACCGCCCACGGTTGAAGTCACGATGCCCACCGGGAAAGCGATTCTCGGACCCGGCCAGACACCGGCCATTGAAGCCGTCGTCGCGGATGACTACGGCCTCGCCACGGCCTACCTGCAGCGCCTGCCACCCAAGGCGACGCGCGGCAAGAAGCCGGAAACGATCGCGACTTTCGAAGTGGGCGGCATTGAGCAGGCAATCGATTGGCAGTCGGATCAACGATTAACCGCGGGCGACGATCCACTGCGACTGCGTCTCGTCGTGGTCGACAACCGGCCCTGGGGCGGACAGATCGGCATGTCCGAACCCATCGTCTTCGAACCCATGACCGTCGCGGGCATGGCGGCGAAAGACGAGGATGCCGCGCATCAAGCGAGCCGGTCGCTGGAACAGATGATCGAATGGCAGAAGGCGAATCTGGCCCGTACGCGCACCCTCGCGAGTGCTCTCGACAGTGCGCTACCGGCGTCGTGGGCCGAGCTTGCCGCCCGCCAGAAAGACATTCGCCGGCTGGCGGGAGGTCTGCTGGTCGACAACCGCCGTCCGCTCGGCGGGCTGACCGATATTGTGCGCCGACTCTACGAGGGCGACATGGCAAAAGCGATCGACGTGCTGCTACGTATTCCCGACGCGGACACCGCGCGCAAACCGTCGCTTGTGCAGCGCGCCATCGTTCACGAAACCAAGATCCTACACCTGCTGACCCACGTGGACGGCGGCAAAGAGGCCGCCGCGCGACGCGAACGCATATCGGGACTGCTGGCCATGATGGACGCACTCGTACGCGGCCAGACGCGGACGCTGAAGCGCACCGCCAACGCGATCAAGGTCGACGCGGTACCGCAGGGCCTCGTCGACAGCCAGGACGACCTCGCGTCCGACCTGACCGAATTCGTGCAGGCCTGCGAGCGCGAGGCCCGCAAGTCGAAGGCGGTCGATGCCGATTTTTCCGAACTCGTTTCGAAGGTGGCCGCCGAGGCCGGCAAGCGGCGTGTTCATGCCGACATGATTCAGGCCGCGGAAGCACTCGACGAGAATCGGATTCAACAAGCCGCCGACATTGAGAAACGTGTACTGGCCAACCTGCGCGCGCTTCAGAAGATGCTGAACCAATGGCGGTTCGAGGAATTCGAGAAAGACCGCGAAGCGCTACTGGATGCATTGGAAGAATTCCAGGACCGCATGAAGAAGATGGCCGATCTGCAAGGCAAGATCGCCGAAGCCATGCGCGAGTTGGACCGGCAAGAAGACAACATGGACAAGGAACAGGACCAGCTCGAAGAAGAACTGGAGGAGGTTCGAGAGAACATGAAAGAGGCCCTGCTCGATATCCCTGTCGACCTGAACATTTTTCAGAAGCTCCCGGTTGGCAACGATCTCGTCGAAGACGTTTGGCAGGTCTTCGAAGAAATGGAGGTCGACCCGGTGTCCACGAACGGGAGCGGCGAGGTCCAGGAGATGGCAACGATGAAGGACGACGGCCTGCTGGACATGATGGAGATGGCCGCCCAACGCTCTGATGAGATGGAGATGTGGCTCAACCAGCAGGACATGACGCGGCGCCTGATGGAAGATTTCGACCAGGCCGAGTTCGAGAACCAGGGCGAGATGGGCGTCATGCCGATGCCCGCCGCCATGGAGGACATCATCGGCGAACTGCTCGAAGAGGCCGAGGACAAGGCCCGCGAGGCGGACGACTCCGCTACGAATCAGGGCACGCCGGACATGGCGCCCGGCTGGGACATTCAGGAGGGCGAATGGTCCAATTTCAGCGCCCAGGGCAAATCCGGCAACAAGGCACCGGACCACAAGGAGCAGGACGGGCGTTCCAACATCGGCCGCCAGGGCATGTCCGACGGGGAGACCACCGCCGCGTCGGGCGCCATTGAGGAAGGCGACAAGAATATCGACAAGCGCATGACGCAGGACCCCAACCAGGGCGGCGGCAAGGTCGAGGAGGCCAACGATGTCGAGGCCGTTGCCACCGGCGGCGGCAAGCAGACGTCGGGCAAAGCCAAGGAACGCGGCATGCCGGGACAGGGTCCGCGCCGTGATTCGGATATCAACGAGTCCGGCGACTGGGACATGTATATGCAGCGCCGCGCCAACCAGCTCTACGCGCAGGCGAGCATGTTGCACGTGCGCACGGGTTCGCTGGACGAGGCGATTGACGACATGCAACGTGCCGCCGATGCGCTAAACCGCCGCGCGCCAATCCACGAGATCGCCGAACTTCGCAGGCGCGTCGTAGATGCCCTGCGCAAGACACGCACCGAACTCTCTTCCGGCTTCAGCAACCGCGCCGAAAGCTCCAACGCGCGCTCGCCGGCACTCGACGATCAGCTCGCCGGCGGCAGCGACGATGCGCCCGCGATCTACCGCAAGAAGGTGTCGGAGTATTTCAAGGCGCTGAACAATCTACCGCTGTAGCAATCATCAGCGACGAAGCAACCGAAGGCATGACGACCCATCATCACGATCGGATTGGCTCACGAACGCAACGATATCGCGCCGGCCTCTGCCTGATGCTGATCGGCGCACTCGCGGGAGCGACCACCATTGGCGCCGAAACCACCTGGCAGATACCCCAGGCCGACGTGCGCTTCATGGTTAAGATCACGCGCCGACCGAGCGCTCCCGGTGCCGGAGTCATTGCCGTTCTGCCGGATGGCGGGATTCTTCCACGGCGCTTCCCAACACCGATCGTGGTCGACCCACAGGGCAAGCGCTGTCCTGCCGAAGGCCTATGGCAACACCCCGGGGACGGCCTTGCACTCGTCTTTGACCCCGGACCGGGCGTCAATCACGTCGCGATTTACGTCGCCGCCGGGCGACGCCCTTTCCCCGTGCCTCCATCGGCGCTGAGGCAGTTCAAACCCAGCTTGCTTTTCTATGGCGTTAACGGCGCCGCGTCACTGGAGCGCGCACATCGTCTGGCGCGCTCAGCCGCCGCCGGGCCGGACGTCCGGTTCGCGGTCGTTCGACAGGTCTATGACACCGCGGCACCGGCAGGCCGAGATGCCAAGAGTTCGGGCTACTACACCGGATGGTTCCGTTGCCGCACGGCAGGACGCACCTACTTCTATACCGGATCGCAAGATGGCTCCGAAATTGCGATCGACGGCAAGCTCGTGCATAGCTGGCCGGGGCGGCACAAGCGCAACGAAGGCCGTGATGGTCGACAGGGAAGCTGGGTCACGCTCACGGAGGGCCTGCACCGCATCGAATACTTCCTCTACAGCGTCCAGCAACGGGCCGCCCAGCTGGGCTGGCAGCAGGCCGGCGCCAAACAGCCCTACCAGATCCTGAAGGACGCGGGCGGCGTCGCGCATAAGACGACCTATCCGAACCGGTCCGTCACCGGACCGATGCAGCCGCAGGACTTCGTGCAATCGGGCGCGGCCGTCGTCACGGCAGCCGAGACTCCAGGCGGTCCGCTGGCGGTTTTTGACCCGCGCTGGATTTCCTATATCCAACCCGGTGAACACCTTGTCGGATGCTTCCGGTTCGATCCGCTATATGCCGCGTCGCATCCGCCCGGCACGACTTATGAATGGGTATTCGATGGGCAAAGCATGCTGTCCGGGAAGCGGGTGAATTGGCTCTTCCCCGGGCGTACACGCCGGACCGTCCGCCTTACGCTCCGTAGCGGCGACCATGTTTCTCGGGCGACACGGACCTTCTATCCCGGTCGCGTGCCCACGCGCATGTCGATCAACAATCCCGCGCATCGAAGCCGCTACCGCGAGTTCTTCCTTGCCGCCGCGCGTGCGAAGGGTAAGGCACCGACTGCCACGAGCTGGTCGCCCACGATGTGGGTCGCGCTACGGGCGATCTCGGACTATGGCCGCGGCCATTCGTTAATGTACACGTTGTTCCAGGAATCGTACGCCTCGATAAAGGGGCTGCCCCCCGAGCTGCGTATGTACTTCGAGGACCTGCTGATCACCGCGCTTCGATCGCATGACGAAACCGGCAAGCTGATCGACCCCTGGCTGGATCGTCTGACCCGCGCGACGACCGATGCGGAGCGCCGCCTGCATTGGAAGGTCGCGCGCGCTTCACATGCACTGTACGAACGGAACAATCCAGCGCTTGCCCGTCGCATCCTCGGGTCGTTGCTCCAGCAGCGGCGCGCCGATTCGACCGAATGGATTCGCGGAATCATCCGGCGTGGCGACGTCGACTTCCTCGGCGGAGACTACGTGGCCGCACGTAAGTTTTATAGCGACGCGTCCGTGGCCGCACGGAGATTGCGCGAACGAACCGCACGCGAAGCGGCACGCGCGGCCGGCACGCGACCCACGGCGCGCAAACGGGGACCGGGCGACTGGCGCGCACACGCCGTGCGCGAAGGCACGCTCTACCGCAACTTCCGCGCGTTCATGGATCAGGGCCAGAACGACGAAGCGCGCCGCGTGATCGAGAAATGGGAAATCGGATTTCCGATGAGTAAGTTCGACGGCGAGTACGTGTCGGCACTCGCCGAGTGGTGGATCTACGCCAACGCCAGGCGGCGCGCGGTCCGCATCATGCAAGCGCATCGCGCCGCGGTCGGCATGAGTTTGCACCTGCCGCGCATACTTGAGATGGAACTGAACTGCCTGATCGACCTCGGCGACCAGGAACAGCTGAAGAAACTCGCGAAGATGATCGTCAAGGACTACCATGAATTCCCCGTTGCCGTGACAGCGCAACGCTACCTCGAATGAGAACGCGACGATACAAGGCCTGCTTCCCGCGCGGAGCGATTGCGGAACTCGTAATCGGATTGACGCTCCTCGTCGCAACCGCATACGCCGGCGAATACACCGGCACCCGAACGTCGACCAAGCTCTATACGCCGGTCGACCCCTCGGCCGGCGGCGGGATCGTGGCCGTCATCACCGCGCCCGGCGGCTCGCCACTGGCCGCGATCGCCGTTGCCCCGGACAACCCGCGCAAGCGATGTTACGCGGGCAACGTTTCAGGAAAAAAGATATCGTTTCGCGGCATGGCACCGGATAAGTACGCCCTCTTCATCCTCTATCCGGACGCTTTCTACGAAGGTATTACCCTTGTCCGCAGTTCCCGGGCGGGTGTCCTCACGAGTGAACAACGTGAAAAAATCGACCAGACCCTGAAAAGGGCTGTGCCCTTTTTCGATGTTAAGCAAATTCACCGGATTGAAGGTGCATCCGGCGAGTTCGTCAGCGCGCGCGCCATCGTAACGTATCTACGCACGGGCACCACCGGCACCACGATGGCCTCCGGTTTTCGAGGCGATACGTTCTCGGGGCAATTGCGGAGCATCCGCCTGGTCCGCTTTGAAGACGTCGGCCCGGGCTTCCAGATTGCGATGACACGCGAGCTGACGCGTAACGAGATCGTGGGCGACGATCCAAAGGGCGTCTTGAAGGGACGATTCGTCCGGAATCTCAGTCGAATCCGTGTGTCCGATCGAATCAAGGACCTTGGCGAATTGAATTTGCGTAAATAGCCCCACAAATCCGTCGCCTTGCGTCGGCTGTGCCGCCTTCGGTATAGTGCCTGCTCGGGCCGCACGGAGCCCGCGACGTGGTCGGAGGAATTACGGCATGAGCAGTCTGAAAATATTGAACGGCCCCAAGGCCGGAATCACGATCGAGCTCTCGACGGATCACGTCGTGATGGGTCGCGCGGATGACTGCACGCTGATCGTCGAGGACGACCTGACTTCAGGACATCACGCCGAAGTTGCGCGCCGCAACGACGGCTGGTGGCTGCGAGATCTGGACAGCGCGAATGGCACGCTGGTCGACGGCAAAGGGATCAAGGAATCGATTCTCGGCGATGGCGATGTGTTTGTCATCGGCGGCACCGAGATCCAATTCCGCGCCGAAGGACAGTCGACCGCCGGCGCCGCGCCCGAGAAACCTGCCGTCGACGCACCTGTTGAAAACCCCACCGTTGAACCCCCGCCGGTCAACCCGCCAGCCGAACCCGTGCGGGTGAACCCCGCACCACAGCCGCCGCTACCCGAAGCCAGCGCGGACGACGTCGCGCTGGTCGAACGCATGAGCGGCATCACCGATAATATCCGCAAGGAGGTTGCAAAGGTCATCATCGGCCAGCGGGACGTTATCGACCAGGTGATGATGTGCATGCTGGCGGGTGGACACTCGCTTCTGATTGGTCTGCCCGGCCTGGCCAAGACATTGATGATCAGCACGATCGCACGCGTGGTCGACCTGGAATTCAAGCGAATCCAGTTTACGCCGGACCTGATGCCGTCGGACATTACGGGTACGGAGATTCTCGAAACCAACCGCGACACCAACGAAAAAGAGTTTCGCTTCTTGCGCGGCCCGATTTTCTGCAACCTGCTGCTTGCCGACGAAATCAACCGGACGCCGCCCAAGACGCAGGCGGCGCTCCTGGAGGCCATGCAGGAGAAGAGGGTGACCGCCGGAAACGTCACCTATGATCTCGAGCCGCCCTTCTTTGTGCTGGCCACGCAGAATCCAATCGAGCAAGAGGGTACCTATCCGCTGCCCGAGGCGCAGATGGACCGATTCATGTTCAATATCTGGGTCGACTACCCTTCGGAAGAAGAGGAAGAGCTGATTGTCTCCTCCACCACGGCCGGCAAAGACGCGCAGCCGGATCGGATCCTGACCCGGGCCGATGTGATGCAACTACAGGACGTTGTGCGCAAAGTCCCGGTCTCGCCACATGTCGTGAAGTACGCCATCAGGCTCGTCCGCGCCTCGCGACCCGACAACGAGTCCGCGCCGGACTTTATCAAGGAGTTCGTCTCGACCGGAGCCGGACCGCGCGCCGGGCAGTACTTGATTCTCGCGGCCAAAGCCCGTGCGGTGATGGACGGACGTATTCACCTGGCCTGCAACGACATCCGATCCGCAGCGATTCCCGTCCTGCGACACCGCATCTACACAAATTTTGCGGCAGACTCTGAGGGTCTGTCCTCGATGGATCTCGTCAACCGCCTGCTGGACACGGTCGAGGAGCCGAGCGAGAAGGACTATGGCGTGTCCACCCCCGCCTGATCGACATCCGAGGCCGGCCCACGCCGCTCGATGCACGGCCCCGGTGGCGCGCGGGCTGCTGCTACTCGCCATGACGGCCACCTGCTCCTCGCCGGTCATGGCCGAATGGAAAGTTCCTGAAGCACCGATCCGATTTCAGCTGGCAGTTACATCGGCCGCGACACACGCCGACGCGGGCGTTATCGTAATTTTACCCGATGGCGGCATCCTGCCGACGCAACATGCCACCCCGATCGTGCTGGACGCGACAACCGGTGATCAACTGCGCCATGAAGGCCTGTGGCACAACCGGAACGAGGGGCTTGCGCTCGTCACCGAGACCGGTCACCCGCTGCTCGATGTCTACGTTCGGCCCAGCGCAGTGCCCTACCCCGTCGCGCCGAATCGCCTGGAGACGTTCAAACCAAGCCTCCTGTTCTACTATACGCGCGGCAATGCTGGCCTCGAGACGGCTCACGCTCTCTCGAAACAGGCGGCCATCGGAACGAATCTCTTGTTCGCGCAGGCACCACGCATTTATGAGACGGATCCCCCTGTCGGCCGCAACGGAAACGGCTCAAGTTACTACTGCGGCTGGCTGGCGAGTCCAACGAACGGCGCGGCATATCTCTACAGCATTTCCAAGGACGGATCAGCCTTCGCCGTAAACGGCGAAACCCTGCACAGCTGGCCGGGTGAGGGCCACAAGCGCGGCGGCGAAGCCGGGGAACACGGCGAATGGGTCACGCTCACGCACGGCATTCATCGCATCGAATACTTTCACTACAATATCGATGGCCGCGCCATCTTTCATCTCGATCCAGGCGGTCGCGAAGTCCACCTCGGGTGGCAACCGCCCCGTCCGGAGCTGGCCGAGGTTCCACCCTCCGATCGCCGTTATAAACGGGGCGCAACACGCCCGATGCGCACCGATGAGTTTGTTCACAGCGGCCGCGCCGCAATCATCGGCGCCGAAACCCGCAGCGGTTCGCCGGCATTATTCGAACCGTCCTGGGAAGCGTATATCCAGACCGGCACCAACATTTTGTGCCTCTATCGCCTGGCACCACTGCTGCCGGCAAAAAAGGACACGCGGTATCTCTGGACCTTCGGTACAAACGCAACCGTGACCGCAACAAACACAACCTGGTTGTTTGCCGGGCGCGGCGACCGAAAGGTGCGGCTCACGACGCTGGCGGGCCGGCGCCTCTCGCGCATGACGCGCACTTTCTTCCCAAAGCGGGTACCGCCGGCGTCGTCGGTTAAGGATCCGGCGACCCGTGCTCGCTTCCGTGCCGCCTTCCTGACGCAGTGTCGCGCTATCCCGCCACTCCGCTCGCCCGCGGATCATTGGCCCCCGGAAATGTGGACACACCTGGTTGATGTCTCTGATCCCGGTCGTGGCGCCGAACTGATGGATCTTCTACGACGACGCGCGGGCGCGGATATCGCGGCCCTGCCCACGCCACGCCGACACCGGGTCGAAGACGCGATCGGGCTGGCCCTGCGAACGCCCGGCCACGCGAAGGAGATGTTGCGCTGGCTGGTCTTGCTGCGGCGCGACGAAGCGGACCCGGAACGACAGGCGGACCTTGGAGACCTCCAACTCCGCATGTTGATACACGATCTGGAGGAGCCCGGCGCGGCGCGTCTGATCGCGGATAACGTCCTCCGCAACAAGAACGAAACGTCGAGGGCGCGCATCCATGCGCTGTCGCGATTGGCCGAACTCGATCTCTATGCCACTGACGTCAATCGCGCGTTGCCGCGGCTTGAAAACGCGAACGCACTCGCCCGTAAAGCGTTTCATGCCGATATCAGCGTTCACGGCCGACGTTTCAAGCGCAAGCAACTCGCCGCCACCTTTCACCGTGCCATGGATGAAATGCAGACAGCGGACGCCTGGTACCTCCTCGGCCGATGGGAGGTGGGCTTCCCTATGAGCCGCGTTCAGGACGACTTCCTGCTCGCCGAATCAGCCTGGCTCGAAGCGGTCGGCCGGACAAACCAGGCGCGGCGTGTGAATGCGTTGATCGAACAACTTGGGACGCGCGCGCCGGCGCGTCCGTCGAAGTAGATGCGCTACAGTGTTTGCGAGCGGACGTGCAGGTGGTAAGTTGTGGTGCCATCCATCGGCGACCCTGATATGAGCCGCTTGATCAACACGCTTGCCCGTCGTCCCTGGCTCTGCGCCACGCTACTGGCGCTGACCGGCCTTCTCCTTAGCGCGTCGAGCACCTGGTTCCATGGCATTCCGCTACCGCGTTCGCACGATGAACAGAGCTACCTGCTCGCGGCACGTACCTTCGCCGAGGGACGACTGACCAACCCGACGCACCCGCACTGGCAACACTTCGAAACGTTTCACACCATCCATGTACCCAGCTATATGTCGAAGTATCCAGCGGCACAGTCGCTTTTCATGGCGTTCGGGCTGCGACTCACGGGTGAACCGATTGCCGGCATCTGGTTAAGTGGCGCTTTGCTATATGCAGCGGCGCTATGGATGCTGCGCGCATGGATGCCCGCCCGCTGGGCCCTATTGGGCGCCCTGCTCCTCGTTCTGACGCACGGCGGATGGGATCGATGGATGGTCTCCTACTGGGGCGGGAACGTTGCCGCGCTTGGCGGCGTGCTGCTTTACGGCGGCTATCGCCGCGTGACGCGCGGCGGTAGCCCACGCGACGCCGTGCTAACCGCGGTCGGCATCGGCCTGCTCGCCAACAGCCGTCCATTCGAAGGTGTGATCGCGTGCCTGCCCGTGGGAATCGGGCTCGTCGTCTGGTGGTTCAGGGCACCGCGATCGGAATGGCCGCGCCGTCTGCGCCGCGTTGTGCTGCCCCTGGCCGCGGCACTCGCGGTGATCGGCGGGCTGATGGCCTTCTACAACTATCGCGTGACCGGAAACCCGGCAACGTTGCCCTACGTCGCATGGTCCGAGCAATACGAAGAGACCGGGCGTTTTCTCTGGGAGCCGCTGATCGAGAAGGACATTCGGCACGATGTGATCAAGCAGTTCCACCGCGAACTCTTGACGCGCGAAGTCGAATATTCGTACAGCTGGGACGCCTGGCGCGAGGGGCGCGGCACGATCGGGCCATTTATCGGGGACGTTCTCCTGTTCTGGAATCGGATCGCGACACGCTTCCTTGTGCCGTTCGCCGGCGTATTTCTACTGCTGATCATTCCGGCCGCACGGCACCGCCGCACGCGACTGGCACTTGCGGCGTTCGCCCTTGGGCTCTGCGGCGTGATGCTGGCCAACTGGTACTGGGATCATTATTTCGCGCCGTTCGCAGCAGCGGCAATCCTGCTCGTCATGGTCGGCACGCGAACCCTTGCGGCCGCTGTGCGACGCGTTCCCTGCGGACGCATCATCGTTGTGGCGGCCGTCCTGCTGGTCACGGCCGCGCACGCGCTGGGCGAGATGCGCCGCTACCGCTGGCGCGAGATCGCGCGGGTCCGGGCGGACGACTGGAATATCCAGCGCGCGCTGCTGACCGAGCGATTGAAGGCCCAGCCGCGCGCGCAGCTTGTGTTTGTGCACTACGGCCCCGGGCACCGCGTGGATCACGATTGGGTCTTCAACGAGCCGGACATCGACGCCGCCCCAATCGTCTGGGCACGCGATCTCGGCACCGAAGCAAACGCGCCACTGCTGGAATATTTTGAATCCCGCGAAGCCTGGCTCCTCATCGTCGATCCGCCCGGTGCGGCGGGCACGTATCGACTAACGCCGTACGGGCCCTAGGGGCTGTTCCACTCCAGTCGTAAGCGATCGTCGCCGCGGGCACGGCGAGCCGGCCAGGCGCCACCGGTTAATCCTGCGATCCGCCCGCGCGGATGAGGACGAACTCGCCGCCGTGCTGCTGGTATACGTCACGCTGCGGGTAGTGCTCCATCAGCGCCTGGTTTCGCGTGCCGAGATCGCGTGCGTAGATCACCGACGCATCCTCGGTCGGCGGATTGCGGGTGTAGACGTTGCGGTAGGTCGCGCTCACGAAGACCAGCGCGTTCTCGAATTGATACTGCTTCTCGATCTTGTGCAGGAAGAAGCTATGCACACCCCAGTAGTATTCGTACCCGCGCCAGCGAGCAGGCAGGTTCACGATCAGGCCATACAGAAAGAAGACGCCGATCAGCGCCGCCGTCGTCGCAAACACCGCACGGCGTCGCCAGGGTAATCCAAGCACCGCCAAGAGGAGGCGCGGCGTTTGCATAACCCCGTATGCGGAGACCACGATCAGCAGACCGACAACTTCGTAATAAAAACGCGGCCCAAATGCGATGCCGAGTGCATAGTGATAGATATAGGCGAAGACCAGGCCCACCATGCTGCATAGAAACACGAGATGCCAGGCCGACACGCGCAGGCAGAGCAGCGCGACCACGATGAAGACGAGGGACGTGATGGGCCACTCGAAGAGCATCTGGCTCAGGTCGCGAACGTTGCTACACGCCTGCTCGACGCCGCGACAGAAACTGTGAACCTCGATGCCGTACTGGGTCGATATCTCGCCGAATCCCGGTCGGTGCGTCGGGCCGTGCAGCCGTTCGTAGCCATAGACGAATGGATCACCATTGGTTGCGTGGTTGAACCACAACTGCGCACCGAAGAAACAGGCGAACACAATGCCCATCGTGACATAGCTTCGAAGATATCCCTTCACATCCCGCGGCCAGCGCCAGAGCCCGTACACCACGAAGGGCACACCGATGACGGCGGCCGAGTACGGTCGCGTCAAGAAGACCATACCCATCGATGCGCCGGCGAGGACGGCGCGGCCGAGTGACCGCTCGCGATCCGCCTTCACGAAATTCAGCGCAAACAGCGTCGTGAACAACAGCCCCGTCGCGTGATTCATGTACTCCGCCGACATGAAGAGGATGAACGGCGAAAGCGCGGCGAGCAGCGAGGCCACGCGTGCGGTACGCGCACCGTGTAACGCCAGCGCGAGGTAGTAGACCGCGATTACGGCGAGCCCGGCGAGCAACGGATTGATCAGCCACGGCACGCCAAACAGATGCCCGATCGCAAGGATTGCGATATGCCCCGGCGGATACTGCGAGTGCCAACGGCCGTCATTGATGATCGTCGGCGCATCGAAGAATTCCGGCAGGGGATGGCTGGGCATCGTCACCTGTCCCTGCGCCATCAGCTTGGCGTGGAAATACTGCGCGACGCTATCCTCGATGTGTGGAATCGCACCGAAGAGGCGATGCGAAATGACGCTCGCACAAACAACCGCAAAACCGGCAACCAGCACCAGCCACAGCTTTTCCGGCGAGCGAAAGAGCAGCGCCCGGCCGGTTCTGACGAGGGGCCCGGCGGGGCGAATGCGGCCCGGCCTGCGCCGCGCGGCTGCGACAAGAGCCAGCACCAGAACGGTCCCGAACAGGGCGCCGCCGAGGGCGTACGCGGGGTCGGCAACCGTCACCGCACTCGCGAGAAGAACAAGAAAGAGTGCGATTGTCGCGCCGATATTCATCATTTGCATCGGCTCACCCCTGCTTCGCGTTTAGCGCACCGTCCTTGGATCGGACCGCGCACCCTATTTCTCAATCGTAATCTTGCGCCGCACGTAGCTCGGGATATCGAGGTCTTCCCCTCTAAATATGGTCGGTTCCACATCTTGAAAACGTCCCCGGCCGGGCTCAACGAGGGGCAGGTCCACCTGCGTTGCTTCGGCCTCCTTGTCCGGGTCCGGCGGCCGCTCGCCATCGAGCTCAACATCCAGCTCCTGGTGAACAATCGTGGTCGGTCGTTGCACGCCCGTCAAGATCATGACCGAAAGCCTTGTATCGGCGCGCTCCTTTAGGGCGGTACCCATCACAATTCGCGCGTCGGCCCGCGCCGCTTCCTTGACCTTGTCCATCACGGTCCGTATCTCGGTCAACGTGGTCGCGCCGCCACCGGAGATGTTGACCAGGACAGAAGGCGATTCTTCGAGGCTGCGTCCATTCTTGAGTAGAGGGAAATTCAGCGCCGCATTAACGGCCGCCTCGGCGCGCTGCTTTCCGCGGCCATGGCCGATGCCATAAGCGCAGACGCCACCTGTGTTTTGAACAATGCGCCGCAGGTCCGCAAAATCGAGATTGATCACGCCCGGGTTGGCCAACAGCGTCCAGACCGCCGTCACCGCTTCGCATGTCACTTCCTCGGCGCGCTCGAAGGCCTTATCGATCCGAACGTTCTCGCCCAACCAGGCACTCAGGGCGTCGTTGGGCAGCGCGATGACCGCATCCGCCTGGCTCTGGATGCGCGCCAGACCACCGCGCGCGGTTTCTTCACGCGGTGTTTCTTCAAATGCGAAGGGCAGGGTCAGAAAGCAAAACGTCATGACGTCGGCGTCGCGCGCCGTCTCGAGAATCATCGGCACCGCGCCTGTGCCGACGCCACCCCCCAACCCGGCCACAATCAACAACAGGTCCGTGTCGGCCAACATAGCCTCGACGAGTTCCGCGTCGTTGGAAGCGGCCAGACGTCCCAGCGAAACGTCGCCGCCCGCGCCCATGCCCTTCGCGACGCGTTTCCCGATTTGCAGTCGGCTCGGCGCGCCGGAGATGTCCAGGCAACGCGTATCGGTATCGATCGCTACACATTTTGGACCCTCGGGCATGGCCGCCACCATTCGGGCGATGATGTGGCAGCCCGCACCACCGACGCCGGCGATCGTAATGCGCCCGGCGGGGGTCGGTTCGGATTCGGCAGCGTTAACAAACACGTCAGGCCCCCGCTCCAAAAATTCCTCGAATCCACGCGGGTATGAACCCGTCATTCGGCACATCGGCCGTGCGGAACCCGTACTGCACCATGCCGATCGCACTGGCGTACTCCGGCCCCTCGGTGACGACCGCGAGACCGCTGACATCGCGCGGCCGTCCGATCGTGCAGGGCAGGCCGAAGACTTGCTCGGCAAGTGTCGTGACGCCGTTCATGTGGGCCCCTCCGCCGATGAGCACCACGCCCGCGGCGAGATGATGCAACATGTCCCGGCTTCCGAGGTGATCGCGCACCATCTCGAATATCTCGGCCACGCGTGCGTTCATGACCGCGTGCAGTGATTTGACATGGACCGTCCGCCCGGGGAAGCCCACCTCCGGCGGGAGGGAAATCTTCTTGTCGCCGTTATAGGCATCGCCCACGGCGTCGCCGGATTCGCATTTGATCCGCTCCGCCTGGCCACCGGGTATATTAAACGCAAGGGCAATGTCGTTGGTGACGTGATCGCCGCCGACGCCGATGCAGCCACCCGTCATGACGACACCTTCGCCGTACGCAAAAAAATCGGTCGACCCCGCACCGAGATCAATCACCACGACGCCGCTCGACCTCTGTTCCGAAGTCAACACCGCCAGCGCCGAGCAAAGGCCGCCGAATGCGACGTCCGCGACTTCGACACCCAGGCTCGTCACAACCTTCACGGTATTGCGGATGCAACTACGCAGCGCGTGTACAACCAGCATGTCGACCGAGAGGCGCGCACCCACCATGCCGTCCGGCTTGATGACGCGCTCCTGTTCATCTATGCAGAAATGCTGACAGACCGTGTGCAGGACGTCGCGTTCTTCGGGCAAGTTAATGGCGCTCGCGACGTTCATCACACGTTCAACGTCGTCCTCGGTTATCTCGCCCCCGGGATCGTCCACCGGCGCGCTGCCGCGATTGACCATGCTCTGAAGATGCCCGCCGGAAACGACGAGGTGGACCTCGCGGATGGCCACACGGCCGCTCTCTTCGGCGCCATGCAGCGCCTCACGCAGCGCGTTCGCCGCATTCTCGAGATTGATCACCTCGGCCTTGCGCAGGCCGGACGATGGATGCTCCCCAACGCCGCTGATCATGAGATAATCGTCCTCCCGTCTCTCCCCGACAAGGACGACGACTTTGGATGTACCTATCTCAACAGCGACAATCGGCCCCGGCGCCACTAACCCTCCCTCAGCGTGACGGCGTTGTTCTGCATATAGTCATCCAGCGTCAAATTAAAGGTCGCGCCGCGTTGCCCCCGCGACTGAAGATCGCGCAGCAGGTTTGCCAGGTACTGCAATCGGCCCCGCACGTCCGAAAGGCGCTCGGCGCTGCTTCCGTTCTTGCGGTCCCACCACAGGTCCACGATCTCCCCGCCCGTCAACACTAGTTTCACGGCGTTCGGGCGCACCGCGTATTCTTGTCGTAAATCGATTCGCGAGAGATCAACGGCGTTGCCGAGTCGTTCGGCATCACATGCATCCATAACAGCCAGCGCATCGCTATAGAGCCCTTCGACACGCTCGCCCGGCCGATACGTCTTGTTCGGAGCGCCCGTGATGAGCGGCATCCTTCGATTGGGCGAAGGAAACCGGAAAACATGGCCCTCGCGATCCATCGCAAGAAACGCCTCGCGCGATAGCCAGGCCACGGGCACGCGCTCCCACACTTCGATATCGATCGTCGCCGGTAATCGCCTCGAGATGTAGATGTCCTTCACGCTCGGAGTCCTCTTCAGAAAATTCTCCTGCAGCGCACCGATATCGACGGCAAAGAGATTCGTGCCCACATCGATCGGAATGCACTGCTGCACGAAGGGACGCGTAACCACCTGGCCGTGGGTTTCGATGTTCAGCTCCGTCACACGGAACATCTCGTTGTTGGAGAACATCAAGCTGTGGGAATACCTGACCCCATACCAGAGCAGGATGATGGTGATCAGGACCACGGTGATGGACACGACGATGCCGCCGACGCGGTACATGTGCGCGGTCTTCTTGCCGCCTCCCTTGGATTCGACGAGCAGGATCGGCCGTTTTTCGGGCTTCTGCTGAAACAGCCCACGGTATAATCCATCATCATCAAACGGCATGCTCGACCTCCATCGTGCCGGCGCATCCGGCACTTCGGGCGATAGTGTCACACAAGGCGACAAAATCCATCCCCGATTCGGCAGCCGCCATTGGCAGCAAACTCGTCTCCGTGAAACCGGGGATCGTATTCACTTCCAAAACATGGAAAGCGCCGTCCGGAGCCTCGCGCAGATCCACGCGGCCGAAGCCCCGGCAGCCCAGCGAATCGTAGGCGTCGCACGCGAGGGCATGACAGGCGTCTGCCTGTTCCGCGGAAAGCGGCGCCGGAACCACGTATTCCGTCAATCCGGCCGTGTACTTGGCGTCATAGTCGTACCATCCGTCGCGCGCCTTGATTTCGACGACCGGTAGCGCGTCGTGGCCCAGGATTCCAACCGTCAACTCGCGACCGGGAATATACGTCTCACATATAATTTCGGTATCGTAACGCAACGCATCCTCCACAGCCGCGACCCAATCCGCTTCCTCACGCACGATGTGCACGCCGATCGTGGAGCCCTGGCAGGGGGGCTTCACCACCACGGGCAACGCGAGGGTCCGCCCTTCCGTTCCGGCCAGGCACTCATAAGCCGGCGTGCGGACCCCGGCCGATTCGAAGCGTGCCTTGCTCTCGCGTTTGTCGAAGGCGAGCCGACTGGCCTCGGGTCCGGACCCCGTATAAGGCATGCCACGGCTCTCGAGAATCGTCTGCACGGCTCCATCCTCGCCGAATTCGCCATGCAAGGCGATGAATGCGGCGTCAACATCCGCCGGGAAAACGACATCACGGCCGACCACGTCAATCTCGCTCACCGTATAACCGGAAGCCAACAGCCCGCGCACCACCGCGCGACCGGAATCCAGCGAAACATCACGCTCGGGAGAGGGGCCACCGTACAGTACGGCAACATGTTTATAGGGTCTGATCGCTTCGTCACTCACTGCAAGAACACCACCTCCGGCTGAAGCTCCACATCGAACTGGTCCTTTACGTCTCTGCGCGCCCGTTCAATCAAGGCACGCACATCCGCCGCCCGCGCGCCGTCTACCGTGGCGATCACGTTGGCGTGCGTCTCAAATATGCGCGCGCCACCAACGGTACATCCCTTCAATCCGGCGCGCTCGATCAACTCGCCGGCAACCGCGCCATCCGGATTCCTAAACACCGATCCAGCCGAGCGAATCTGCTTCCACCATGCGCGCCGAGCCGCGATCTCTTCGCGATCAACATCGGCTCCGTTCGCGCCCGACATTGAGAACCCAACTTGCACCACGATCTTGTCGGCCAGGACAGGGCACCCACGATACTGAAAGTCCAGTTCCGCGCGATTGAACGTGAAAGCCTTGCCGTCCATGGCGAGGCATCGTACCCACTTGACCCGGTTCGCCGTTTCGCCGCCCCAGGCACCGGCATTCATTCGCATCGCACCGCCAACGGTCCCCGGAATTCCTTCCAGAAAATCGAAACCCTGACAATCATTATTCTCGGCCCAGGACAGCAGCGCACGGTTCGAAACACGGGCCCCAACCCGGACTTCGTCGGTGCCGCCTTCGATTTCCCGAAACGGGTTCCCGATCAAGCGCACGACGAGCCCCCGGACCCCCAGGTCCGAGACCAGCACGTTGCTGCCCGCCCCCATAATATGGACCGGTACGTCCCCCGCATGAGCCCAGCCGAGAATAGATGCGATATCCTGCTCGACGCCGACATCGAGCAGGATATCGGCCCGCCCGCCCACCTTGAGCGTCGTTTTCGGCCCCAGGGGCTCGTCTTGCCGAATCGCGGTGTCCGCCAACGCCAATTGCCGGATGCCGGCGAGCAGTCCCGGCACGGGATTGAGGGCGGGCGGATCCTGCACGGCCAGATCTTCGCGGAGATGATGTCCAATCGTCTCCACGTCTCCCGCCCCTACGATCAACAACAGGTCGCCGGGCCTCAAGATCCTCCGAACGTATGCCTCGGCCTGCTCCAGTGAGTCGGCCATCGAAACGCGCACGCCCGAGAGCCGCCGGAAGCAGGCGTAGAGGTCCCACGAAGTGCCGCCACGCAGCGGTTCCTCGCACGCCGCATAAACCGGCGTCAGAATAACCTCGTCGGCGCCGTCGAATGCCGCCGGGAAGTCATCGGCCAGCGCGCGGGTGCGGGTGTAGCGATGCGGCTGGTAGACCACCAGGCGGCGTTCAAACGACAGGTGCTGCGTCATATCCAATAAGGCACGGATCTCGGTCGGATGGTGTGCATAGTCGGAGACGACGCGCAGATCGCCGGCTTCGATCAGCGTCTCGAAACGTCGCCGCGGCAACTCGGCGGTGGCCAGCCCGGCGGCGATCGCTTCAAAATCGAGCCCGTATGCAAGACCGGCGGTCACGGCCGCGAGGGCATTCAGCGCGTTGTGCCGTCCGGGCGCCGGCAGAGTCAATGCCCCCAGCCGCGTCGTGCCCCGCTGCACAATCAGCTCCTCGCTGCCCTCAACACGAATGCCCCGAACGTCAGCAACGGAATCCAGCGCATACGTCAACACCTCTTTCGCACCGGAACAGACGGAAACGGCACGTGCATCGTCCGCACAACAAACAACGCAGCGCCGTGTACGGGCCGCGACACAACGAAAACATTCCTCAAAGGCCGCGACATCGTCAAAATGCTCCATGTGGTCGAATTCGACATTGGTCACCACCAGGATATCGGGTGCATACCGTCGAATCGTTCCGTCGCTCTCGTCCCCTTCGGCCACAATCACATCGCTGTCCCGACCGGCAGCCACACCCTCAAGCGCGGGCACCTCGCAACCGAGGCAGTAGTCGGGAGCACAATCCGCGTGATCGAGCATCTGCGCAACAAACCCCGCCGTCGTCGATTTGCCGTGCGTCCCGGTCACGACGATGGAGGTCCGCCCCTCGAGTAGCGCGGGCAGAACCTCGCCACGCTGGTAAACCGGGACGCCGGCCCCGTCCGCAGCAACGATCTCCGGCGCCTGCGCAAGCACCGCCGTGCTACGCACGACGACATCGACCGGCGGATCAAGATGCGCCGCATCATGCCCCTCGTGCACCTCGATCGCACGCGCGCGGAGCCAGTCGGCCAGGTGATTCGGTGCGCTGTCGCAGCCCGTTACGCGGTAGCCCCGCGCAGCGAGGAGCGCCGCCACGCCGGCCATGCCGACGCCGCAGATGCCAACCATGTGGAAATGTGCACCGGGCGCGATCTTTGCCAAATCCAGGCGCGAGTCCGGTTTCGTTGCGGACTTTTTCATGGCTGGGGTCGGCGGTGCGTCATTATCCGCAATCTATCGCCTGTCTCGCCGATGTCAACACTCTGAATTTACTGGCGCTGAGCCCCGTGCGCAATTTATCCTGCCTGACTGTTTTCATCCGTCTTCGCCGGTGCGAGGCCACTTTCTACAGCAACGGCGCGCGCCGAACAAAGGGTTCCTGTCACACGACATGATCAGAGACAAAAAAGTTATCGTAGTCATGCCGGCCTACAATGCCGCCACGACGCTGCGCAAGACCTACGACGAGGTCATGGAACAGGGTGTTGTCGACCACGTGATCGTTGTCGATGACGCGAGCTCGGACGAAACCGCCGATATCGCCGGCCAGCTCGAACACGTGACGGTTCACATCCATGAACAGAACCTCGGATACGGCGGAAACCAGAAGTCTTGCTACCGGCTGGCGCTGGAAGCCGGGGGCGACATCGTGATCATGGTTCACCCCGATTACCAATACACACCCAAGCTAATCCCCGCGATGGCCACCTTGATCGCCAACGATCTCTACCCTTGCGTTCTGGGCTCGCGCATCCTCGGCGGCTACGCAATGAAGGGCGGCATGCCGTGGTGGAAATACATCGCAAACCGCATCTTGACCGCCGCCGAGAACCTGCTGATCGGGGCAAAGCTGTCCGAATATCATACCGGCTACCGCGCCTTCTCACGCGATCTACTGGAGGCCTTGCCGCTCGATCGAAATTCCGATGATTTCGTTTTCGACAACCAAATGCTCGCCCAGATCGTGTGGACCGGCAAGACGATCGCCGAGATCAGCTGTCCGACCAAGTACTTCGCCGAGGCGTCGTCGATCAACCTGCGGCGCAGCATCATCTACGGCATTGGCTGTCTCACAATCGCGGTCCAATTTCGCCTGGCGCGCCTGAACCTGCACATCACGGACACCTTCCGCGGATTCTAAGATGGCCGGATCGATCACAGCCTGCATCATCTGCTTCAACGAAGAGCATAATATTCGTCGTTGTCTCGAGAGCGTCACGTGGACCGACGAGATCGTCATCATGGACAGCTACAGTACCGACAACACGCTCACCATCTGCAAGGAATACGAGGCACGCGTCTACCAGCACGAGTGGCTGGGCTACATCGGTCAAAAAACCCTCATCCAGGGAAAAGCGACCTCCGAGTGGATCTTCTTTGTGGACGCCGACGAAGAGGTGTCGGCCGAACTGCGCGAAGAGATTCAACGGCAATTCTCATCAGGTGAATATCGTCGCTGGTCCGGTTACGAGTTTCCGCGCCTGGTCCGCTTCCTGGGAAAATGGATCCGCCACGGCGACTGGTATCCCGACATCAAGCTGCGTCTTTTTCGGAAAGAGCAGGGACGATGCGCGGGCATTGAACCACATGACCGAGTGGCGGTTGATGGTCCCGTCCGACGGCTGCACGCGCCACTCTATCACTATACGTATCGCAACATCCATGAACAGATGGAGTCGCTCAACAAGTTCTCCACGATATCGGCCCAGGAGCTTTTCAAGCGCAAGCGGCAGGCATCCCCGTCAGACCTCCTTTTTCGCCCCATGTACCGCTTCTTCAAGTGCTTCATCCTGAAGCGCGGGATAGCCGACGGTTTCCATGGACTCTTGATCGCGATGGCATCGTCCTACGGCACCTTCACGAAATATGTGAAGCTCTGGGAAATGAACCGCCGCCACGGCGAAGACGATTCTTAGCTAACGCGCCAGCAACAGAGCCCAATGGCGATAACTGATCGTCATGCGAAAGGTCTTCATGAACGGTGTGCCGATGATCCCGCCATCGCCCGCGAGACGGTCCCGCGACAAGCCATGAACGAGCAGCAGAAGGTCGTCGACATGCGCGCCACCGATCGCCATTCGGGTTCCCGCGGCCAGGGATGTCGCCGCATAGCCCGGCGTAGTTGACCCCTTCGTTTAGCTTGCGCGACACCGCCTGCGGCGGATCGCAGACGACGGCCTGGTGCATGTCGGGGATTGCCCCCGCTTCGCGCGCCTCGAAGCCCCTCGGCGTTACCATGGTTCCGACAATTCTGGACCGACCATCTGCCGTCGCCAAGACAGGCTGCTGATCGAATGCCGGCGGTTGGCGACGCGGCGATGACAACTCCCAGCGGGACGACAAACGAATGCAACTTCATCACGGGCTCAGCATCGCACGAAAGCATGGATTCCGCGGCTCCACAAGCCGTCACAGTTCTCGGTTTCGAACGCACCATAAAACCGCTAATATGCTGTTGCATAGAAATTGAACCACCATGACGACTTCGCATATATCTGACCCACGTCTTGATGACGCGCAGGACTGGATCTGCCGCCGCGTTGCCGAGGCAGGCGGAGCCGCCCATCTCGTTGGCGGCTGTGTTCGCGATATGCTGATGGGCGTGCCGGTCAAAGATATCGATATCGAGGTCCTGCGTGTCGAGTCGGACGCCTTGCAGGCGTTGCTGGACGAACGCTTCGAGGTCAGCCTGGTCGGCAAGGCATTCGGCGTATTGAAAATTCATGGCCTGCCGATCGACGTCTCGATTCCACGCCGCGAGGTCAAGGACGGCGCCGGACACAAGGGGTTCGCGATCGACGCCGATCCCAACCTGCCCGTCAAGGAAGCGGCGCGGCGGCGCGACTTTACAATCAACGCCGTGGCCTGGAACCCACTGACCGACGAGTGGATCGATCCCTACGACGGACGGCGCGACCTGCAAGCCGGCATCCTGCGCCATGTATCCGAAAAGTTCATCGAGGATCCGCTACGCGTGTTGCGTGCCGCCCAGTTCACCGCGCGCTTCGATCTCAAGGTCGCGAACGAGACCGTGGCGCTCTGCGCGAAAATCGAGCCCGAGACGCTTCCGCCTGAACGAATCTGGGAAGAATGGAAAAAGATACTTCTACTGGGACACAACATCTCCGCAGGACTCGAACTGTTGCGAGCCTGCGGCTGGATCCGCTATACGCCTGAACTGGAATCGCTGATCGGGTGCGAGCAGGAGCCGGAATGGCATCCGGAAGGCGACGTCTGGGTTCATACCGGCCACGCGATGGACGCCTTCGCAAAAGAACGCGTGGGGGACGAGTGGGAGGATCTTGTGGTCGGACTGGCGGTGCTCTGTCACGATTTCGGCAAGCCGGCCACAACCCAAATGGCGGGGGGACGGATTCGATCACCCCGCCACGAGCCCGAAGGTGCGGCGCCCACGCGCGCGTTCATCGAACGAATGACAAACCAGGAAGACCTGGTCGAGCAGGTTGTGCCGCTGGTGACCTGTCACCTGCGCCCCTACGAGCTGCACCGCAGCCAGGCGTCGGACTCCGCGATTCGGCGCCTGGCGCGTAAGGTCGGCCGCGTGGACCGCCTGGTGCGCGTGGCGCGCGCGGACATGCAGGCCCGGCCCCCGCTGCCGTTCGATTTCCCGGCCGGCGACTGGCTGCTCGAACGTGCCGAGGCGCTCGATGTTGCGGATTCGGCGCCGAAGCCGATCGTGATGGGACGTGACCTGATCGCGCTCGGCATGGCGCCTGGCCCCGCTTTTTCGCCCATCCTCGACGCCTGCTACGAAGCGCAGCTCGACGGTGAATTCCTGACCCACGACGAAGGCCTCGCTTTTGCCAGAAAACAGATGGGGGACATGCAGGATGCCTGACCAGCCTGCGACCTCTACCGACGCACCGGGAACGGACCAGCAGGGCCTGCGGGCCGTGTTTCTCGACCGCGACGGCGTGATCAACGAGGACACCGACTATCTATGCCGCATGGAGGACGTGGTGTTCACTCCGCGCGCCGTTGAGGCTCTGCGCCGGCTCGGCGCCGCGTGGCCCGCCGACGCGCTGAAGATCATTGTGGTCACCAACCAGTCCGCCCTCGGCCGCGGCATGTGTTCGCGGGACGAATTCGACGCCTTTACACAGGCCTACCTCGACGCGTTGCGGGAAGCCGGCGCGCCCGACCTGCACGTGGACGACTACCAGTATTGCCCGCATCACCCCACCGAAGGCGTGGGCGCGTATCGCAAGGAGTGCCC
Organism: uncultured Verrucomicrobiota bacterium; assembly: GCA_913047795.1. Lineage (GTDB taxonomy): Bacteria > Verrucomicrobiota > Kiritimatiellia > CAJWTS01 > CAJWTS01 > CAJWTS01. Next base: position 22,457 of record CAJWTS010000010.1, on the reverse strand, counting down.
ACGACGCAAACCGGAACCCGGCATGTTGCTCGATGCCGCACGCGAACATGACATCGACCTCGCGCGCAGCTTCATGGTCGGAGATATGCCGCGCGATATAATCGCGGGCAAGGCAGCGGGCTGTTTCAGCATCCTGCTGGGCGACGATCCAGCGACGCAAGCCGCCGAGCCCGATGCCGTTTGTGCCGATCTATACGAAGCCGTGGATCTGATCCTGAACCGGATCGGCAACCCATTCTGAGCCGAAGAGCATGTCCGTTGGTATCCTCATCAATTCACGCGCTGACTTCCTGCGAATCACCGACGCCATCGGCGGCGAGGACCTGGTCCAGTACGCATCTGCCGCAAAGGGACTCGAGGGGCTGACCGAAACCGCGCATGCGCTGATCACCATCGTGTGGCGTGTGTATCCCGGACGCGCCTCCGGCGACGAAGACATCGACCTTCTCGCGCGTGCCCTGCCCCGCACGGAATACAACGAGAACCTGGTCTACTGGCAAATTCTCGTGCGCGTCATCCAGATCATTCGCGGAGAGGAATCCGCGAACAGCGCAACGCCTGTCGTCGTCTCGCTTCCACTCGTCTTCACCACAATCGTCGCGGACTTCGCAGACGAGTTGACTCCGGAAGGTATCGCCGCCGACGCGCGCAAGCTCAATGATGTGGAAATTCTCTACGGGCTGACACCGGAAGACCTGGGACGGCGTCTCCAGGACCGTCTCAAGGAAAGCCATTGAGCCCAGCCACATAAACATGAATCCAAACCGTCACAGCGTTCTGATGTGAGCAGGGCCACCGCCGTGCCGGTCAGTCACCTGCCGGGTGACAAGCGGCCCCATCTCGGGGTTTCGCTGTCCGCCGCGATCTGTACGCCATTATCGCGGCGGGTCGCCCCAATTGCTCAGGCCGGCCAGTCCGCGCCGTCATAGTAGCGCGTACCGCGATGCCCTTTGCGCGGAACCGGCACCTTGAGCCGCTCGCCGGGCGTGGACACCATGATCAGGGTCCGCGGCTTGCCCGACTTCGGATTGACGGCACCGCCGATCAGATCCTTGATCTTAATGCGACCGACAAGTTCGTCCTGGAAAATTGTATAGACGTAGTCCCCGACGTTCAGTCGGCTCGGCTTACCCGCCATGTGAAACTCGTACTCGGCGATGCTACCGTCGTACAACCGGTCGATGGCGACTCGACCTTCGGCGGCCGGCACCGTTTTTGTAATGCCACCGCTCATCCCACGGTCCCCGTGCGACCGGGTCGCTCGCTTACTTTCCGCAGCCCGTTTAGTCGTACCAGACCCGACGATCCACCCCTTCGGGTATCGTCGCTGTCCTCCTTTCCGCCGAGAACCTCGAAGGTGTCAGGTCCCGGGAGGAAAGCAAGGTGATGCGTCCTGCCTCTATGCGGGTGATACATGATAGATGTTTATATAGTCGATCGACTTCGATGATTCAATGCGCGATCGACTGGCGTCGTGATCACGCCATTCGCCCGGCTCAGCCGTTCAGCGTTGACGCGCTAACGGGGCCCTGATAAGCGGGCTATCAAGGCAGGAGATCCTCCGTGTACGAAATCAGCGATATCCAGACGGAACAGCGCGATGACACGACCGAAAAATGCGTCCGCACACTGACGAGCCTTGCCATTGCAGGGCTGCTCGATCGCGTCAAGACCTTCAACGGCCCGGTGACCGAGGACGACGTCATAAGAAAACTGAACCGGCTGGTTGCACGGGACGACGACGAGCGGTTCGCGATGAACGACAACATCGTCGCGGCCCAGCGCATGCAAGTGGGTCCGAAACTCATGCGCGCCCTGCGCCGTGCCGAAGCGCGTCACCATAACGCGCCGCACCGCAGGCTGATCCGCGGGGTTCGCCGACGCACCCCATGGCCAGACAGTAAACGCGGATAGCCCCGGCAGGTCCAAACGCTGCGAATCCCGTCCCTGCGCGATTACCGTATACTGAACATGGTGAGAATGTGAATAGTAGCCATCCATACTGGAACGGGACGAGTCGACCGGGTGCGCAGACACGCTGGTCGGGTCCCCAGCGCGCCGCCTACCTGGGGCTCTTGCTCGGCATGGTCGCCTGCGCCGTCATCGACCTGCAAACGTTCTTCTGGCTGTTCAGCCTATCTGTCTTTGTGCTCTACGGGTCCGTGATCTGCGTCCGCGTTCTGGCCGTCATGACCGGCCTGCTTGCCCGTCACTCGATCGAAGGCGATACCATGGCAATCGCCGATAACGATCTGCCGGTCTACACCGTGCTGCTTCCCCTGTACCACGAAGCCGATATGCTCCCCGAGCTCGTCGCGGCGATTGACGCGCTTGATTACCCGCCGTCCAAACTGGACGTGAAGCTATTGATCGAGGCGGATGACGATGAGACCGCGCGCGCGGCAGAAAATCTGGATACGCCACCCTGGCTAGAAGTTGTGGTCGTCCCGCACGGCGAGCCGAAGACGAAACCCCGCGCGTGCAATGCCGGCCTGGCGCATGCACGTGGGGACTACCTGGTCGTATTCGACGCAGAGGATCGTCCCGAGCCCGATCAGCTCCGCAAGGCGGTGGCCGCTTTTGCGCGCGCGGAACCTGGAGTCGTCTGCCTGCAAGCGCATCTCAACTACTACAACTCGCGCCGTAACGTCCTGACACGCTGGTTCACGATCGAGTACACGGCGTGGTTCGACCTCTACCTGCCCGGCCTGCATGCGTTGCGTGCGCCAATTCCACTCGGCGGAACCTCGAATCATTTTCGCATCGAGGCGCTACGTGCACTGCACGGATGGGATCCCTACAACGTCACCGAAGACTGCGACCTGGGAATCCGCATCGAGCGTTCCGGGGGCCGTACCCGCATTCTTGATTCGACGACGTGGGAGGAGGCCGTTGAGCAATTCGGCCCCTGGGTACGGCAGCGATCACGCTGGATGAAGGGCTACTGGCAAACCCATCTCTACCACACGCGCGACCCCGGCGCCGGTATCCGGCAACTCGGCCTCTTAAAATGGTCGCTCATGCTCGTGGTCGTCGGCGGCCAGGTCATGAGCCTGCTGATCAACCCGATCTGCTGGATCGTTGCAGGGGCATGGCTGATTTTTCGATGGCCGTTGTACAGTGTCTACGTGCCGGCAACGGCTGGCCTGTTGGTCGGCAGCGTGGCCTTCGCTTTGTTCAATATCTTCTTCGTCATCGTGCACATCATCGGCGTCGCCCGGCGGCGCCGCTACGACCTGCTGCCACTCGCCCTCCTGATGCCAATTTATTGGATCATGGTCAGCCTCGGTGCATGGCGCGGTGTGTTTCAGTTTTTCACGTTCCCGTTCAAGTGGGAAAAGACACCCCATCGAGGCGGTAGTCATCCGGAAATACCTCCCGCGAACGGCGCCGTGCCGTCGTCGCGCATCGGGCACGGATGGATCAGCGCGGCCCTGCTGCTCATCGCCGTCCTGGCGATCGCATACGCCGCATGGGACATGCCGCGACAGCTTGATCTGCCGCGACGATTCCGGTTGGCGGCCATTCGCATGGAGAACCCGCAGGGCGAGCAAGAGCTCGCCCTGGATGAATCATGGTTCGGGCGCGAAACCCTGCGCATCGAGGTTCTCCCCGTCTGGGCGCCGAGCAGAGATACACGTCGTATCAATGTCGCGCGTCTGAGGGTTTTTCTCAAAGTCGGCGACGGCGAATGGTTCGAACGCATCGTGGACGGCATCCAGGCTGCCGGCACGCCGGCTTCACTGTCGATCAGCCTGCCGCTACAAGAGGGCTGGAACGCCGTCGAGCAGGACTTACCCTGGGGTCCGTGGTGCCTGCGCCGCGTACGCGCCGTCGGCGTACAGGTGTACGGCGAATCGGATCGCCTGGATTTTGTGCGGATCCACGGCGTCGTCGCCTCGGGCGATGCCGCGCGCGTCGCCCTCGCACCCCGCATCCTGTCGGCACCCGACGCCGTCGAGCAATATGAGCCGGCAACCGTTCGCTTCGCGACGGGACGCGAGTACGAAAACCCGTTCGACCCCGCCCAGTTCGATGCGTGGGGCGTTTTCACGGATCCCGATGGAAACATACGCCGGGTCCCCGCGTATTATGCGCGCGACTACACGCGCCGGCTACTGCAGGCCGCCGAGCGACTGGACCCCGTCGGCCCGCCCTACTGGGCCGTGCGGTATTGCCCGCGCCGGCCAGGCACCTATCGCTGGCACGTCGAGGGACGGGACGTATTCGGCGACACGTTCCAGACGGATGAACATACGCTGACCGCCACGCCTTCGCCCCGCCGCGGATTCGTGCGTGCCGCGCGGGACGGCCGGCACTTCGAGTTCGATAACGGCGAGTTCTTCTATCCCATCGCGCTCAACATTCGCTCGCCCGACGACGACAAGATCCTAAACCTCGGCCCGATCGAGCAACCACTCAGGCAACGCGGCACCTACGTCATAGAGGGCTTCCTGGATCGCATGCGGACCGCCAGCATCACGATGGGTCGCATGTGGCTGATGCCGTCGTGGTGCGGGCTCGAATGGCGCCGCGACTGGCCGGGATACCAAGGGCCAGGGGCTTACAATCTTCAAAACGCCTGGCGCATTGATCACCTGCTCGCGGCCGCCCACACAAGAGGCGTCCGTCTCGAACTCGCACTGAGTGGACACGGCCCCTACACGCGGGCCTACGACTCGAAGTGGGCGATCAATCCGTTCAACAGCGAGAACGGCGGCCCCCTGGAGAATCCCGAGGACGTCTTCACCGACCCGGCAATGATCGCCGTTTTCAAGAATCGCTATCGCTACCTTGCCGCGCGTTACGGGGCCCTGCCGGCCCTGTTCGGATGGACACTCTGGATCGAGGCCAACATCGTCAACAAAGACGTGCCGACGCTTCGCGCCTGGCACCAAGACATGATTGCGTATCTCGCCAGCGTGGACAGCGGCGACCACCTGGTCTCAACCGAGTTCACAACGTCAACGGGCGAGCCTGAGATCTGGCGACTGCCGGGCATCACCTACGTGCAGGCTCCGCTCTACAACTGGGGCGAGGGGATGCCGCGCGCATGGAAACGCATTGCGTGGAATCTCTCGCGTTACGGCAAGCCGGCGATCATCGAGGAATTCGGCGGTTTTTCCGACGGCGGCGACATGGCCTGGCTCGCGCACGAGTTGCACGACGGCCCCTGGCTGGGATGGACGCTCCCGATCGCAGCGACGCCCATGCCGTGGTGGTGGAACCTGACGTTCGAAAAGGGCCTCGACCGACACCAGGCCCGTTTCGCACGCTTCATCGACGGCATCGACCTGCGTAATACATCTTGGTACTATCCGCAACTGCGCGTCGGCGGCGATCGCGGCATCCTGCGGGCCCGCGCGCGCGCGACCACCGACCGGGCCTACCTCTGGATCTACGGGCCGGCAAGCGTGATCCGTTACTACAAGCAAACAAGCAACGATGGACATGTACGCAGTCGCGAAGCCTACTTCGCCCGTGCCGGCCGGTTCCGCGCATTGGAGGACGAGCCCGGCGCGCAGTTCAGGACCATCTCGTCCGCGCGGGTCGACTTACAGTCGCTCAAGCTCGAACCCGGCGATTACGAGGTCGAATTCTGGGACACGTGGTCGAATGCCGACCCCGAACGCACCACGTTTACGATCGGGACAACTCCTCATCCGCTTCCGCTCCCGCCGATGACGCGCGACATCGCCGTCAAGCTTACACGATCCAACTAGCCGGACTTGTGCACCACGAAGAGGCTGCGGCGCATCTCCCGCCACGCGCGGGTGCAGATGGCCTGCAGGTGAACGTATCGACGTTTGACTTCGCGATAGGCTCCGGCTAGCATACCTCCATGAATCGACACACAACCATTATCCTGACGCTTCTGGTCGCCTGCCTGGTCTCGCCCGCGTTCGCAAAATCGGCCGGCAAAATCAGCATCGGCGCGCGGCAGCACGTCGAACACAGCGCCTTCAACGAGCTTCCGTTCGTAGACGATGATATTTCGTACGGACTCGCATACGAGGGTCGCGATCAGAATGCGATCTGGCAGCTTGCGGTGACATACACGCCCGAACTAGACGGGTCGGAGCTGCTTGACTATGCCCTGACACCGCAGCTCAACCTGCTGGCGATCGATCGGCAATGGCGCACCGGGCTCGGCATCCTGCAGACGTATGTTGAAACGGATACAGACAGCGAGTGGACGGACCTATACTGGCAGTTCCTGTTCGGTATTAACCTGGGCGACCCGAGCAGTTTTGACCTCCAGATCATGGCGAACTACGTCTTCGAAAGCTGGTCCGACATCAGCGACTTCGAAGGGAATGACATCGAGTTCAGCGTCTGGCTCAGTTTCGCGCTCTGATCGCCGCATGCGCCGTGTGGTAAGTCTCAAGCCTCGAATCGAATCGCTCGACAGGTGACCCCGCGCCTGCGAATTGCCCTTCTGCTCAGCCTGTTCGCCGGTCTTGCGCTTGTCGCCGGATGCAACGAGTTCGACGACGGTCGTGTCTGCCCGATGATGACAGCCCGGCAGGCGAAAACGAATATCTCCGTCGCGTACGAGGGCAACACCTTCTACGTTTGCTGCAAGAAGTGCAAACGCGCGTTCGATGCGAGTCCACAGGACTACATCCGGCTCTTCAGGGACTCCTCCGGGAAGCGCTCACCGGAAGATAAGTAGCTGACCCGACTGACCACGCGTCAAAACACGATCATAGATCCTGGTGGTCACGCACGTAGGTGCCGACGTTGACAACCGTATCCGCCCAGAGTCCGTTGTCGGGATCGTTCACGTACGCGCAAAGCTGATCGAGCATGCTGCGCAGGACCACCTGCCCGCCTCCGTCGCCGACACCGTGTCCAACGAAGACCACCCAGCGTCCGGCCGCGGCCGTGCGCTCCAGGATGGATTTGACCTGGTCGAAAGTCTTGCAGTCGAAGTCTTCGCCGCAGACCTGCGCGAGGTCACACACCACCGGCAAATTCGTGGACTCATCGCGAAATCCGCGGCCAACAACAAAGCGCTCGGCGATCACCGGCACATAGCTGGCCGTCCCACGGCCACGCCCAACAAATTTCTGTCCGCAGGGATAGGCGAATGTTTGCGGGGTGAGCCCGAACGTATCCTCGATTTTGCGCGTCGCATCGTCGATATCAGCCGCAATCTGCTCGACCGTGTGGCGTTCCAGCATATTGTCGTCGGAAAACCCGAAGTTTCCACTACAGGGATGGCAGACGGAGTGATTGCCCAGCTCGTGTCCTGATGCAGCGACATCCTTCCAGTCCTGCACACGCTTTTCGAAGCTGCATTCCACAATGTAGAAGGTCGCCTTGACGTTGTGACGGTCCAGGATCTCGATACCGTTATCAAGGGTATCCCCACGGCTGTCGTCAAAGCTCAGGCTGACCGCACCGCGGATGCCGTCGGGCCACTGGAATGCTGCTCCCATCGTGTGGGTTACTCTAGGGCCGCGCGCGCATCAGACAAGCGTTAAGTGTCGCGTACGCTCCCGATTTTTCGAGAAGCGCCGTGGAGGCGAACGGCTTCCGCAGGAAGTTAGCGCCGTGACAAATGCGCTCACGACCGAAAAGAGCACACTCGCGACCCCGCTCGGAGGACGCGACCTGATACCGAAATCCACGCTTTATTGACGAGCGGGGTCGCCGGATCGGCCACGCAAAACATCGGTAACAGCCCCGTGAACGTGTTCGGCAATGCGACGACGCGCTTCGTCGGGCGTGAAGTGAATTCCGTCGCGCGAAAAGAACGCCTGGTGTTCGTCGTCCGCAAATATCTGCGCGAGGTCGATCATGACCGTTTCGGTTTGCGCGGCGACGTCGCGCAACGTCGCGTTGTACTCGTCATGCAATCGAATGCCTTCCTCGACACTGGTGATCTGTCTGTTGCGAACGAGCAGGGATGAGATGGTCGCGGCACGCGGCGACGTCATCAGAATAGGGATGGCATCGGTGCCACGTATTTCGTCGACCAGGCTGGCCAGGTTGCGTCGATACTCGTCGGGCGGTACGCGCAGTCCGTCCCTGTTCTCGCGCACCCCTAAAGATTCCAGTGGTCCGGCCGTGGCGAGCAAAAACTGGCCAAAGCGTTTACGTTGCAAAATGGCGTAGAGGATGCCCTGCAGGCCGTCCACGTGGCGCGCCATGCGGTTACTGTCCGGGATGGACGCCAGGTAATGGTCATTCCACCCGTACAGAACGACGACAAAGTCCGGCCGCAGAGCCGCGCCCTCGTCCACGAAGAGCCGCAACCCCTGCGAGGTCGTATAGCCGTGGACGGCCATGCTAATCGCCTCCCATCGAGCCTGCGTCGGCGGCTCGTTCGTCAGTTGCGCGTGCAGGTAACCGGAATAGGGTGGCACGCCTTGCCCTGAGACGGAGTCGCCGAGGCAAAGAACCCGCCGTCCGCCCGCCGTCCTGGGATCATCGGGTTCGCGCCCCAGAAATCCAATCCGATTGACTCTGCGTCCTCGAAACTCTGCCTCCGGCTTGAAGCGAAAGAGCAGTCTCGGATCCGCGATGATACCGGCGCGTTCCTCCACGGAATCATTGGCTGTTTCGCCACGAATCAGTATCGGCGGAAAATGTCTTTCGTAGCCGGCGAATTCGAGCACCTGCTCGGCGCCAAACAGGAGCACGAACAAGACGCAAGCACCGAGCGTCGCCTTGGTCGTTCCGGGTACCTTGCCACCAGGCTTACGGCAAAAAAGAACGGCAAGCACGAGGCGGAAACCACAGAAGGCCGTAGGCAGCAGGACAAGCAATGCCCTCCATTTTCCAAATAAAAAACTCCCTTCGACCGGCGACAGGAGCCACACGACAGCGGTGGTCAGGATCGCCAGTATCGCGGCACCGTCCGCCAGGAAAATGGCAGGCCTCGCGATGCTCATATTTTGCGCGAAGGGTGCGTTGGCATAACGAATGAAACCTACGGCCGTTCCAGGACATAGACAACAAGTATGTATGCTTCCTGCCCCGGCACGCCGTCCGAACTTCGTGGCACGCCTTGCCGACAGATCCGGCAGGTCGAAGACGCACGTGGTATCATTGTCTGGTCATGATTCTTCACCGGCACATTGTTACCCATCTTCTTGCGGCGGCACTTTCTCTAATGCGCGACATGCCACGGAGACGCCGCGCAGCCGACGGTTGATCGATTGCTCACCCGCGTCGAAGTCGTGGCGTCAAGTGGGGTCGTGATCTACAAGCTGCGCTGGCGAAGTGCCAGGAATCGCGCAAACCGACCATGCTCCTGCTCCAGGAAGTGCCGGGTTGTTCCGGCTGCCAGCGTTTCGGTCACGATGTGCTGAAGCATCCGTTGATGGTGGAGGCGGACGTCGTGATGCGGGCTCCCAAGCCAAAGAGTTTGGACACTGATTCGCAGCTCCCCTGGCCCCCGCGGCCGGCGTGTTGGTTAGGAGCCGTACGGGCCTTACAATGTATCGGTCAAGCGCGTAGCCGATACGAAGGACCTGCTCCCTGTATACCAGCGTGCCTACTTCCAGTCTCTCTACCGCATACCACAGGCCCCGCCTTGCGTACGCCGGACAGACACAGGGTCACGGATTCGGCGTCGCCGGATCCTACTGAACGAAATTAATCTATTTGGTACGATCCGTGCTAGCCAAAACGGGATTGAATTGACACACTCAAGGAGCTTTAAATGTCAGATCTATTGACCGTGGAAGATACCCTCAAAACACCTGCCGGAGCCGACGACGATCTGCAAGCAGTCGATCGGCTCAAAGATGCGTACCAGCGCCTGCGCGATGAAGTTGGACGCGTCATCGTGGGTCAGCAAGACGTCATCGAGCAGGTCCTCGTCGCCGTTTTCTGCCGCGGCCATGCACTGCTCGTCGGCGTACCGGGCCTGGCCAAGACGCTACTGGTCAGCACGCTCGCTCGCTCGCTGGATCTCAGTTTCAAGCGCATCCAGTTTACGCCCGACCTGATGCCGTCCGACATCACCGGCACGGAAGTGCTGGAGGAGGATCGCGTGACCGGTAAGCGCGTCTTTCGTTTCGTGCACGGCCCACTCTTTGCCAACATGGTCCTCGCCGACGAGATCAACCGCACGCCCCCCAAGACGCAAGCCGCGCTACTGGAGGCCATGCAGGAACACATGGTGACCATCGGCGAGAAGGACTATCACCTGCCGGAACCGTTCTTCGTGCTCGCCACGCAGAACCCGATCGAGCAGGAGGGCACGTACCAGTTGCCGGAGGCACAGCTGGATCGATTCATGTTCATGATCCTGGTGAAATATCCGAATGCAGCCGAAGAGCTGGCGATCATGAAGCAGGTGACCGGCACCTTCGAAGATTCGGTCATCCCCGTTCTGAGTGGCGACGAGATCACGACGCTGCAGAAGGTCGTGCGCCGCGTACCCGCCGCCGACCATGTTTTCGAGTACGCGCGTGACCTCGCGCGGGCGACCCGTCCCGGCGCGACAGATGCGCCCGAGTTCGCGCAGGAGCTGATCCAATGGGGCGCCGGTCCACGCGCCGCGATCGCCCTGATGATGGCCGCCAAGGCACGCGGCGTCCTGTATGGACGCTACCACGCGACAACCGAAGACGTGAAGGCGATGGCCCTGCCGGTGCTGCGCCACCGCGTGCTTCCGACCTACAACGCGGAGGCCGCAGGCATTACACCGGATCAGATCGTACAACGCCTGGTGGAGGAGATTCACCCGCGAGATGAAAACGGACTGGCGTAAGCCGGCCTGGCGATCCACGCGTTGGGCTGACCGCGCGGACGGATGGACAACCATGAGGTCGCGCCATGGTTGACGGTGCCAATATTCCCGACTACATGCGCCTGCTCGACGCGGAGGCGCTGGGCCGCATCGGCCACCACGAGTTCGCCGCGCGCGGAGTCGTGGAGGGCTTCATCACCGGACATCACCGCAGTCCGTATAAGGGGCTCTCCGCCGAATTCGCGGAACACCGCGAATATGCGCCCGGCGATGACATCCGGAACCTCGACTGGCGGGTCTTCGGGCGCAGTGACCGCTATTTCATTAAGCAGTACATCGAGGAAACGAACCTGCGCGCGACAATCCTGCTCGATGCCTCGGGATCGATGCGCTACCAGGGCACCCGCGCCGCGCCGCGCGACGGACGGCTGCTCACCAAGTACGAGTATGCGAGCCGCACCGCCGCCCTGATGGCGCACCTCCTGATCAACCAGCAGGACGCCGTCGGCCTTGTAACCTATGATACCGCGATTCGACGCTACATCCCGGCGCGCAGCCGCCCCAGCCACCTGCGCATACTGCTTCAGGAAATGCACGACGCGCAACCGGGTGAAGAAACGGACCTCGCCCCAATCTTTCACGATATCGCGGAAAAGGTGCCCCGCCGCGGATTGATCCTGATCATGTCGGATCTTTTCGGCGACGCCGACGCGATCATCGAAGCGCTACACCATTTTCGACATCGTAAACACGACGTCATCGTCTTCCACGTCATGGCCGAAGAGGAACTGACCTTCCCTTTCGATCGCTGGAGCACCTTCTTCGATCTCGAAGTCGACGAGAATCGCATCCAGGTCGACCCGCGCGCCATCCGTTCGGCCTACGTCGCCGAGGTCGAAGGCTTCATTAACAAGATCCGCGCCGGCTGCGGTCAACTGGTGATCGACTACGTTCAAATGACGACCGCCACGCCCTTTGACGTCGTCCTGGCGAACTACCTCTCGCGACGTCACGCGCTAACGGCGATCAGCCGCGGCCCGGGAATGCGGGCGGCGGGACCCTCATGACCTTCGTCGTGCCGATCATGTTGGCCGGACTGGCCGCGATCGCCGTCCCGGTCATCATTCATCTATTAAACCGCAGCAAGACGCAGACGGTGCACTGGGGCGCTATGCAGTTCCTCGCCGCCTCAATCGCGACCCGGCAGCGGCGAATCCTCCTCGAGGAAGTCATTCTACTGGCCCTGCGCTGCCTCTTGATCGCCCTGGTCGTGCTCGCCATGGCGCGGCCCTTTCTGCCGAGCGAGGCAGGCGTGCCCTGGCTCTTTGTTCTGCCGGCGTTGCTCGGCGCCGCAATCGCATTGGGCATCGCCGCTGCCATGTGGGCCTATCGACGCGTGCGCTGGATGATGCTCGGACTGACAATCGGCCTGATCGCGCTGGGGCTGCTGCTCTCCGGCATCGAAAAATGGATGCAGACCAAACGCTGGGCCAGTGACGGCGGAGAGACCGACATCGCGTTGATCCTCGACGCATCCGGATCCATGACACTGGCCCATGAGGAAGAATCCAATTTCGCACGCGCGTTGGAAGAAGCGCGGAAACTGGTCGACGCGGCACGACCGGGCGACGCGATCAGCTTGATCCTCGCCGGCCCGGTACCCGTCATGCACATCGGCCGCCCCACGGCGGATCACGAAGAAATCCGCGAACAACTCGACGATGAAACGCTCGCCCCCGTCGGCGGCAGCTGCGGTGTCCTCGAAGCCGTCAACGCCGCCGCTGCCAGCCTGCGCACGGGGCGCAACGCAAACAAGAAGATCATCTTCATTGGCGACGGGCAAAGCCTCGGCTGGCGACTCGACCGCGACGTTCAATGGCAGTTCGTTTCCGATACACTCGACGCGTTACCGACCAAACCCAAGATCTACTATCTTCAACTTCCGGTTCCCGAGCAGATCGACAATACCGGCATACAGGACGTCACCTTTTCGCGACGCATCATCGGCGTCGACCGCCCCGTAAAGATCGACGTCAAAATCGTCAATTCGGGCAGCGAACCCCGTCGCCCCAAAACCGTGCAGCTCTTCATCGACGGCACCAATGCCGCGACGGACACGATGGCGGCCGAGATTCTTTCAGGATCCGCAGAGACGCTGCAGTTTTCGCATCACTTTCGTGTGCCGGGCGTGCATGTCGTGAAAGCCGTTCTGGAGACGGAAGACGACATGATCTGGGACGACAGCGCGTACCGCGTCGTGCACGTGCTCGATCACGTGCCGGTGCTGATCGTCGACGGTGCGCCGTCGGAACGATCCCTGAAGGGCGCGTCGGCCTTCATCGAACTGGCACTCAATCCGAGTTTCGAACGCAGGCTGACCATGACCGAGCGCGTCTTCGCCTTCCTGCGGCGCCGTGACAAAGATTCGGACGAAGAGGAAAAGGCGGAAACGGCGAAGAATCTCGTAACGACCGAGGTCGTACCGGCGGAGGAAATCGATTCGATTGAAGACCTGGACCGCTATGCCGTCATTATCCTGGCCAACGTGCCGCGCTTACCGGAATCGTTTACCACGCGACTTGCCGACTACACCCGTGCCGGCGGTGGCGTGCTCGTCGTCCCCGGTAGCCGGTCCGAACCGGATTCGTACAACGAGTGGCGAACACCGGCCGGTGAGTTGATCCTGCCCGCCACGCTCACCAGCCGCGAGATTACGCCAAAAGACCCGCAGTTGCTCGACATGGAATCGCTCAGCCATCCCGCCTTCCAACTTCTGGTCACGCGCGAACATGCGGATATCGACGATACGCTCGTCTCCGCTTACTGGTCGCTGGAGGCCGATGAATCGGACAGGGCGGTCCGCGTCGGCGGAGCGCTACGTAACGGCGATCCCTTCATCGTGGAACGCGAATTTGGCAACGGGTACATCGTGATGCTCGCAACCATGCTCGACCGGCGCGACGCCAACCTGCCTTCGCTAAAGAGCTTTCTGCCCTTTCTGCACGAACTGATCTATCACCTCGCCGACCCGATGATGGCCGAATACAACGTCCGCCCCGGAACGGAGTTCCGGGTTCAAATCGCGGCTGATAATCCCGCCTCCCCGGGCGTCCTGCCGGAAGAAAAGGACACGGATGAGGAAATTGGCATCGACCAACTACGGGTTGAGCTTCCGTCCGGCCGCATCCGGCCCGCCGACGGTATCGTAACAAATGATGGCGTGCGCATCCGCTATGCCGCGACGCACGAGCCGGGTCTCTACCAATTTTTGCTGCCAACGAACCTTGTCCCGCTCTACGTCACGAATCTCACGTATGCAACCAATCTGCCGTTCACGGTGGTCGACGATGTCAGCGAGAGTTTCATTACGCAGCTCACCGAAACCGATTACCACGCCCTGAAGGACTACGTCGATATCTTTACCGCCGAATCTTTCGAAGAGCTGACGACGGCCGTCTCGGACGACATACCAGGCGAGGAACTCTGGAAGTACCTGGTCGTCGGTGCCCTCATCTGCTTGCTCGGAGAGCTCGCCATGTCGCGCTGGATCTCGATCAAACGTCGCTATCACGAACCTCAGACAATCCGTTTCGGGCCCCAGGCATCAGAGGCGGAAGACTTTCGCCAACACGCCGAGGTCCTGCTCGGAATTTCGCCACCTTCTCGCGGCGGCAACGGTCAACCGGCAACCGCGAAGGAGCCTGCGAGGGAAACCGCGGGTGTTTAACAGATGACGGACACCGTACAACGCGACCTTATCATGCCCGGCGCACCGATCCCCGCGGTCGCTGCCGTCGCGCTGGTTGCACTAACGGTATGGGTCGGGCTGCACGTCTATCGTGACCGCTTCACGCTGCAGTCCGCCATGCCGATCCTGCGCACCGTCATCGGCTGGATCGTGATCCTGTCGATCCTGCAAGTCATGCAAGCGGCCTTCGTGCTCGCGACGAACTGGTCGATCCTGATCATTGCCCTGGGCGGCGCGATTGCGATCGAGACAGCGCTACATCTCTATCGCCTGGAGCGCAGCATCGTGACGCCGCGCGCGCGCGCCACGCTTGGTGCACTTCGCATCACGCTGATCGTGCTGGTCCTGCTCATGCTCTTTCAGCCAACACGAATCTTCGAATGGGACGCCTCCGTTGAAAAGACGGTGGCCGTCCTGATCGACGACAGCACCTCGATGCACATCGTCGATTCACGTATGACGCCGTCAGAAAAGGTGCGCCTGGCCGAGACGCTGAATTTGAAGGCAGCAGCACGCCCGGTCAAGTTTGAGCAGGTGGCCGAAGTGCTCGAGGGGTTGCGGGACGAAATATCCGCACAAGCCGATTGGCTGGCTTCGATCCGGGAGTTTGATGACACCACGCGCGAGGCAGAACTCGAGAATCGGCGCAAAGCCATGCACCGTTTGCTCAAGCAGGCGGGCGACACCATGCAAGCGCAACTCGAGATCATCGCCCTCCCGCTCGAGAGTCCAAAAACGTTGGACAAGGCAGTGGGCGCCGACGTTAAAAAGCTCCAGGCCGATTTGGCTCGCGACGTCTACGGCGTCCTGTCCGAACTGACCGACAAAACCGCACCGGAACGCGCGCCACTGCAATGGCTAACGCACTTCCTCGAAAAAGCCCGCGGACGCTTCGTCCACCTGTTCGGTAAAGATCCGGACGAGGCGTTAAGCAACATGGTCGCAAATGCTACCGCCCCGAACGTGCCGACGAACACGGCAGCGGCCGGAACGAACGAGATCGTTACCGCGACGACTCAGTCCCTGGCCGCGGTCGCCGTTACCCTTCCACCCGAAGGACAGGCACTACAGCGTGAGATCGACAAACTCGAGGCCAGCTTCGCGAAGGGAAGCAATCGCACGGATGTTGTCGCGCTCGTAGAGACTCACGATTACCTCACAGAAACGATCCGCACCGTGTCCCGCAAGATTGTCGACTACACACCCATGATAGAGTCCCTCGGCCGGAAACTGGATGAGGCCTTCTACAACAGCGTGACCCATACGGTCCGCCGGGACATCGACGCGATCGCGGCACGCAAACGAAGCACAATCGTTGACGATCTCTTACTGCAAAAACCAGACAGCCTTCTTGGCAAAAGTCTCTTTGGCCGAATCGCGGACACCTATCACGTGCGCGTCTATCGCTTCTCGTCGCATGCCGACGATCTCAATATCGACATCTGGACAGACGGCTACACGAATACCATTGCCGCGATGAACGAGGACGAGGACGAATCCTCCGCATCGGATGATCCATCGAACATGGTGACAACTGCCACGGCACCCACCGGCGCAGTTGCGCATGCCACGAACGCGATGGACGCGATCTCGGATATCTGGCGCGCAAAACTTGCCGAAGAAGCCGAACTCGCCCGCGGACGACACGAGACGGACCTGGGCAACGCGTTGCAACGCGTGATGAGCGATATTCCAGAAGAAGAACTGGGTGCGGTCATCCTGCTGACCGACGGACGGCATAACTCGCGCACGCCAGTCGAGCCGATCGCGCGGCAGCTCGGGCTGCAAGGCGTCGCCCTCTCGTCTGTTGTTTTCGGCACCAGCTCCAACCCGCCCCTCGATGCCGCGGTGGCAGAGATCGATACGGCCGAGATCGTGTACTTGGGCGACAAGGCGCATTTCGCCGTCACCGTCAAACTGGACGGACTCACCAACGAGTCGGTTGACGTGCATCTTTATGACGGCGAGGACCTCGTGGATACAAAGGCCGTCGACGTCACGAGCGAGGTTGCCATGCGAACACGCGTCGACCTGTCCCACGAACCGGAAGAGGAAGGCATGCATCTCTACCGCGTCGCCATTCCGGGATACGACGAAGAAGTAATCGCCACAAACAACGAGATCAGCGTGGCCGTCAATGTCGCGACGGACCGCATCAAGTTGCTACTCATCGAGGGACGGCCCTCCTGGGAATTTCGGTACATTAAGAACCTTTTTGCAAGTCGCGACCCATCCACGCAACTGCAATACGTCCTGCTGGAGCCCGACTTGATAGCCGAAGCGCCGGAGCGCGACGTCATACCCGCATCGGCAGCGCGCGAACGTGATGACATCGAGGCCACGGCACTGCCGACCAACCGCATGGAGTGGATGAAGTTCGATGTCATCATCCTCGGCGACGTCTCGGCCGAGTACATGACTGAAGAACACCTTTCGACACTCGAAGCGTTTGTCTACGAGCGCGGCGGCACACTGGTTGTCGTGGCAGGACCGCAGCACATGCCGCATACGTTCATGGCGGGACCGCTGGCCCAGCTTCTGCCCGTACGTGTTGCCCCCACCGAACGCGCGCTGATGGTCGGCCCCGAAGACTATTATCGCATCGTGCTCACGGCCGAAGGGCGACACAGCCCGATCATGCGTCTCAACAGCGATCCGGACGAGAACCTTGCGACATGGGACGCGCTGCCCAACATCTACTGGCGGCACACCGTCGCCGAAACGAAGGACGGCGCCCGGGTGCTGGCTTACGCGCGGCCCCCGGATGCCCCCGCCTACGTGGATGCCGACCAACTTGACGAAGACGGGTTCCGGCAACGCCTGGACTTCGAACGGCAACACGCCCTGATCGTTCACCACCACGTCGGTTATGGCCGCGTGCTGTACCTCGGCTTCAATCACAGCTGGCGTCTCCGCTACCGCGCAGGTGATGTTCACCACCATCGTTTATGGGGTCAGATCATGCGCTGGGCGACCGACGAAAAACTTGCGTTCGGCACGCCGCTCGCGCGCATCGGGTCCGATCGCATCCGGTATACGGCGGACGACCCGGTCACCATCCGCGTCAAACTCGTGAAGCCGGATTTCGAACCCATCATCGACAAGCACGCGTCCGTCAAGATCTTCAGCGGCGAGCGCCTGGTTCTGACGAAGCGTCTCACCTACCAGGAAAATTCGCCGGGGCTGTACGAGGCCATGCTGGGCCAACTCACCAACGGCGCCTACCACGCCGTCGTAGAATCCCGCGTGGCCGAAAAGGCCCTCGGGACCGGCGTCCTGGCTCAGGCCCGTAGCGAATTCAGCGTGGCTCCGGGAACCCACGCCGAACGCGTCGAACTGGCCGCCGATCACGGACTTTTGTCCCGCATGGCAACCCTTACCGGCGGCATCGTTGTTGCACCCCCGTCGGCTGAGGATACACTTGCAACACTGGGCCCACCGGTCATTGAAAAACATGAACGTGAACAGTTCGACATTTGGGCGTCCTGGCCGTTTTTAACCATGATCGTCTGCGTCGCCGGCTCAGAATGGATCGTCCGTAAACGTCAACGATTGCCTTAAGATAAATTCCCAAATCACCCAGCCCCACATCCACCCATCCACAATGGACCAATAGCCCATGAAATCTCTACGCGAAATTCTGCGCGGAACCGAAGGTGTACCCCCGGCGATTGTCGCCGCGATCGAACGTACCGTGCGCCGTATGCGACTCGTGCTCCTTGTTCGCGGGCTCGCGATTACCCTCGGCGCCTGGATCGGACTGGTCCTGTTCGCCATGGCGATCGACGCCGGGTTCGCGCTGTATACCAACACGGCGCGTTGGGCTGTGTCCTGCCTCGTCTACCTCGGGACGGCCGCGGTCGCCGCGTGGGTTCTGGTTCGCCCCATGATGCGGGCCTTCTCAATGCGCGGGGTGGCACGCATGATCGAACGGCACCACCCAGAGATGCAGGAGCGCCTGAGCTCAGCCGTGGAATTGCTGGCGAGCGATGATGACGCAGCCACACGCGGCTCCGCGGCATTGATCAACGCGCTCGTCTCGGAGGCCGAAAACGACGCCGTCGCCGTACGTGAACGTGAAGAGGTGAGCCTCCGTGTCGCCCAACCACAGATCCTCTGCATGGTCGCCGCGATGCTCCTGCTGGCCACGGTTGTCGCGCTCTGGCCGGCGCGGGCTCCACGGCTGGCGCTGCGTTCGGTCGCACCGTTCTTGAACCTGCCCAACGTACATGCGGATGATCTCATGGTTGCGCCGGGCGCCGCCATGATACGCCGCGGCGATCGACTGCATGTCGAAGTCGACGTCTCCCGCACGGGTGTACGGAAAGCCGAGATCCTGATCGTCGAGGACGACGGGGCTGAAGAGTTCGGTGAGTTGCGCGATGTGCCGTCTGAAACGGCCGAATCCACACGATTCGTCTACACCTCGCGCCCCATGCTGCGCAACTTTCGCTACCGCGTGCGTGCCGGAGAGGCGGTCAGTCATTTCTACGACGTCACCGTCGTCCCGCCACCGAAGGTGCGTTACTACGACGTGACGTACACCTACCCGTCCTATACCGGCAAGGAGCGGCTCGCGGTCCGCCTGGCACGACCGGAACTCCGCGCGGTCGCCGGAACCCGTGTTGAAGTCACGGCGGTGCTCAACAAACCGATCGAGAACGCCCAGATCGCGCTCAACGGAAAACCGACCAAGGACATTGCGCTCCGAACGATGGTCACGGACGGCGGCGACACCACATGCATGTTCGCGGTGACGCTGACGCCGGGGCTGACCGCTTCCTGGTCGCTATCCCTCACCGACGAACACGGTTTTCAAAACGACCGCGAGACATTGACCCTGACGTCCGTCGCTGACGCGCGCCCTCAGGTTCGCATCCTTGAACCCTCAACGAACGTCTTGCGCCTCAGCCGAACAGGACGCATTCCGCTGCGCTATCTCATTGAAGACGACTTCGGCATCTTCGATGCCGCACTCGTCTTCACCTCCGGGGCAAACGAGCTTCCTCCGCAGCACCTGCCACGCACCGATCCACGGCGCATTGAGGACGGGTTCACGTTGCGTCTCGCCGACTTCGACCTAAAGGGCGTGAGCCGCCTGGCGATGCAGCTTCGCGCGGTGGATACACTGCCACGTTCCGCGCGCGGCCCACAACTTGGCCATTCCGATATCATCCTGATCCAGCTGGACGATGCGGCCGCGTCCCTCGGCGTGCAGCAACTCGACACGCAGACGAAGAACCTGAAACGCGAACTGGCTCAAACGAAGACCGCTCTTCAGAAGGCGCGCCAGGCCATCGTTCAGACACAGGCCCCCCTTCAGGCAGAGCCCGAGATCAGCACGGCCACGCGCAACAAGCTGAAAGCGGTCGGCACGCAGCTGAAAGCAGCCGAACGACGAATCGACGACCTCGCCCAGGACACGGAGGCGAGCTACTACGCGGGCCAGGAGAATCGCCTTGCCGATATCGCCGACCACTACGTCGCGCACGCGCGCGACCTGTCCGGCAAAGTGATGTTGACCGACGAGCCGCTCGAACGCGCCGAACTGGCGCAGGAATCGTTGAACGCTCTCGACGGCGCCATGCAACAGGTGGACGAGGTTCTCGGCGACCTTGACAGCATGCAGTCGATCCTGCGCCATGCAATCGAGACGCAGGACCTGGCCGACCGTCAGGCCGAACTGGCCGCGGCCGCAGCCACGTGGAATGAGCTGCCGCCGGCGGCGGACGATCGACTTCTGGGCGCGGCGTTGCGCAACCCGGAGGCCTGGCAGAAAGAACAGGCATCTCTGCGTCGCGCGATCGGGAACAAGTTGAAGCAATCGCCCGAGGATTTGCATGCGCAAATGGCGGCCGATCAAGAGCGCGCCAGGGATCTCGTGGCCGAAGCCAAGGACGTCGCGACGGATCACAAGGAGATGCTGGCCGACGCGCAACGCCTCGATCAGATGGCGAATGCCGAATCGCGACTGCGGGCCCTTACCGAGCGGCAGCCGCGGTCGGGCGCATCACTGATGGACGACCCCTTGACGCGTCCGGTCGCGCAGAAGCTTGCCGGTGCGGCGGAGAACATCCGGGCCGGACGCCCGGACGATGCGCTCGAGATACTCGACGCGGCCGAATCAGAACTGGACGATATGGCGCAGCAATATCGTGAACAGAGCGCCACGTCGGATCTCGCGCAGAAAGCCGCTGATCTCGCCGCAGCACAGGCTGAGGCCACAGAAAATTTTCTGGCAACGTTGGGGGCCGAAAGTGGCGTGACAACCGCTGCCGTCGAAAAAGCGATGGCGCCGCAGGTGGAACTTGCAAAGCAATTTCAAGAACTGGCCGAGCAGGCTGCCATGGCCTCGCCACTGGCCCGCGAAGCAATGCGACTCTACGACCCCTCGCCGGAGTTGCGCCGCGCAATGGAAGCCGCTGCGAACACGCGCCCAGGCGCGGCGCGGCCACACGTCGAGCGGGCTGGGCAGCACGCACAGCGTTTGGCAAACGCACTTCGGGCGGCAGAGCTGGCAGGCAAGGCGGCACATGTTGCCGAACGTCAGGAAGCGCTTGCGGAGCGGGCCGCCGAGACGGACGCCAACCGCGAACGGGCACGCGCGGCGGCGAACACGTTACGCCACGAAGCCGGTGAGGTGCGCGACTGGGCCGCCACGGCCCGGCCCGTCGCAGAACGCCGCATGGACGAATTGATCGAATCACAGGCAGAACTGGCTGAACTGGCTTCCGAGGTTGACGCCGCCGTGAAAGCTCAGCCGGTGCTGCGCGAAGCCGTGGCAGCAGACGCATTTTCTCCAACGGCCTACCGGCCACCCTCGTTCGACACACCGGACCCGCGCGAGGCGCCCGGCGAACGCACGCCGGGCGGGCCTGAAACCGAAGCCGGCACAGTCGCGTCAACGGATCCGCCACCTTCCGGATCCGCGCCCGGTAACGCTAAACCTGAGCCCGGCACGCCGCAGACTGCAACACCAAAGCCACCCGTCACCGCGGCCGACGCACCCGCCGAACCCGGTGCGGAAATGCAAGCCGAGCGATCAAAGACGCCGTCCGATGACACGGCCGGTCGGCCCGATATCGCGCAGGCACAGGACGCTGCGCGCCATGCGCGGGAAGCGGCGGATCGCGCCGGTCGCGATGCGGAAGCGCTGGCAAGCGTACCGGCAAGGGCTTCACGCGAGGCCGAGGCCGCTATGCAACAGGCCCAGGACGCGGTCGAGAACGCAACGCCCTCCGGCGGGGCGGCGCTGCGCGATGCGCAGGAAATGTTAGATGCCGCCGAAAAGCAATGGGCCGCGGCAGAGCAACTCGCCGAAACAACCGATACGGCGATCAAACAAGCGGAACGGTTCGCGACCGAGCAAGATGAGCTGGCCGACGCTTTTGAGTCCTTCGCGGAAGGCGTCGCGGCGGAAGTCATCGATGCGGAGGAGCGAGCCGACGCGCTGGTGGGCGCCGCCGAGATCCGGGACGAGCAGGTCGCGGCCGCGGAATCGCTGCTCGAGGCCCTTGAGGAGCCGCAACAAAAGATCCTATCTCAACTTGTCGGCCTGACCAACGCGGTCGCAGAGAGCTTGCCGGTTGATATCCTGGCGCAGGCTCCCGGCGCGGACGATTTGCGGCCGGTCGAGGAGATCTCGGGCGCCGAGTCGGCGCGCATAGCCGAGAGCGCTCGCGCACTGGCAAACGCCATAGCAGCCGTCGCCGTGCCGCCCCAGGAGAAGCTTGCCCGGGACGCCGAGGAACTGGCGTCGGAACAGAAGCAAGTCGCCGCCGAACTTGCCACGGCGGCCGAAATGATGGAAGCCGCGCTGGAGGCTGCGGCCGCGGCCGAAGAGACCGCGGCCGAGGTCGCCCTTCGACTCGGGCAAGAAATCGATCGCGCGGGCATTGATCCCGAGGAGTATCCGCTGCTTGAAGCGCTGATACCGGAACCCCTGATCGAGGCCGACAACGAGATGATCGCCGACGTCGAGGCCGCCCATGACGAAGA
>CAJWTS010000009.1 GCA_913047795.1 uncultured Verrucomicrobiota bacterium | reverse complement strand
GCACTCCGAAATTGCATCGGCACTCCCCGAAATTGCATCGGCACTCCTCGAAATTGCATCGGCCGAAATTTTTTCCAACGGTGTCAGCCGCGTTGTGGGAAAAGGCGCCGCGCGCCGCGTTGATATTGCTCTCCCGGTCGGTTCGATCGCGCTGGACGATGTCGACGTCATTACGGTCGAGATCACGGCCCACAAGCCGATGCCGGAATCGATGAACCACTATCTGGCGCGGGCCCGATTGGCGGGTGAGCGCCGGCAACAGGTACAGGATGGTGATGGCCTGCAATAACAGAAGCGAACCCTGGTATACGCGCCTGCGGTTGCTGCCGGCGATTGTGATCAGTCTTCCGCTGTTTCTACCGCCGCTGGTTCTTTTGACGGCGACAGTGGATTCACTGGAATTCCGGCGGAGCGCACGTTGGCCGAAAGATCTTGGGGTCTGGGTTTTCGCCCGTAACCAGACGGAGCGTATCGCCCAGGCGTTCACACCCACCTATCACGCGGAGCCCAATGATGAGGTCCCGGTTTTGAATACGTTTATCGCGCGCCGGTCATTAAATGCATTGAACGATAATCTGCCGATGAGCGGATTCACCGAAAAGCGTGGCTCGCTCGCCACGGCGGCAGGGTACGTGCGCGTGGATGCGCGTTACCGGGGCGACAATGCGTACCATTGGTACTTCCCGAAGCGTTCGTGGCGCTTCGAGACGGCTAAGGACGCGCCGGTTCATTTCGGCCGTGAATTCGACCTGATCAACCCCAAGGACGTCAGCGGATTCGTCCAGTACACGGACTCGCGCATCGCGGCACGGCTGGGCCTGTTGACGACAAAGACCGATTTCGTTTTACTGAATCTGAATCGCCGCTACCAGGGCGTTTATCTGCTCCAGGAATTGGTGGACGAGGGATTCCTGCGCCGCGCAGGGGAGATGCCGGGTGATATTCTTTCAGGTGATCCTTCGGTACGCCGCCGCGAGAGCTTCGGGGATCTTTTCGCGGATGCGACGCTGTGGGAGAAGGACAGTACCTTCGGCGGCGTCGTCGGCGAGGATGCCCCAGACTCGCTTGTTCAACTCTTGCGGCGCCTGCACGAGAAGCGCTATTGGCGCGAGCCGCGACGCATGATGGATGAGGAATACATGACGCGCTTCTGTGCGTTCATCAGCCTGATTGGCACCTGCCATTATGACTCGGTCCACAACATAAAGATCTACGCTGATCCCTTGTCGGGCCTGTTGCGCTTCATCGAGACCGACTCGACAGGACTGAACTATGCCCTCGCGTCGTCCCCCACGAGTTACGACTACAATGGCGTCGATATCAGTTCAAATCCCATCTTTGAGGAACTCCTGCTGAACCCCGTTTTTAATTACGAGAAGAACCGCTACCTGTATCAAACCGTTCTCCAGCCAGCCTTGCTGGACGGAATCAAGGCTGAGATCCGGGCAGCGGCTGAACGTATGGAGCCCTATTTCGAACACGATAAGCTTGATCGCATCGGTTATAACGAGGGACCGCGTCGCAAGACCGGTGCCGATGAGGCCGACGATCTCTGTCGCTGGATCGATGAACGAACGGCGTGGCTGCGCGAACATCTTTCGGAGGCTCGTCTTGCCGTGGCGCGCGGCAGAAACTCGATGAAACTTGACGCGAGCGGCTATTCGCCCTCCGTGCGCCTGCGCCTGGCATTTGACGCCCCGCCGCCGGCCGCGCTGAAACTCTTCCGGGATGTGAACATGAACGGCGTCTGGGATGAAGGCGTTGACCGCGCGGTGCCTTATCTTCGCTTTTCAGAGAACGAGATCGAATTGCGAGAGACCTTGTACCCGGGCCGCATCCGTTACGGGTCGATTCCCGAATACCGATGGTTTCTCACGCCGGCCGCTTTGACCTATGCCTACGTCTGGACCGGCGGCGGTTCTTCGAGCGTCACAGCCGTCTCGGCCGTCAATGCGATCACGGGTCTCGCCGCGACAATCGAAGACAGCGATGATTGGACGATCGCGACCACGGATAGCTACCATCCCTGGCAATTGCCGGACGAAGACCAGGAAGCGGTGACCGTGGAGATCGATGCGGGGGACCACGCCATTCGTAACGATTGGATTGTCAGGGCGAACGAGACCGTCGTCCTGCGCCCCGGCGCGCGACTTCGCATGAGTCCGGGAACGTCTGTCTTCTGTTTTGGCCGGATGATTGCTGAAGGGACAGCCGATGCTGCGGTCGAGATCACCGCCGCCCAACCCGGACGCCCATGGGGCGTCTTTGCGATGCAGGGCGAGGCCACTGCCGGGAGTCGATTTAGCCACACCCTGTTCTCCGGGGGGAGCGACGACCGCTTTGAGCGCGTGTATTACAGCGGCATGGTCAGCGTCCACTATTCTCCGGACGCCGTATTCTCTAACTGTACGTTTCGATCGAACGTCATCGGCGACGATAGTTTCCGCGCGGCGAAATCGGGCGTTGATCTCATTGCTTGTGACTTCATCGATGCCGCTGGTGACGCGGTGGACTACGACCTTTCCACGGGGCGCATTGCGCAATGCCGTTTCGTGCGTGCGGGTAACGATGCGATCGACCTGATGTCGAGTGATCTCGTGCTCGAGCACAATCTCATCGAAGGCGCCGGCGACAAGGGGATATCGATCGGGGAACGCTCTCATCCGGTTCTGTTCAACAATCGAATCGCGGACGCGGCGATCGGGATCGAGGTCAAGGATGGTTCGCGCCCGGTGATTCTGCGCTGCAGTGTATTCGGTCGGGAGATCGGCGTGCATGCTTACGCCAAGAATTGGCGCTATGGCGACGGCGGGCACGCGGGGATTCACAACTCGATCATCCGCTCGCCCGGTGTGCCGATTGCGACGGACGAGCGGTCGGACGTACAGGTCTCAAGCAGTATCGTGCACGGACCCGATGAAGAGACGCGCTGGCGGGGGCATGTATCTGTGCGCGATGGAGTTACCGTATCCGACAAGAGCCGTGCGCAGGTCGAACAACAGGTACGGAACGACACGGTCGTCGAAGCCCTGTATGGTCTTGCGGGTATCGACACGCCGGGCGTTGGCGCGTTCGACGCGACCCCTCGAATTGGCGCACCCTCCGTGGTGTTCGCGGATCGTTTTCGCGATGATTTTACCACGAATCTGCGGGGCTGGGCTCCCCGGGGTGACGTGCGCCGATCGGTGAAAGTCGGGGACCACCTGGTGCTGCGCGGATTTCCCGGTCGTGCGAGTTCGATGGTGCGCCGTGTCGGGCGGGAGATTCCGGCGGGGACTTGCCTTGCCGTGGAAGCGGCTGTCTCGGATAACACGGTCGATATTCAGGTCGTGGCTTCTGGTACTCCGGCGCAAGCCGTACGATTGACGCAAGCGTTTCATGAGACGCTGCTGCCCCTTGAAGCGGGCAGGTTGGATGAGATCGAGATCCTGCTGCCGGTCTCAGGCCAGGAGATTGCGATCCGGCATATCCGATTGATTCTGCCGCCCGTTGCCCCGCAACGCGTGCAGGGAACGGCGGTTGCGACGGCCCCGGGCCGCGAGTGGAGACAGGCGCATTAGAGGATCGCACGATGGACACGTATCGTCGTTTCAATCGATTCGAGATCAAGTATCTCGTGCACCACGCCGATGCGGAGCGGCTGAAAGAATCGATTGCGGAATACGTCAGACGTGATGTGCATAATGGCGACCACGGGTACTACGACATCGCGTCACTCTACTACGATTCGCCGAATCTTGCGTGCTTCTGGGATAAGCTGGATGGTGTGAAATTCAGGCGCAAGATCCGTATTCGGCGCTACGGGCGCGATGGAGCCGGCGCCGCGTATCTGGAAATCAAGCAGCGCATCGACCAGACGCTGCAGAAGAAACGCATCGCGGGGACGTATGCGCAGTTTCGTAGCAGTCTGGATAGACCCACCCGGCAGGATAGCGGATCCGAACCGGACGCGGTGGCCCAGGAGGCGACGTTCCTGGTGCGTCGCGATCAGATGAAGCCGCGGGTCTTGGTGGGCTACAATCGCGAAGCCTATTTCGGAAAGTTCGAGCAGGGCCTTCGCATCACGTTCGACAAGAACCTGAAATACACGCGCTATACGGACGGACTTGATCTCGACAGCCGGCTACAGCACTATTTCCTCGCGCCGCAGTACTTTGTTCTCGAGATCAAGTTTAACCATGTCGTGCCGACCTGGCTCTGCGCGAGCGTAAACCGGCTCAATCTGCAGACACGACGGGTTAGCAAGTATTGCTATGCGATGAACCAGATGATTTTTGACGGAAGTATCGGCATGTAGGTGGCGTCGAGCCTGTTGGCTGAACATCTTGCCCGGAATCTCGTATTCAGTTCTAAACGCGAACCATAGAAGGACACATGACCGAAGACTCACGATTGATTGTTGTAGCAGGCGGCGGTGGATTTATCGGTGGCTACCTTGTGGCGGAGCTTCGGAAGCGCGGCTTCAGCCAGATTCGTTCCGTTGACATCAAGCCGATCGACGAATGGTACCAGGTCTTCGATGATGTCGAGAACCTGGTGATGGATCTCAAGCGATTGGATCATTGTCACACGGCCTGTCGCGATGCCTGGGAGGTGTACAATCTTGCGGCCGACATGGGGGGCATGGGATTCATCGAGAACAACAAGGCGCTCTGCATGCTTTCCGTCTTGATCAATACGCATCTGCTGGAGGCTGCCCAGGCAGCGAAGGTCGAGCGATTTTTCTACGCCTCTTCCGCCTGCGTTTACAACGGCGAGAAACAGCAGGAGACCGATGTGACGGCACTGAGTGAGGACGACGCCTATCCGGCCCTCGCCGAGGATGGCTACGGATGGGAGAAGCTTTTCTCCGAGCGCATGTGCCGGCATTTCATGGAGGACTTCGGGATGACGACGCGCGTGGCGCGATTTCATAACGTGTACGGTCCGCTCGGCACCTGGGACGGCGGCCGTGAAAAGGCGCCGGCCGCGATATCCCGCAAAGTCATTGAAGCGGTCGCGCGGGATGGCGACGAGATCGAGATATGGGGGGATGGTGAACAGACGCGCAGCTTTATGTACATCGACGACTGCATCAAGGGGATCGACCTGATCATGCATAGCGACATCATCGAACCAATTAATCTCGGTTCGAGCGAGTTGGTATCGATCAATGAGCTTGTCGATATCGTGGAGCAGATCGCCGACGTCACGCTGCAGCGCAATTACAACCTCGACGCGCCCAAGGGTGTACGTGGGCGCAACAGCGACAACACGAAAATCCAGGGCTATCTGGGTTGGGAGCCCGATACACCGCTACGGGACGGTATGGCGGCAACCTACCAATGGATACGTGGCGAATACCTGAAACGAGAAGAAGTCAGCAGCGATTCTTAATGCGGCGCCGGGTGACGCCGCGGATCTGGTGGTCCAGTCTTAAGCAGAAGGAGAGTAGAGATGTCCACGAAAAAAGTATCCGTATTTGGCCTGGGTAAGCTGGGCGCCACGATGGTCGGCTGTTTCGCATCTAAGGGCTGCGAGGTGATCGGCGTCGATATTGACGCCGCGATGGTCGAGCAAGTGGGGAAGCACAAGTCCCCTGTACCCGAACCCGGGCTGCAGGAGCTTTACGACGCACACAAGGGGTCGATCTCGGCAACGCAGGATGTCAGGGCCGCGGTGCATGGAAGTGATATCAGTTTCATCATCGTGCCGACGCCGAGCATGCCCGACGGCGAATTCTTCACCACGATCGCGAGCGATGTTGCGCGCGCGATCGGGGAAGCTCTCGTCGATAAGAGTGACTATCACCTCATCGTATTAACCAGCACCGTGCTGCCCGGCGCGACGAATCGCGACGTGCGGCGCGCTCTCGAAGAAGGCTCCAACAAGGCCTGCGGGATCGATTTCGGTCTTTGCTACAGTCCTGAATTTATTGCGATTGGAAATGTGATTCGAGGCCTGTTGCAGCCGGACTTCTTCCTGATCGGCGAATACGATCAGCGCAGCGGTGATCTTCTTGAAGACCTGTATCGCCAGATTGGGGGCACGGATGTTGAAGTTGTCCGCATGAATATCGAGAACGCCGAATTAACGAAGATCGCAATCAATACCTTCGTTACCACCAAGATCTCATTTGCGAACACGCTCTCTCGGATATGCAGCATGATGGCGGGCGGCGACGCGCATGTGGTTTCGTACGCGGTCGGACTGGACAAGCGCATTGGTCAGCCGTACATGAAGCCCGGCCCCGCATACGGAGGGCCTTGTTTTCCGCGCGATAATCGCGCCTTTGCCTGGTTCGCGCGCAGCGTCGGAGCCGAGGCGCCGCTGGCGATGGCGACAGAGGCGATCAATCGCCACCAGATCGACTTCCTGATTCAGGAAGTCATTGCCAATATTGTGCCGGATGCTGTGATTGGATTGCTGGGATTGTCTTACAAGCCGGACACGCATGTTGTCGACGAGTCGCAGTCGATCGACATGGCGCGTCGATTCATTGGGCGGAACCACACGGTTCTCGCGTATGACCCGTGGGTCTGTCAGTACGGACTGCCGGAAGCGATGGAAGGCCTGACCCTGTGCGATACCGTGGACGAATGCATACAGAATTCGGATATGATTGTGATTGCCACGCCGCATGACGAATTCGCCGCTTTGACACCGGACGACCTATGCCGTAACGGTCAGTCGTTGCCGGTGGTGGATGTCTGGGGCATGCTGCGCGCACGCGGCTTTGCCTCCTTACCCAACTATTCCGTTCCCGGCGTCAACCGACGTTAGCCCTTGCGGGTCGCCCGTGCCGCCATTCAAACGATGAACTGGATTTCAACAGTCGAAGATCTTGGCCGGATTCTGGCCGGCCTTGTCTTCACGGACGGGGCCGGAGAGACGATCGACGTTGATGATGCCTTTGCGCGGTTGATCGAACAGACGTCCGCCCTGCGGACCGGTCGCGGATCGGCTTTCTTTGTCGGCAACGGCGCGAGCGCAACGATGGCCAGTCATTATGCGGCGGACTTGGCCAAGAACGGTGGTATCCGCGCCGAGGTGTTTACGGACCCCGCCTTGCTGACGGCCTATAGCAATGACCTGGATTACGAATCGGCCTTCGCGGAGTCGATACGCCTGCGCGCCTGTCCGGGCGACATGTTGATTGCGATCAGCAGTTCCGGCCAATCACCAAACATTTTGAACGCTGCGCGCGCTGCGCGTGAGCGGGAACTCACTGTCGTGACGCTCTCGGGAATGGATCGTGACAACGAGCTGCGCAAGCTGGGCGATCTGAATGCGTATGTTGCGGCGTCGACCTACAGTCGTGCCGAGACATCGCACACGGCCGTGCTCCATCATTGGCTCGACAATCTAGTCATATGAATTCGAAAACCACGGTTGAATATGTCATCGAGCCCAATCGGAATTGGTTGACCATTCCGTGGCGCGAGATGGTTGCCTATCGTGACCTGCTTTACCTTCTCGTGCGTCGCGACTTTGTGGCGCAGTTCAAGCAGACCGTGCTGGGTCCGCTCTGGTTTGTGCTGCAGCCGCTCCTGTTGACGCTGGTCTATACCGTGGTCTTTACGCGCGTCGCACGAATTCCGACCGACGAACTGCCGCCGGTACTTTTCTACATGTGCGGGACGATTGCGTGGCAGTACTTCGCCAAATGTTTCGGTGGGACGGCTACAACATTTGTCGGGCAGGCGCACCTGTTCGGCAAAGTCTATTTCCCGAGGTTGCTGGTACCGTTTTCGGTCGTCATCTCCGGGGTCTTTGCCTTTGCGCTGCAGTTGCTCATGTTTCTCGGGTTCGTGATGTACTTTGAGTTGTTCACCGTCGCGTCATCCACGATCCAGTTTCGCCCGGCCATCGTCTACCTGCCCTTGATCGTGATTCAGATGGCGCTGTGCGGATTGGGCGCCGGTCTCTGGT
Organism: uncultured Verrucomicrobiota bacterium; assembly: GCA_913047795.1. Taxonomy (GTDB): domain Bacteria; phylum Verrucomicrobiota; class Kiritimatiellia; order CAJWTS01; family CAJWTS01; genus CAJWTS01. The sequence goes on along the minus strand of CAJWTS010000009.1, from coordinate 75,455 downwards.
TGTCGGCGTTAACCGCCAAGTACCGCGATTTTGCACATCTGCTTACTCTCTTTGCGCAGGTGTGGATGTACCTGACGCCGGTGATCTATCCCTTATCTCGAATTCCCGAAAACTGGCGCTGGGTAAGTGTCCTGAATCCTGTCACCAGCATTGTGGAATGGTTTCGTTTCGCCTTTCTCGGGAGCGGAACCGTCCTCACCGCTTACGTCTGCACGTCGGTGGCGGTTACGTTGGTGCTGTTCTTCTCCGGCGTACTTGTGTTCAACCGAACCGAGCGAACGTTCATCGATACGGTTTGAGTTCGTCTAGCAGATGTGACGCATGATCATCACGGTTGATAATCTATCGAAGCGCTATCGACTCGGCCAGATCGGCATCGGTACGTTTCGCGACGCTGTTGCACGTACGTTTCTTCGACTTCGCGGGCACAATCCGGATGATCACATCGGGAGGCTCGATGCCGGCATTGAAGGTCATAGCGGGTATGCCTCGTACAAGCGTGCACAAGGGCGGTCTGGAGCATGGCGGGCCTCCGAGAGTTCCGATGCGGAGTCGAAGCCCCGATCCGAAGATGGGTATTTCTGGGCGCTACGGGACGTCACGTTCAATGTCCGACAGGGCGAGATTCTTGGAATAATTGGAAAGAATGGGGCGGGAAAGAGCACGTTGCTCAAGCTCCTGACCCGAATCACAGAGCCGACATCCGGTCGCGCCGTGCTCCGTGGCCGCACCGCAAGTTTGCTGGAAGTCGGTACCGGCTTTCATCCCGACCTGACGGGGCGCGAGAACGTCTATCTCAACGGCACGATGCTCGGGATGACGCGCCGCGAAATCGACTCGAGATTTGATGCCATTGTCGACTTCTCCGAGATCGAGGCGTTCATCGACACGCCGGTGAAGCGATACTCAAGCGGCATGTATGTGCGCCTGGCGTTCGCGGTAGCGGCGCACTTGGAGCCCGAGATCCTGTTGGTTGACGAAGTACTTGCCGTGGGAGACATCTCGTTCCAACGCAAATGCATCGGGAAAATGAGCGATATCAGCAGCCAGGGACGCACGGTGCTCTTCGTGTCGCACAATCTCGCCAGCATCACTTCGCTGTGTACGCGCTGTCTTGTTGTGGATAATGGCCGGGTCGACTTTGATGGAGTTCCGGACGAGGCCATCCGTCGGTACCTCGGATTGAATGAGGCGGTTGCCGGGGAGATTCGATGGGACGACGGTGTACCGTGCCCGGAGACGGACGTCGCCCGTCTCCGGCGGGTGCGTGTTTATCAAGCTGACGGAACGCTTCCTGCCGGAATGGTTGATCGAATGCAGGAGACGTACATCGAGATTGAATATGAGAACTTGTGCGAAGGAGAGCATCTCGCGCCGGGTCTACTGTTGAGAGATCAGGTAGGCACTCCGCTGCTGGTTGCGTGCAACGCTCCTGGATTCATCCTGGGATCGGACGCGTGGTACGACCGCCCCTACGGGAAAGGGCGATACCGATCCGTTTGTACGATACCGGCCCGCCTGCTGAATGCACGCGGGTACCTCGTCACGGCATCGCTTGGAAGCACTGCGAGCACCGTGCATATCGTTGAGGAAGATGTCGTTTCTTTCGTCGCGAATGATCTCGGGGACAGCGGTTGTCCACAGGGGAGCAGCACGTCATTTGGCGTAATCTGGCCGGAGCTTGCGTGGCGCACGGAGCATCTGGCACAGGGGGACGATCAGGGCGAGGTGTCGCGTGAATGATTCTGCTGTTGTCATCGGCAGCAATTCATTTTCCGGTTCGCATTTCGCGATGGGATTGCTGGACGAGGGCTTCGACGTCCTGGGGATCAGCCGGTCGGCAGAGCCGAACCGGGCGTTTCTGCCGTATCGCTGGAATGCTGACGACGCTGACGGGTTCCGTTTCAGCCAACTCGATCTCAACGATCGGACGGCGGAAATTCTAGATGCGATCGCGGAGTTTAGGGCCGAATATGTAGTAAATTTCGCAGCCCAGAGCATGGTCGCGCAAAGTTGGGATCAGCCGGAGGATTGGTACCGAACCAATGTTCTGGCTAACGTGCGATTGCACGAGGGGCTGCGGCGGTTTGATTTTCTTAAGCAGTACGTGCACGTCTCGACTCCTGAGGTATACGGAAACTGTGCGGGCAAGGTGACGGAGTCGGCGCCGTTCAACCCGAGCTCCCCGTACGCGACCTCGAGGGCTGCGTGTGACATGCACCTTATGAACTATCATGCCAACTACGACTTCCCTGTCGTCTTTACGCGTTCGGCCAACGTCTATGGTCCTGGTCAGCAGGTCTATCGAATCATTCCCAAAACGATCTTATCTATTCGCAAGGGCATCAAGTTGCCGCTTCACGGCGGGGGTACATCGATGCGGTCATTCATACACATTCGAGACGTTGTATCGGCAACGTTGGCCGTGATGCGGGAGGCGTCTCCGCCGGAGGTGTTTCACATCGCGACCGAACGCTACGTGTCCATCCGGGAGCTTGTAGAGATCATTTGCACGACGATGGGCGTTGCCTTCGAAGATGTCGTCGACCTTGCCGATGAACGGCCGGGAAAAGATGCGGCCTATTACCTGGACAGTTCAAAAGCTCGGCAAGAACTCGAATGGAGCGATCGCGTGAGCCTCGAAGAGGGGATCCTGGAGACGATTGAGTGGGTCAACAGCCACATCGCCGAGTTGTCCAGACAGCCGACGGAGTATATCCACAAGCAATAAAATGATGTCACGTCTCCGTGTTTGGTGGTCATGAGCAAAGTTATCTCTTTTGAAAACGCGTCTGCGACCTTGCGACCCCTACAGGAGCAGGGCAAGGTCATCGTGCAATGTCATGGCACCTTTGACCTTCTGCACCCGGGGCATATCATACACTTCGAGGAGGCGAAGGCCTGCGGCGATCTGCTGGTCGTAACGGTGACGGCCGATGCCTACGTCAACAAGGGGCCGGGGCGTCCGTATTTCAACGATGATCTGCGGTTGACTTCGATTGCAAGTCTCGGGTGTGTCGACTACGTGATATTGGTGCCGTATCCCGCGGCGGTCGAAGCGATCGAATGCGTCCATCCGGACGTATATTGTAAGGGCAAAGAGTACCAGGACCCCGCTGCCGACGTTACGGCCAACATTCTCGACGACGTGGTCGCCGTCAAGCGGATGGGGGGCAGGGTCGAGTATGTGGGCTCAGTGGTTTTTAGTTCGACCAAGCTGCTTAATTCATATTTTGAGACGTATGATCCCGAGGTCAAGGCGCTCTGTTCCGACCTAACCGACAGGCACGGCGTGGACGGGTTTCGCGACGCCGTCGCGAAGCTCGATTCATTGCGTGTGCTGGTTGTCGGCGACATCATCGTGGACCGCTACACGACGGTAGAAGTGCAGGGGTTGACGTCCAAGGACCGGATTCTCTCGGTGCGCTATGACGAAGAGAGCGCGCAGGCTGGCGGCGCGCTGGCGGTGTATCGGCACGTCAAGGCGTTTGCGTCGCAGGTCAACCTGTTCAGTCTGGCGGGCAACGAGACGTGGGCGGACGAGTTCTTGCACAGATATCTGGGAGAGAACCAGGGCCACATCCTGCGCGAATCCGGGTTTACCACTGTCGTAAAGCAACGATTCGTCGAGCCATTGAAAGAGGGCAAAGAGTTGTCGAAGCTCTTTTCGGTGAACGTCATCAATGCCCGCCGTCCGGATGAATCGCTTCAGCGAACCGTCCGGGATCGTCTGGCGGATATCATCGACGACTACGACGTAATCATGGTCATGGACTTTGGGCATGGGTTGCTGGAGCCACGTGTGCGCGATCTCGCGCAAGACCGGGCAAAGTTTCTTGCGCTGAATTGCCAGACCAATAGCAATAACCATGGTTACAACATCATCAACCAGCAGTATCGTCGCGCGGACTCGTTCTCGCTGGACGAACGCGAGCTCTGCCTGGCCTGCGGCCGGCGCGAGCCCGACTATGCTGCAGAGCTCGAGGCCCTGCGAGACGAGCTTGGAGCGGCGCATGCTTGGCTGACGCGCGGGGGTACCGAAACCATCGGAGTTGAGAAAAACGGTAGCGCGATAGCTTGCCCACCGTTTGAGCAGAAGGTCGTGGATACGGTTGGCGCCGGCGATGCGTTCTCCGCAATTGTGTCGCTGGCTGCGGCGACAGGTGTGCCACTCGATCTCGCGACTTTCATGGGGCAATTGGCCGGCGCGCAGGCCGTGCGGCTTGTGGGCAACCAGTCTTCGATCTCGAAGTCGTCCTACCTTAAGGCAGGACTGGCGATGTTGACACGTTAACTACGAGGAAAGGCTGATGAAACTTCTTCTAACCGGCGGGTGCGGCTACATCGGTACCTTGCTGGCGGCGAAATTGCTAGCCGACGGGCACGACGTGACAGTCGTGGACACGAAATGGTTTGGTGACCACCTCAAGCGGCATGCGCGATTGCAGGTGCTCCAAGCTGATGTGCGTAATGTCGACGCTATCCCCATGAAAGGGATTGAGGCGATCCTGCACCTTGCCAATGTCGCCAACGATCCCTGCGGCGAGCTCGACTCCAAGTTGACCTGGGAGGTCAATGTGTTGGCCTCTAAGCTGCTCGTCGAACGCGCCATTGAGCATGGCGTGCGACAGTTTATATATGCTAGTTCCGGGAGTGTCTACGGCGTCAAGGAAGAGGACGAAGTGACCGAAGAACTCTCGCTCGTACCGATCTCGGACTACAACAAGACGAAGATGATAAGCGAGCGCGTGCTCCTCAGCTACGCGGACCAAATACTGGTTCAATGTGTTCGACCCGCTACCGTGTGCGGCCTCTCACCCCGAATGCGGCTCGATCTCTCCGTGAACATGCTCACGATGCAGGCGCTCGCCAACGGGCGGATCACCGTTTTCGGTGGCGACCAGACCCGCCCCAATATTCACATTCGTGATATGGTCCGTGTCTACCAGCACTTCCTTGCCAAGGGCGATGCCATTCGTGGCGTCTTCAATGCAGGTTTCGAGAACCTCTCGATAATGGAAATCGCCGAGCGGGTGACGGAGACGGCGCCGGCGGAGATTGTTGTGACGGAGTCCGATGATCCTCGTTCGTATCGACTCTCATCGTGCAAGCTTCTGGCGACAGGTTTCGAGCCGGCCTACACGGTGCAAGACGGCATTGACGAGGTGGCGGAAGCTTTTCGATCGGGGCAGCTCACGGATGATCCGGGTTGTTACAACATCAAGACGATGAATCGAGTCATGTCGAACGGGGGCGCGTAGCATGGGACGTGAGATCGATCTGCTCGTCAACTATCCGAGGCCGAAGCGCGACGTTGCCGCGCGCGGCGCGGCGAAGACTGACGAAGATCGTGCGATCGCACGTCAATTCGGACGGGAGTTTTTCGATGGCGATCGCCGACACGGTTACGGTGGATTCGGGTACGCGCCACGATTCTGGCAGCCGGTGATACCGACTTTTCAGGCGTACTTTGGTTTGAGCGCGGACCGTTCGGTGCTTGATGTTGGATGCGCAAAAGGATTCATGCTGCACGACCTCGCAGAGGCTATTCCGGGGATAACGGTGGCCGGTGTTGATGTATCGGCCTACGCGGTTGAGAACGCGATCGAGGACATGCGTCCCCACGTCCAGGTCGCGGATGCAATTGCGTTGCCCTTTGCGAACGATTCCTTCGACGTCGTGATTTCAATCAACACGGTGCACAACCTGGAGCGGATGGACTGCGCGTCAGCGCTCCAGGAGATCGAACGCGTGGGTCGGGGCGGCGCTTTCGTGACCGTGGATGCCTATCGTACGGATGACGAGAAGGACCGCATGCTGAATTGGAATCTTACGGCGAAAACCATCATGCACGTCGACGAGTGGATTTCGTTTTTTGACGAGGTCGGATACTCCGGCGATTACTACTGGTTTATCCCCTAGATCCTGCCGTAATTCGCGAACACCTTCTCCGTATCTGCTTATGAACACACACGCCGCTGTCCTTATCGCAATCGACCAACCGTTACGGCTGATCGACATGGAGATCCCGGACCTGGCGGAAGGTCAGGTGCTGGTCGACATAGCGTATGCAGGCGTATGTCGCACGCAGATCAATGAATGGAAGGGCGCCAAGGGGCCGGATCGCTACCTGCCACACACGCTCGGGCATGAAGGATCAGGTGTGGTGACCGGCGTTGGACCCGGCGTCACGACCGTCGGCGTGGGGGATGCGGTGATTCTAACATGGATGAAGACGCCGGGGCTGGAGGGCGGTGCGACGAGCTACCGGTCTGAGGACGGGGAAATCAATTCCGGTCCGATTTCGACCTTCATGACCCGCGCGGTCATCTCCGAAAATCGAGTCTTGCCATGCGGAGACGTTCCGCTGGATGTGGCCGCCCTGCTTGGCTGCGCGGTTCCGACGGGATGTGGGATGGTTGTTAATCAGCTTCAGCCTGAGCTCGGCGCATCGATCGCGATCATCGGGGTAGGAGGTATCGGGTTGTGTGCGATTGCCGCCGCACGGGTGTCCGGCTGCGACCCGATCATTGCGATAGATATCGAACCCGGCAAGCTCGACTTCGCACTGAAGATGGGCGCGACGCACGTGGTAGATGGTGGGACGAACGCGAGTGGGCAGGTCAGGGAGATCGTGGGTGCCGCGGGCGTTGACTATTGCGTCGAATGTGTGGGAACGACGGGAACGATGGAGACCGGTTTCGAACTGGTACGCAAGGGCGGTGGTCATCTCCTGATCGCGGGCAATGCACCCAAGGGAGAACGTATCTCGATCGACCCGTTTGAATTGATCGAAGGCAAGTGTATCTCGGGGTCCTGGGGTGGAGACTCCGACCTCGCGCGGGATCTGTCACGCTATCGTGATTGGTACGCGGAAGGCCTGTTGCCGCTGCAGGAGCTGATAACCCATCGGCTTCCACTGGAAGAGATCAACACGGGAATGCAGATTACGGCTTCCGGGCAGGCTGGTCGCGTATTGATTCAAGTCGAAGGAGTCGGATCATGATGTCCGAATCGACCCCCCCGGCGTCGACCGTTGCCGACGTTGGTGGTGACATCCCCCGGGCGGTCGCCCTCGAACTACTCCGCCGCATGCTGCTGATTCGCATGACCGAAGAGGAGATCGCGGCGCGATACGCGGAACAGAAAATGCGCTGCCCGACGCACCTCTCGATCGGTCAGGAAGCCGTCGCGGCTGCTGCGGGGCTTGCCCTTCGTTTGGACGACAAAGTCGTGAGTACGCATCGTGCCCATGCTCACTATCTTGGGAAGGGCGGAGCGCTTGATCCGATGATCGCCGAGATTCATGGAAAGCGAAGTGGTTGTAGTGCGGGCAAGGGTGGATCCATGCACCTCGTCGACTTATCCGCCGGCTTTCTGGGGAGCACCGCAATTGTGGGCAACACGATTCCGGTTGGCGTTGGAATAGCGTTGGCCGAACAGTTCCAGGTCACCGATCGCGTCGTCGGCATATTCCTGGGCGACGCCGCCATCGAGGAAGGTGCGTTTCATGAAGCGGCAAATTTCGCCGTTCTGCGGGATCTGCCCGTCGTTTTCATCTGCGAAAACAATCTCTACTCCGTGTATTCGCCGCTCGATGTTCGTCAGCCCGCCGGGCGCCCCATCGCGGAATTCGCGTCTGCGTATGGGATGCTCGCCGAGCATGGCGATGGAAATGACGTGGAGGCCTGCTACCACATGATAAGGAGCGCGGCGGAGCATGCGCGATCGGGAGCGGGACCCGTGTTTCTGGAATTCGCGACCTATCGTTGGCGCGAGCATTGCGGCCCCAACTACGACAATGACATCGGCTATCGCACCGAGCAGGAGTTTCTCGAGTGGAAATCCCGCGAACCGCTTGAGCGCTATGTATCCTCGAATCGAATGCAGACTCTTCTGACCGCGGCGCAGCAGAACGAGATGAGGGAGGCTATCCGACGTGAGATCGAGTGCGCGTTTTCCGCCGCGAATGAAGCACCATATCCTGAGCCGAACGAGATGTATCGGGATGTCTACGCGGAAGAGGTGACGTGATGGAGCGCATGGCGACCTTCACAGACGCGGTGAACGAGTCACTGGCGACGGCCTTGGAGCTCGATTCCAAGGTGATCTGCTACGGACTCGGTGTGCCGGACCCCAAGGGCGTATTCGGGACCACGACGGGGTTGCAGGAGCGCTTCGGCAAGGAGCGCGTTTTTGATATGCCGACGGCCGAGAATGGGATGACGGGAGTCGCGATTGGCGCGGCGATTGCCGGTCTGCGGCCGATCGTAACACACCAACGCCTGGATTTTTTTCTTCTGGCGATGGATCAGCTCGTGAACAACGCGGCGAAATGGCATTACATGTTCGGTGGCACGTCGTCCGTTCCGATTACGATCCGCCTGATTCTCGGGCGCGGGTGGGGGCAGGGGCCTACGCACTGCCAGAGCTTGCAGTCATGGTTCGCGCACGTGCCTGGACTGAAAGTGGTCATGCCCGCCACGCCGGCAGATGCAAAGGGCCTTCTGTTATCGGGGATCTTCGATCCGAATCCCGTCGTGTATCTGGAGCATCGGTGGCTGCACAACCAGAAGGGGTACGTGCCGGCGGGTGATTATCGCGTTCCGCTTGGGGAAGCAGCCGTGCTCAGGTCTGGAAATGACCTTACAATTGTTGCGATGTCGTACATGACGGTCGAAGCCTTGCGAGCGGCCGATTACCTGAGCGAGCGTGGCGTCTCGGTAGAGGTGATAGATCTGCGGTCGATTCGGCCGATCGATTGGGACACACTCAGTGACTCAGTATGTCGGACGGGACGTCTGTTGTGCCTGGACACCAGTTGGCCATCCTGCTCCGTCAGTAGTGAGATCGTGGCGACGTTGAGTATGAAATGTTGGGATGCCTTAAAGGGTGCGCCCCGTCGAATCGCGTTGCCTGACGTGCCGTCGCCGACGAGTTTTGGCCTGACCAGAAACTACTATCCCGATTCATTTTCTATCGTATCCGAGGTCGCGGATATGCTGGCTCTGGACATTGACGTTGAAGCGATGCGTCACGACGTGGAAGATCCGCACGATGTTCCGGGGAAATGGTTTCGCGGCCCGTTCTGATTTTTCGAGGGACGCCTGGACACCGGTCACGACCGGCAACATCCGGGGCTCGTGGAATGCAATGATGACCATCCGAACAATGCAGGACGCTGCGCGGATAATCCGGAGATTCAGAATCTCGGATGAGATTCATAGGTTGCACGAAGTGGCCGACCAGCTTTGCATGGATTGGGACGTTCCATCCTCACGCTGAGGATATCGCTGAATCGATCGCTTCCATGCTGGAGATAAACATCAGCGCTGGCAGCCCTGCTGCTGGCAGAACCAGGTTTCATGATGAGCCCTGCGAATGGTTCAAGGGGTCATTCTGAAGCGTACACGAAGGATCGCTATCATGGATACCAAGTCAGAACATGGAGTTCGTGTCACACGGCGGCAGGAATGCTCGGCCTGTACGGCCACTGATCTGGCGACGCAACTTCGATTGCCCGGGCTTCCATTGACTGGCGTCTTCGTGCATCCGGAAGATCGCGACAGGTACTCCAACTTTGATCAGGCCCTGCTCCGGTGCACGGCGTGCGGACACGTGCAACTGCAAGCCACGATCGATCCCGTATACCTCTATCAGGAGACCTACACCCACCGCAGTTCTCTCAGTCCGATATCCACCCGCGGCAACGATTTTTTTCTCTCATTCCTTAATGACCTCACGGGAGACCAGCGGTTCTCTTGCGTCGCCGAGGTGGGGTGCAACGATTTCTACCTGCTCAATAAACTCAAGCACCGTGGGGACTCCCTGGTGGGGTTCGACCCCATTTGGAAGGATCTGCCCCTACCGGATGCGGGTCCCATCCAGGTCAAGGGCAAGTACATCGAGGAAATCGACCCTGCGGCCGATTTGCCCAGCCCGCCGGACCTTGTCCTATCGGTGCATACCCTTGAACATGTCGATCTGCCGTACCGATCGTTACGTCCGCTTTTCGATCACGCGCGTCCAGGTGCCCTTTTTGTCGTCGAGATTCCTTCGTTGGATTCGCTCGTTAACGCGGGTCGCTTCGATCAGGTGTTCCATCAGCACTTGAACTACTTCAGCCTGGCCTCCTTTCGCCGAATGATTCACCTGCTTGGCGGCGATTATGTGGCACATCGTTTCAATTACGGTTACTGGTTGGGCACAATGCTGATTGCTTTCCGTAAGCCGGGCGGTGAGGCTGGAAGTTCTGGAGAGGGAGGGAAAACGCCGCCTCCCACGTCGGCAGAAATCGATCGGTGCTTTACGCAGTTCCGTCATCACATGGGTCTGCTGCGGACGTCCATCGACCACCTGGTCGATCGGGGCGTCAAGGTGTACGGATACGGTGCAGCTCAGATGGCGCCGATTCTTGCCTACCACATGGAAAGCGACTGGGGATTCCTAGAGTGTATACTGGATGATAATTCCGACAAGTGGGGCCTGACGTATCCGGGGTTGCAGGTGGCGATTGAATCTCCACAGACCGATCCGTCCTTTGTCGACGGGGCGGTCGTGATTACGGCTGTGGACAGCGCCAGGGCTATTTTGCACAAACTCACCGACCTGGGAACTCGCTACATCCTGCAGCCATTTAGCATTCTTTAGATCATTGAGATACGTAGCCCTATGAGTAAAAAATTGGCAGTGGCCGTAATAGGAAGTGGGAACATTGGGATCGATCTGTTGATCAAGATCCAGCGTTCCCCTTTGCTTGAGTGCGCACTGATGATGGGCCGAAACCTCAACAGTCACGGCATGGTGAGAGCGCGTGAACTGGGCGTACGCTGTTCGGATCGTGGCATCCATGAGCTAATCGATGATCCCGGATGCTGCGAGCTCGTGTTTGATGCGACGTCCGCCCGTGCCCATCTTGAACATTGGGATGTGTTGCGCGTCATGGAGAAGAAGGTGATCGATATGACCCCTTCCCAGGTGGGCATGATGGCGATGCCCGCGATCAACTTGGAGAATATCCGGGACGCGCAGAACGTCAATATGGTCAGCTGTGGTGGTCAGGCATCGGTACCCATCGCGTACGCGATTGCCCAGTCGCTGCCTGGCATTGAGTACATCGAAATTGTCTCGAGTATCGCTGCCAAGAGTGCCGGCGCAGCGACGCGAGCGAACTTGGACGAATACGTAGAGACAACTGAGGCCGCATTATGCAGGTTTACAGGTTGCAGGGAATCGAAGACGCTGCTTAATCTTAACCCGGCGGAGCCGCCGATTTTCATGCAAACTACTATTAGCCTCGAGGCTGAACGTCCCGATCTGGACAAGGTTCGAGCGGCTGTGGATAGAATCGTAGATGAAATTCGAGATTACGTCCCTGGCTATGAAATGATTGTGCCTCCTGTGTTCGAGTTGAATCGCATTGTGGTGATCGTGAAAGTCGCAGGCTGTGCTGACTACCTTCCCGCGTATGCGGGCAATCTCGACATCATCAACTGTGCGGCGATTCGCGTTGCGAACGTGTATGCACAAGATGGATTGGGCGGCCATGACTGAAATACATATCTACGACCCTACGTTGCGCGACGGGAATCATGCCGTGCAACACCAGTTAAACGCGGCGCAGATCAAATCGTACTGCGTGGCGGCTGAGGCCGCCGGGATCCCCACGGTCGAAGTCGGCCACGGAAACGGACTTGGCGCTTCATCGTTACAAATGGGACGCAGCCTCTTGCCGGACCAGCGAATGATCGAGGTTGCGCGTGCTCATCTGAAGAACTCCAAGCTTGGTGTGTTTACTATCGCCGGTTGGGGAACAGTCAGGAAGAATTTGCGCCCTGCGGTCGATGCCGGCGTAGACGTGATTCGGGTGGGGTGTCACTGTACGGAAGCCGATACGACGGCCGGCCTCATCTCGTTCGCGAAGGACCAGGGAAAGGCGGCCTATGGCTGTCTGATGATGAGCCACATGGCGGACGGCAAGACCCTGGCCAGGGAATGCTCTAAGATGCAGTCCTATGGGGCGCAAGGAGTGGTTCTGATGGACTCTGCAGGCACCCATTTGCCCGAAGAAGTCTCGGCCAAGTTCGAGATTCTGTCTGCGGAAGTGGAGATCCCCGTGGGCTTTCACGCTCACAACAACCTGGGACTGGCCATTGCCAACTCGATTGCTGCGGTGCGCGCAGGAGCGCTAATTCTCGATGGTACAGCTCGTGGATTCGGCGCCGGAGCCGGAAACGCGCAGCTCGAGGTAATCGTAGGGGTTCTGCAGAAGCTTGGGTATGAGACGCACATTGACCTTTACAAGGTCTTGGATTTATCGGATCTGGCCGAGAAACGCATCATGAAGCAGGTCCCCTATATTCGTCCGACCAGCCTGGTGAGTGGTATGGCGGGCGTGGTCTCGACCATGTCCAAACCGGTGGATCGCATTTCCGTGCAGTATGGTGTCGATCCCAGAGACGTCTTCTTCGATCTTGGCAAGAGGAGCGTGGTCGGAGGTCAGGAAGATATCATCATTGAAGTTGCGGTGACGCTGGCAGAGAAGCGGCGTCAGCAGGGCAACTCCTAGGCAGTAGAAAGGAGACGCAGAATGGATCTCGGACTGATTGGTAAGAAAGCCCTGGTAACGGGAGGGGCGTCCGGTATTGGTCGCGCGATTGCCCTCGATCTGGCGAAAGAGGGCGTCAAGGTGGCGATCACTTCGCGCCGTCCCGAAATCATGGAACAGACCTTGACCGAGATGGGTGGGCGAGAGGCCGGGCATTGCGCGGTTACTGGTGACGCGACAGTAGAAGGGGAGCCCGGGCGTATGGCCAGCGAGATTCGGAAGCAACTGGGCGACCTCGATATCGTAGTCAACAACGTAGGCGATACGCTTGGCGTTACCGATCCTTACTGCCCCATATCGGATTGGCGTCGTGTCTTCCGACTCAATCTCGAGGTCCATGTGGAGACCAACAACGAATTCCTCCCTCATATGCTCAAGCAAGAATGGGGGCGAATCGTGAACATCTCGGCCGGCGCATCCCTGGAGAACAGTGGGCCCGTGCCCTACTGTTCCATCAAAGCAGCCTACACGGCGTATACGCGTTCCATGGCGAGGGTATTGGCTCCCACGGGAGTCGTCATGTCCACCGTGCTGCCCGGCGTGGTCCTCACCGAACACGGGCATTGGGCCGATGTCTTGAAAACCAGGCCCGAGCATGCTGAGAAGTATCTTGCTGACCGCTGCCCTATGGGTCGCTTCGGGCGTCCCGATGAGATCAGTCCCATGGTATTGCTGCTCTGCTCCGAACAGGCGTCGTTCTGTGTTGGATCCATTGTTCCGGTAGAGGGCGGTCAGGCTCGGCACTTTTTTAAAACATAGTGCCGACGAACGGGGGCCCTTTTATGAAATTAACCGATTACGTAGTGCAGTTTCTGGCTGACCGAGGCGCGCATCATGTTTTTGGCGTGACAGGTGGCGCGGTCGTCCACCTGTTTGATTCCGCTGCGCGTAGCGGCCGCATGATGCCCGTGTTTCACCACCATGAGCAGGCCGCGTCTTTTGCCGCCGAAGCCTATGCCCGCGTCACAAACCGCCTTGGCGCGTGCTTCGTCACTGCGGGACCGGGAGCGACCAACGCGCTGACCGGCTTGGCCGGCGCATGGCTTGATTCGCTGCCTTGCGTATTCATTTCAGGTCAGGCGCGGGTTGCACACACCACTCGGGGGAAGAAAATTCGCCAGCTTGGCACCCAGCAACTGGACGTGATCGAAATTGTTCGTCCGCTTACGAATTATGCCGTGATGATCGATGATGCCCAGAGCATCCGCTTTCACCTTGAGAAGGCCTGCGACCTGGCAACGCGTCCCCGTCCCGGACCGGTTTGGATCGATCTACCTCTAGATCTACAGTGGGCAGAGGTCGATCCCGACGGCCTGCCTGGCTACTCGCCCCCGGAGGAGTCGAACGTGCCGTGCGCCTCCGATTCGGATCTATCGCAACTCCGGTCCTGGTTGGGCGAAAGTACGCGACCGCTTGTGCTCGCGGGATATGGCGTGAGGCAGTCTCGCTCTGAGGAGGAGTTCATCCGGTTCGTCGAGACGTTTGATATCCCCTTTGTGACATCATGGGGGGCGGCAGATCTCGCGCCGGGCGCGCACCGGTTACATCTCGGCCGCCCCGGGCTCGCCAGTCAGCGCGGGGCCAATCTTGCAATGCAGAACTGTGACCTTTTGATCGCGTTGGGGTCGCATCTCTGTATACCAATTACCGGTACGATGTTTCAGTCGTTCGCACGCGAGGCCCGGATTGTGGTGGTGGATGTCGACTCGGTGGAACTTGACGAACGGACGGTGAGGATCGACCTGGCTATCCACGGCGAAGTCGGGGACCTTCTTCGTCGCGTCCAGGTTGATGCGGACGCGGCCTGCCCGCAAGTGTCCGAGCCCTGGCGCAAAGCCTGTCGGCGTTACGTGGATGTCTACAATGCGCCGCCGAAACCTGCTTCGTCCGATGTGATCAGCCCCTACCAATTCGTAAAAACGCTTTCGGATCACTGCGAGGAGGGCGACATCGTGGTGGTCGACGGCGGTGGAACCAATGTATACGTGGCCTACCAGACCTTCGTCCTGAAGCGCAACCAGCGTATGGTTCTGACAACGGGCCTGTGCGCCATGGGTTCCGGATTACCGGAGAGCATTGGCGCCTGTTTTGCTTCCGGTGGACGTCGGACCATCTGCGTGTGCGGCGATGGCAGTTTTCAGCTCAACGTGCAGGAATTGCAGACCATCAAGCACCACTGTCTGCCAATCAAACTCTTCGTTACCAACAACGACGGTTATATCTCCATTCGTCATACACAAGAGGGGTTCTTGAAGTCCAACTATGTTGGCTCGCGTGCTGAAGGCGGCATGAGCCTGCCCGATGTGCTTCTGGTGGCCGCCTCCTACGGGTTGCAGACGCTACGCATTGAAAGGCCCGAGGATCTCGCAGGCGGCATCGAGCATGTTCTTGCCAGCTCGGGTCCAATGGTCTGCGAAATCATGGCCGACCCTGATCAGGAAGTCATTCCGCGTCAGGGATTTGAACCGCTTCCGAACGGGTTATTCGGGCCTCGACCGCTGGAAGATATGGCGCCTCACCTGGATAGCGAAGAGCTATCGGAAGTGATGTTCGTCAAACCATGGACCACGAACTCAAGCTGAACGTCCCATGGCAGAAATCAATCTAATGGATCAGTATCCGCGCCCGCGCCGTCCCGTCGTTGCTAGGGGAAAACTCAAGCTCTCTGGGAAGGGTCGCATCAATCTTAGACCCGAGGCCTATGACCAAGAGGATATCTTCCTGGAACAGGTTCTGCTGAACGTCGCGCGACGCTTTGGTAAAGAGTACTTCGACGGAGACCGCCTGTACGGGTATGGCGGCTATGAGTATCATCCTCGTTTCTGGACCAAGACGGCGCGACGTATCGTCGAGCACTATCATCTCGATCCTCAGGCTTCCGTGCTGGACGTGGGCTGTGCCAAGGGGTTTCTTCTGTACGATCTGAGGAGGTTGTATCCCGGTCTACAGGTCGCAGGTGTCGATATTTCTGACTACGCGATCGAGCACGCCAAGTCGGAAATCAAGGATAGCGTTCAAGTTGGGGATGCACAGTGCTTGCCGTACCCGGACAGTTCTTTTGATCTGGTAGTCTCGATAAACACCGTCAGTAATCTACCACTGGACGGATGCAAGCAGGCCGTTCGTGAGATTCAGCGTGTGTCGCGCAGACATGCGTTCCTTGGCGTCCATGCATGGCGTACGAACAAGCAGCACGAGAATTTCCTAAAGTGGAATCTGACCGCATTGACGTATATGCACGTCGATGATTGGCTCGCGCTTTTCGAAGAAGTTGGCTACGAAGGGGACTACTACTGGTCTTTCATAGACTAGTCGCGCGTTCCACCTAAATGCCAGATTCCCGCGCAGTCCGAGCGAGTCTTAAACATGGCTGCATGCGGCGTTCGGAGATGGGAGTGATCCTGAGGACTTGCAGATTTGCCTGGGCAGGCTGTGATCTGCTGGCGCTCACAACGGATCCAGGCCCCCGTGCTTCGAGAAGGACCGTCGAATGAGAGATGAAACCTTACAGCGACCACTGACGGTCGAGCAGCATGACGTGGTCTACACCGACAGGAACCAGATCATACGCCGTTATGTAGCCCAGTTTGACGGATTCTCAAAAGAGTACTTTGTTTCCGATCATGGCCGTCGAGCAGCAGTCTTGGTTGTTCGGCAAGATGAAGTGCTGTTCGTCAGACAGTATCGTTTGCTCATTAACGGAATTTCACTCGAAATTCCGGGAGGTCGGGTCGATGCGTCCGAATCGTCAGAGCAGGCCGCCGCGCGAGAATGCATGGAAGAGACGGGCGTCCGGTGCGCGAACCTTAAGCCGCTCGTCAGCTTCCACCCCAGCCTCGACATCTGGGACAATTTCACGCAGGTATTCCTCGCCACAGAGACCGAGGAGACTGACGCGCGATCCGCAGAACGAGTGTGGCTGCCGCTGGGTAAATGCATGTCAAAAATCTCTGCGCAGGAGATTGTTGACAGCCTCTCGTTGATCGCGCTGATGGCGTACCGTTCGATGGCAGACGCGATTGATTAAGGTAGAGCCGTGCATCGTGCTACGAGCGCAGCTGGGTTTCGTCGACGAGATGAATCTCGCTCTTCATGGTGCGGGCGAGACCCCACGGTGCGCGATGGCGGCCTAAAGTATCTAGAATCAATACAGGGACAGCTTGATATCCCATCGCTTTCTCAGAGATCGCCCGGCGTTTGGGAGCGTCTGGGCGGGCGCTCGGTAGTAGGGCCACTCGGAAGGCCGGATTGGTCGCCCCGTCGTTCCGATCGTCAAGACGCTGTAATGCGATGGCGACCCGTGTGGCCGGAGCCTATACGGAACGTAGCGGACAGGTGCGTGGTGTGCCCGTGTTAGACAGGCTTGAGCGGAAGACGCGAGCAATTCGCAGGCGAATGTGGACCCGGTTGGACCTGATCTGGCATCGCGGGCGCCGACGGACTGAATTCCTCTATGCGTTCTACGATCTATCCGTTTCGCCTGCGACATTCGATATCCTGAAGTTCCTTGTCCTCGCTGAGATCCGTCGCCAGCAGATTGGATGCATGGGTATCCACATCGTTATCGTGCCCGGCGAGATCGATGGCTTCAGAATGGACGACAATGACCACTATGACGTTGATCACAAACAGTGGCGGTTGCGGAACGTCTTGGTGCCGTGTTGTGCGCTTCTTCCAGATCCGTGTTGCATGACCGTATGCGGGATCCGCGAGGAAGCGCATGCTCTGCGATCGTCTGTCGCCATGCACGTCTTCCCCGATGGGTACAGCGTACGGCATCCGGTTGCCCATTATGAGGATCGGCGATTCTTTGCGGCTGTAGCAGGATGTGCGGAGTTCCCGGCAATGATGGCTCGAGAAGAGCCCATGAGGCGGATGGGGGATTGGATAGAGAATGTGGCCGGCGGGCGGCGCGTGGTGACGATTTCGTTGAGGGAGGCGGATTACGAGCCGGCACGCAATAGTAATCTCATGGCGTGGGTGGAATTCGCTCGTTCTCTGGATCTCTCAACGTATTGCCCGGTGTTCGTTCGCGATATTGATCGAGCGATGGACAAGACTCCGAATGAATTGCGAGAGTTCATAGTCTGTAAGGAGGCGGTCTGGAATCTGGAATTGCGGGCGGCTCTCTACTCTCTGAGTTACGTGAACATGGCGGTGTCCGGTGGGCCTGCCTTGGTGTGCCTCCTTCTGCGCAATCCGCCGTGCCTCGTGTTCAAGATGGTCGTGCCCTCTTGTGGTGCGTCTACGGAGCGCCATTTACGATCGCAGGGGTGGACGATCGGGGAACAGGGCGAATGGGCTAGTCCGTTCCACCGCATTGTATGGGAGGACGACCACGTGGAGGCAATCAAGAGAGAATTTCATGCTCTGACCCGGTCGATCAACAAGCGTTCATTCGGCTGATCGGCGATCGTATTTCGGTGTGCCTATCCGCGTTCGACAACATTCCCAAGGGGCACTGAAAGGGATTCGTCCTGAACTGAGTTGTGACCTGAATTAGGAAGAAGACGGTCAGAGTGGAATCGTTAGTTCGCTACGGTGAAGCTCTCGATCGATTTGTGGTGGACGATCGGCGAAGGGTACTTCGACGTCGATCTGGACTCATCTAATTCGTTTCCGAAACTTTGCCCCGATTCTGGCATTCTTTCCGAATGATAGCGCTTTTTCAGGCCGATCGAACGGGTGTGTGCCCGTACCGCCCGAAAGGTGATTTCCTATCAATTACATGGATGGGGAAATGGCGATGAAGGAACTCCAAGACGATATCTCACTGCTAAACAGCATGAGTAAGGATCTGATGGAACAAGAGGACATCCATAGGCCGGGTCCGTTTTGGCAAGAGTCGGTGATGAAAACAACAAGGGCGTTACGACGCTATGGGGTCAGTCGCTTTCGTTCGGGCAGAAAAATAACGCCTGGAGCAACAATGAGCGATGCGCCAAGGTTAGGCGTCTATGATCATATATGCGACTTTCCACCAACACTAAGCGGCAGATTGCGGCAGTGGATCTTTGATAGTCGCGTGTTCAGAAAGCTGCTACTTGACACTATCGACGAGAGAGTCAGTCGGAGTGCCGAAGATAGTCACTTCCGCCAGTACATGATGTTTCGGGATCTTTGGGTCAACCAGTCATGTAAGGCGTGGCTCACCGAAGTGATCAGCAAGTATGATCTGCCGGAGTCTATGGGCGGCGGGTGCGTGGATGGTATCAAGATCAACGATCGAATGGTTTCCTGGCCGTATCTCGGCACGTACGCGCGGATTAGTAATTTTTGCGATGTTAGGGATTTTTCCGAGTTCAAGACGATCTTGGTGATAGGGGGGGGATTCGGATACGAAGTTCATACTCTTTTAAGTTTCTTCCCAAGTATCACGAAGTGCATCACGGTTGATATCCCTCCATATCTCTATGTCCAGACTCAGTATTTGAAGGCGATATATGGTGAGAGTGTCGTGGACTACGCCGATGTCGCTGCTCGACCGGGAATCATATCTATGTCATCAGCCGACAAGAGAGAAATACTCGCGATCGCCCCGTGGCAACTCGACAGGATTGATGCGAGTGTGGACCTCCTGTGGAACAGTTGTTCCTTCGTGGAAATGACAGTACCGCAAGTCAAAAACTACGCTTCAGTTGCGGAGCGGCTACTGCGCACTTCGGCGCAACCCACTGTGTGCATCGTGTCGTACGACACTGAAATGAAGACACGTCAAGAAGACGTTCTGTCCGCCTTCCCAGCCTTCAGATTCACGAAAGTTGACGTGACTCGCCGTGTCATGCCGGAGGAATGCTATCGTGAGTGCCAGTATCTAGGTTCGATGAGTTGACTGAGTTGCACAGGCGATAGTTGCAGTGAATATTTGCGCAATCATACTCGCTCGTGGCGGATCGAAAGGTGTGCCGGGGAAGAATATCCGGCCGCTGGCCGGCAAGCCGCTCCTGGGTTGGACGGTTGAACATGCGACGCAGTCGTCGCGAATCGATCGGGTTGTTGTCAGCACGGATGACGATGCGATTGCCGCAGTGGCGACGACCTTCGGCGCGGAAGTCATGCGCCGCCCGGCCGAATTCAGCGGCGATACCGCCTCGTCGGAGTCCGCATTGTTGCACGCGTTAGACACGCTCCGTGATCGCGAGTCATATGAACCCGACCTGGTCGTGTTCATGCAGTGTACTTCCCCGCTGCGCGGGCGACGGGATCTGGACGATGCGATTGAACGCTATATAGCGGAGAAGGCCGATTCCCTTCTGTCCGTGGTACCCACGCAGAAATTTTTCTGGCATGAGACGGAAAACGGCCCTGCGTCGTTGAACTACGAGTATACCGAACGCGTATGGCATCACGAGTTGCCGATCTACTATCACGAGACGGGTTCGTTTTATATCATGCGCCCGGCGCTGCTGCGGGAAACGGGGTTGCGCCTGGGCGGGGAAATCGTCATGTTCCCAATGGCGGTGGAATCAGCAGTCGACATTGATACCGAAGAAGATTTCTTGATGGCGGAGCATGCCATGCAGGCCTGGCTGCGGCGTCGCTAGAATACGATGGAGTCGTTCGATGATTATTGACCGCGCTATCCAACACCACTGCATTCACGTGGGGCAGTCGATCCGCGAGGCGGTCGAGCAGATTGATCGTACCGCCGCGCAGTTTGTTCTCTGCGTCGGGGAGGACGGAACCCTGGCGGGCGTCCTGACGGATGGCGATGTGCGGCGCTGGCTGCTTCGATCCGAGGTGGCGGACACACGCGAGCCGGTCGCCCGCATCATCAATGCCGCTCCGGTCTTTGCGCGTACGTCCGATGAACCCGAGTCGATTCGTGGGTTGTTGTCGGAGCGTATTCGATTTTTGCCACTCGTCGATGAACGGAATCATCTCGTGGCCATCGCACGGGGCGCGAGTGCTGCGGACGGCATGCGGATTGAGGACACGGTGATTGGTCCGAAAGCCCCGGCGTTTGTTATCGCCGAGGTCGGTATTAACCACAACGGGAGTGTCGAGCGCGCCCGTGAACTCATTGGGCACGCCCGGGACGCGGGTGTTAACGCGGTCAAGTTTCAGATGCGCGACTTGGATTCGCTGTATCGGAATGTGAGCGCCAGTTCGACGACGGATGAAGACCTGGCCGTCCAGTATACGCTGAACCTTCTGCGCCAATTCGAATTGACCGTGGACGAGATGACCATGCTTTTCGATTGCGCGCGCGAGGCAGGATTGATTCCGCTCTGTACACCCTGGGATCTGCACTCGTTGGGCGTGCTCGAAGACTACGGAATACCCGCTTACAAGGTCGCTTCGGCCGATTTGACGAATCATCAATTGCTCAAAGCGGTGGCACGCACGTTCCGGCCCATGATCGTTTCAACGGGCATGTCGAACGACCGCGAAATCGAAGAGTCCGTGGACGTTCTCAAGCGCGCCGGGGCCATCTACGCGTTGCTGCACTGCAATTCAACCTATCCGGCACCCTATCGGGACATCAACTTGAAATTCATGAACCAGTTGTCGAGAATCGGGGATTGCCAGATCGGTTATTCGGGTCACGAACGCGGCTATCACGTGGCGGTGGCGGCAGTTGCTCTCGGGGCTCGTATCGTTGAGAAGCACATTACAACCGATCGCGCACTGGAGGGGCCGGATCACAAAGTCAGTCTCCTGCCTCGCGAGTTCACCGAGATGGTGCAACAGATTCGCACCCTCGAAGAGGCGCTGGGACAGGGAGAGCGACGGGTGCTGAACCAGGGCGAGACAATGAACCGCGCAAATCTCGCGAAGAGCCTTGTCGTCAATCGATCGGTGCAGGCCGGGGATATTTTCAGCGAAGACATGATTGAAATCAGGAGTCCCGGGCGCGGCGTCCAGCCCAATCGACTCAACGATCTCATCGGGCGAACCGTCCAAAGGGCGATCGCTCCCGGCGGGTATATCTACGAGAGCGATCTCGAAGGGGAGCAGATCGTGGCACGGCCGCATACCTTTTCAAGACCCTGGGGTGTGCCGGTGCGCTGGCATGATTTTAAGGCGATCCTGGAGAAATCGAATCCTGGCTTTCTCGAATTTCACCTGAGCGTCCAGGATATGGAAGAGGACTTCGAAAGCTTCCTTGATGCCGAGTATGAATGTGGGTTCGTGGTGCACAGTCCGGACACGTTCCACGGTGACCATTTGCTGGATCTGTCGAATCCGGATCCGGCTTATCGCGACCGTTCGATCGAGGAACTGCAGCGCGTCATCGACGTGACGCGTCGTCTGCGGACCCACTTCAAGCAGCCGACGGATCCGCTCATTGTCGCCAGCCTCGGTGGTTTCACGACCGACGCACCGCTGACCGGGCGGGCTATATCGGATCGATACGAAATTCTCGCCGCGAGCCTGTCCAGGCTGGACTGCGACGGTGTCGAAATTATTGGCCAGACGTTACCGCCGTTCCCATGGTATTTCGGCGGCCAACTCTTCCTCAGCCTGTTTGTCCACGCCGAGGACACGGCCGCGTTCTGCGCAGCGCAGAAGCTACGGCTCTGTCTCGATGTCTGCCACTCCAAGCTCACGTGTAACCATTTCGGACGCTCGTTTTACGAATTTGTCGAGACCACGGGACCGCATACGGCGCATCTGCATATCGCCGACGCGCGCGGTGTCGATGGGGAAGGCTTGCAGATTGGCGAAGGCGACATGGACTTCCATGCGCTTGCGGATCAACTTGCGCGCGTTTGCCCTGACGCGTCTTTTATTCCTGAAATCTGGCAAGGGCACCGGAACGATGGTGAAGGCTTCTGGCTCGCGCTTCAGCGGCTGGAGCCCACCGGAATCTAGCAGGGCATTCGTTACGTGCGGCCGGGATGATTCCGGTCGAATCTCGAGCCGACGCGGACACAGGATCTGGATATGAAAGCGATACTGCGCGATTTGCCGTATTGGACCTTGCCTCCCGGCCTGTATCGGTTGGCCGGTGTCGTAAAACGCATGCTGACCCAAAGGCTAAGCAGCGAGGTGCGGAATGCGCTCGCAAAGAATAAGGTATTCGAAGGCTGCCACCGGGGCGAACGCGGCTTTCTGCTCGGCTGTGGCCCTTCGATCAAGACGCAGGACCTCAAGCCACTGGCCAACGAGATTTGCATGTCCGTCAGCAACTTCTTCGTTCACCCGGATTTCGACGTGATCCAGCCCGCATACCATATTCTGTCGGGGCGTCACGACCCGATCACGGAAGAAGCCTGGAGCGACTGGGTAAAGCAGGCTGACGCCACAATCGGCGAGGCGATTTTGCTTACGCCGACGTCAGACCGGCCCCAGATCGTCCGGGAAGGTCTTCTGCGGAATCGCAGGCTGCACTATCTGCATACCAAAGGCACCGAGACGGATATCAGTCGCCGCGGAATTGCGCTCGATCGCGGACTCCTGCATGGCGGCGTATTGGTTCTCGCGATTCAGGTCATGATCTATATGGGCTTCAAGCGAATCTACCTCGTGGGATTCGATACGGATCAGGTTTTGAATTACCAGAAGAGCCGTCATTTCTATGAGGAAGACGAGAGTGCGATGACCCGTCACGGCTACGACGAGTGGTTTTACGAGGACTTCGGAAGAATCTGTATGTTCTACGTCGAGATATGGGACCAACTTCGCATCATCCGACGCGTGGCGGAAAAGCACGGCGTCGAGATCGTGAATGCCACAGCCGGCGGCTGCCTGGATCTTTTCCCCCGGGCGGTCTACGAAGAAGTGATATAGCCGGTCCCGCCAACGCGCCGTTACCTTGCCTTACAGCGAATGCCATCGGGTGTAACAGAAATGCTTCCACGCGTGCTTCCCTGGCGCCTGGCCCGGCCGATCTTGGAGTTCCTGGAACGACGCCAGGCGGAAGCGGGCATGGCGCATGAATGGGAGATGATCGCTGCAAGCCTGGATCGGCTCGGGGCCGTCCCCGGTGCAGCATCTGAATTCACGCGCGGGCCAGGCTTTCATTGTGACCGTAATCTCATTCGGCTGGCCGATCATCTGCTCAGCGAATCGAAAGCATTCATCGAAACAGGAAGCTACGTCGGGTTCACGACCTACCACGTCGGCGCGCGTTATGGCGGTCTTCCGGTCTTCTCGTGCGACGTCGACCCGTCCGCACTAAAAATCGCCCGCAGGCAGTGCCGCGCGCATGCTTGTACGCGCATCGACGAAGTCGGATCGCCGGACTTTCTGTACCGGTTGTTCGAAGCACAGCCTGACCTGGCATCCGGATGCTGCACGTTCTGGCTCGACGCGCACTGGGGTGAGGACTGGATTCTGGACAAGGAGATCGAGTTTCTCACGCGTACGATTGCGACGGGGTTCATCATGATCGACGACTTCAAGATTCCCGGACGTCCGGAGTTTCGATTCGACTCGTACAATGGTACCGATTGCGACCTGGAGCTCATTCGTCCCGCGCTTGCGCCGGGGAAGGATTACAGCCTTGTGACTCCTACGTATGATCTGGTGTCAAGCGGCCTGACGAACATCTCCGGTACGGAGGTCACGGGCGGACTGACCGGTGCGGTTGCCCTGGTTGTCGGTCACCCGGACTTCGAGCTTCCGGCCGACCTGGTCGATTCGTATGCCGTCACGAACCTGTCGGCTTGACCGCTGAATTAGCCTGATGATTACCGTTTTTACCTGCCCCAAGGCTTTCAAGGGCCACATCGGGATGATCCAGCGTAACGCCTTGGCTGCGCTCCAGGCCATGCGCGACACCTGTGAAGTGGTGCTGGTAGGCGATGACGAAGGCACGCGCGATGCCGCGCGCGACTTCGATTGCCCCCATGTCGACGCCGTAGACACGAATGAGCATGGAACCCCGTTGCTGACTTCGGTCTTCGATCGCGCGCAGGCAATGGCGCGCTACGACATCCTGGCATACGTCAATGCCGACATCGTGCTGGATGAATCCTTTGTTGATGCCGTCGCGATCTGTGCCGCAGAACCGGAATTTCTGCTTGTCGGAGAACGTCTGGATCTGGATGTGACCGAATCACTGTCGTTCGGTGACGAGTCGGCAACGCAGGCGTGGTTTCAAGACGCGCGTACGCGGGGGGTGCCCGCCGGTGACGATGCGATCGACTATTTTGTATTCCGCAGGGGATTCTGGAAAGACATGCCGCCGTTCGCACTGGGCCGCACGGCCTGGGACAACTGGATGCTCTATCACGCCCGGACGCGTGGGGCGAAATTGATCAACTGTTCCGAGACGGTGACGGCCATTCATCAGAACCATGACTACGCCCACACGCGTGAACAGTCAAAGGATGCGATGTGGAAGGGTGAAGAGGCGCGGCAGAATCGTAAAATGGCCGGCCAGTGCTTTTTTGACCTGGTCGACAGTAATTACGTCATTCGTAACGGTGGCATTAGGAGGGCGACGGGCGATCCGTTTGTGCGGCGGCGCATGGATCGCCTCGAAGAATATCATCCGGCGCTGTGGCGCGCGCTGATGTCGTGGAAACTGCGATACTGGTTTTGCTATTACAGGACGAGCCTCTGAGTGAATCGGGGCCCATGCCGGCGCGGCCATGATCAGCATCCTTACACCAACGTATAACCGCTGCCATTTCCTCGGAGATGCGATTGAGAGCGCCTTGCGCCAGTCGGATGACGATCTTGAAGTCGTTGTGATCGATGACGGCTCGACGGACGGCACGACTGAATTCGTGGCGGGCATCGAAGACGCGCGACTGCGTTATGTTGCCGTTCCGCACGGCGGTGTATCGTGCGCGCGGAACCGCGGCATCGCAGAGGCGCGTGGCGAATTTGTGGTCTGGCTCGATGCGGACGATCAACTCGATGAGCGTGCGATCGAGAACTATCGTCGCATTCTGCGGGATGAGCCCGCCGTGGATATTCTTTACGGTCAGTGGATACTCGTGGATCAAGACATGCGGGAGACGGGGCGACGATCGTTCGCGGCGTATGAACGCTCGGACATGTTGCCGGCCATGATTCACGGCTGCACCGTGCCGCAGGGCGGCGCGATGATTCGCCGATCCTGCTTCGACCGTGTCGGGTCCTTCGACGAGGATCTCCCTTACGCCGAGGATTACGACTTCTACGCGCGCGCGGTCGAACACTGCAGTTTTCGAGCGGTCGATGAGGTGGTCTATCTCTGTCGCTCGCATGACGACCACCTCTGCGGGCACGACAACGCCACGGATCGCCTCCATGAGCGGAAAGTCGTGAACCGGATCGTTGAAAAGTACGGCTATGAAGCTGTCTTTCCGGATCTATATAAGGAAAACGGTGAGAATGCTGAAGCGGGGTGCCTTTTCCGCATGGCCGCGATCATGTACCAGCGTGGCGGTGCGGACGACGGGGCTGCGCTTTTCGAACGCGCGCTGGTGGCGGCAGGGCAACGCCCTGACGAATCGACCGGTCGCGAAGCGGGTCGTTTCCTGTACCAGATTGCGTTGATCGACCGGGATCTCTACCGGCATCACACGCAACGGTGTGCGGACGCCATGCCGGGGTCGCGGCTCATTCACAAGCATCAGCGGCTGGCCGCATTGCCGACATGGATTCATCGTCGTATACGATCGGTACGAAAATGACCGAGTCACTTACACTCTCGATCGTCATTATTACTGCGGAGCGCGCTGACTCGTTATCGCGTTGTCTGGATGCCTTGCGTCGCGAACGCGCCGAAGGCGACACGGTGATCATCGTTAGTGCGTCGCGACCGCTGAAGGAGGAGCATCTGGCAGAGATGGATGCCGCAATCAGCCTGCTGCCCTCGAACCGCCTCAACATGCCTTACCAGCGCAACCTCGGTCTCGCGGCGGCCACGGGCGATATCGTGGCGTTTATTGACGACGATGCCTTCGTGCAGGAAGGCTGGCGCGCAGCCCTGCTTGCGCCGTACGAAGACGAGGGCGTGGTATCCGTCGTTGGTAAAGTCATGAGCGATGACTACTCGGTCGTCTCGACGGCAAAGAAGCCGGGCGTGACCTGGACCGGCTATATTCGACCACTGTTTCATTTCAACGCGGACATGCCCTGCGAGGTGGATGTGGGGCAGGGCGGCAACATGTCTTTTCGCCGACCTTTGCTCGTCGATATTGGTGGCTTCGACGAGCGCTACGTCAAGCGCGCGAACTGCGAAGAAACAGATCTTTTCGAACGGTTGCGCCGCGCCGGACACCGGATTGTTTATAATCCCGGCGCTTCCGTGTTTCACGACCCCGGCGAACCGGTTGGTTACGATCGTTCCGACTTTGATGTTCGCGGCGCGTATTTCATTCATCGGAACCGCGGCTATTTCTTCGCGAAGCATTACCTGGGCCGGCCGCCGTTTTGGGGCCACCTGGTTCTTCATTCGTTATGGTTCTGCCTGCGCTGTTTGAAACGATCGCTGCACATAACCGTGCATTCGCTACTCACGCTGCTGGCCGTACTTGCGGGCAAGGTTGTCGGGGTCACGCTCGGCATCTTCCGGCGCGTCATCCGCGAGAAACGAGATCGATGAATACAAAGCTCCTGATTGTATGGGTCGTGATCGCCGCATGTATCCTGGCTTTGTCGTACGAGGATTCGTCCGGCATGCTCGGTCATGACTCGGTCTACTATCTGCGTATGGCGAGTAATATCCTGCATGGACACCACCCCATGTTCATCGCACATCGGCTTGGGGGTGACCTCGGATACCATGTCGCCATGTGGCCGATCGGATATCCGGCGATGATCGCCGGGATCAGCCACGTGCTTCCCGTGAATCTCTTCCTGGCCTCCAAGCTCACGACCGTTTTCATGATCGGATTGGCCTGCTATGCGCTTCATCGCGTCGTCGGCCGAGCGGCGTGGATCTATGCGTCTGTGTTTCTTGTGGCGCCAGTCATGAACATGGCTGCGCGCACGATCTCCGAGATCAGTTTCGTGGCGTTGCTCGTCATGTATATTCTTGCGCTTCACGCCTTCTATCGGAAGTCCAGCACGGCGACATGGGTCGCGATCACGGTCTGTCCGATAGGCTTGTTCGTCTTGCGATACATCGGCCTCTACGCGGTTGGCCTGCTCGGGTTGTTGGGTTTTGTTCTATTGATCAGGCAACGGCGTGCCGATGTCCTGCGCTGCGCGGTCTCGGCGGTCATCACCGTGGCCGTCGCGGGCGCCTACCTGTTGTATAACCGCAGCTTGACCGGCCACATGACCGGTCGCAATCGGCTGGAGTATCATGAAACCCTTCCCGAAGTGCTGCGCGCGGTGACAACGGCCCATGTGCAGCATTTGAACCTCGTGATATCTTACGGCGGCACCGGCCTGCTTGGCCGCCTGGTCGCAGCGGCTGCCATCGTGCTGACGGTCGGTGTACTCGTGCGGGTCGTGCTCTACGCACGTCGCGAGCGGCCGTCCGAACCGAATGGAGAGAATGGTCAGCTGTACCTTTTCTTTCTTACCGCAGCAGTCACGTACTGGATCTGCATGATGGCGATCATCGCGGCCCGCGCCGTGGGACCCTTCGATTACGCGCGGCTCATTCTTCCCGCGCTACCGCTGTTGCTTCTCTCAGGCTGCTGTTATCTTCAGTTCAATGCGGATGTGCTTGAGCGGCAGGCGCGCTGGTTGATGCTCATCCCCTGCGCCTCCGTGCTGTTGGGGGCGGTTGCCCTTCCGGCCTATGCACATTTGCGGGGAAACCTTGAGACCTTCGCCATGCGTTCGGAGGCCGTGCATAAGAGCTATGCCGGTGTCAGTTCGCGGGACGGCATCATCTCCGACAATTACCTCGTTATGTATTTGCGGCCCGACGTCGGATTTCTCTACTACTACGGAAGCTCACTGGAGGGCCTGATCCCCTGGCTGCACGATTCCGGTGCCGAACATGTTTATCTCGACCTCGGTCACGCGACACCGATTACCGAGAATTATCGCTATGAACAGGTGGACGGCTTTGCGCGCCCGGATGTCGATGACGCGCGATTGTTCCGTGTGCTCGATCCGCGACCCACGATAACGGAAGAGGCCACGCAGGGTTCGTAATGTCCGACAATGAACAGCTTCCGATTGGCGACAAGACGTTGAGCGTCGTCGTCCCGGCCTATAACGAGGCCGAGCGTGTTGGTTCAAGCATTGAACGCATTCTGGAATTTCTCGGACGGGCGACAACGAACTGGGAAGTCATTCTCGTCGACGACGGCAGCACGGACCTGACGGTGGATGTGGCGGAGGCGGCCGCGGCTGGAAACACGCGATTCAAGGTTATCAAGGCACCGCAGAACGAGGGCAAGGGCAGTGCTGTCTGCCGCGGCGTGCTGGCCGCTACGGGCGATTACATTCTTTTTTCGGATGCCGATCTGTCGACACCGATCGAGGAGTCTCACAAGCTCGTGGGCGCATTGGTTGAGGGTTATGACGTAGCGATCGGCTCACGCGAGCATGCCCAGTCCAGTATCGATGAGCACCAGCCCTGGTATCGCGAACGCATGGGCAAGACGTTTAATCTCCTGGTCCGGATTCTCCTCACCAACGCGTGGCGCGACACGCAGTGCGGATTTAAGGCCTTCACGCGGGAGGCAGGACAGGCGCTTTTCCAGATGCAGCGTGTGAAACGATTCTGCTTCGACGCAGAGATCTTGTTTATCGCGCTCAAGCACGGCTACCGTGTCAGCGAGTCGCCGATCCATTGGTTGAACGCCGAGGGCAGCCGTGTCTCGCTGATCGGTGATCCGCTGAACATGATCCTTGATCTGTTCAGGATTAGGCTGAACGACATGCTGGGACGCTATCGGCGCCCATCGCCGTCCGGCGACGGTACATGAGACCACGATGAGTGATAAGAAACCCATTGAGCGTTGGTGTACGCGGCTTTTGATGCTCGGGTGTGCGCTGTTCATCCTCTACGGCATCACCATCCTGCTTTTGCGCGCTTGCCTGCCCGTGCAACTCGGAATTTTCGAGGGGAAGACACTTTGCCAGGTCGTGCAGGCGGCTGACGGCAGCGCTATCTATCGCGATCCCACGGTTCACGGTGCAGCGGACATCTATACGCCGCTCTATCCGCTGGTGATGAGCGCTGTGTACCGAACGGCGGATCCGTCGTTCCTGTGGGGGCGGTTGTTCAGCCTGGGCCTCGCCCTGCTTGCGGGTGGGTTCTTGCTTCGCACCTTCTTGCGCCGACCCGGCGGGGGTACGGTAGCGCTTCTGTTTGCGGCGATGTTCATCAGTATTGCCTGGCAGACCGAGTGGTTTTTCGCTGCCTTCAAGTCCGACCTGCTTTGCCATGTCCTGTGGCTGGCGGCTTACGGGTTACTTCTACGCCGGTCAATGGCTTCCACCTGCGGCGCTGCCGCGTTGCTGATGCTGGCGTTCTTCGCAAAGCAGACCGCCGTATTTGCGCTGCCCGGCGCGGTCCTGTTTCTATTCATCGACCGACGCAGGCACCTGTTGCCGTTCGTCGTCGTTGCCGGAGCGGCTTTTGCACTGTACTTTTTTCTGTTCCGGCAGCTGGCCGGAGACTGGATGGCCTTCTACATCTTTGGTCGCATGAAGATACAGGCCAATCACGGCTACAGTGTTTCGGAACTGATGCACTATGCCTTTCTTTTTCGTCGTTCGCCGGTGACGCTCATGGGTGTTGGGTTGGCGTTGTACTTCGCCCGCGATCTCTGGCGTGATCGGCCGTACCGGTTGGCGTTGCTGGCCGCTCCCTTTTTTCTCGGGGGCAGCGTATTGACCGCGGCATCCGAAGGTGGCGACACGAATAGCCTGATCCCCGCCTACTTCGCATTGACCTGCCTGGCGGCGATGGGTTTCGAACGAGCTATCGCCTCGGCCGGGGATCTGCGCGCGAGCGCCGTGGCCGTCGCCCTGGTCTTGTTGCCGTTCCAGTTCGATTCATGGGCCCCCTACAATGTGAGCAAGGCGCGCGGTCGCTTCGACGCGTCCTTCGTGGATGTTGTCGACTATCTCAAGAATCAAGACGGCAGCATGTACGCGCCGTCTCACAACGTGATCACGCTCTTCGCGGGGCATCCGGCATTCGACGATCGTGGTTTGGCGCGCTATATCGAACCGCTCAACGCGGGCGCCGTTAATCGCATCCACACCCGTGTGAACGACGGTCGCTACGATTGGCTGGTCATGGACACGCACGAGAAGGATGGCTTGTTAATGAGCGATGACACACGGGCGGCGTACGAGCTCGTTGCGACTTTTGACGTCTGGCAGGTGTTTCGCAAGGCTGGCGATGAGTAGCGCGCCACAGGAGGTTGAGCGGGCTTCACCGCCTTCGCCGACCGGTGAGGCGGGCCATACGGCTGCCGCGCAGGGGCCATCCTTCGGTTACCTGCTGGCGCTCTTTCTATTCCTGCACGTGACCATCATGGTCAGCATGCGCGTTTATCCGTTCGTCGACATTCCGAACCACCTCGCCCTTGCGACGATCAACCGGCACTATGCAGCCGCCAACGAGTTCGCGAACTACTACACGATGGACCTCTTTCTGCGCCCCAACGTGTTTCACCTTGTCTTCTGCAGTTTGCCGATTTTCCCGTCGGTCGAGTTTGCCAACCGTGTTTTCTACGGGCTCTATATCGCGCTATTCCCGGTGGCCGCGTTGGTTTTGGTTCGCCGCGTCGGGGGCAATCCCTGGTACGCGCTGTTGGCGTTCCTGGTCGCCTGCAACCAGAGCGTGGTCATGGGTTTCGTCGGATTCACACTTGCCGTTCCATTGGTACTCCTGGCGTTTGCATGCATGATAGCGACAATCGATACGGGGCGGGGACACTGGATGCTGGCGGCGCTTTTCGTGCTTTTATTTTTCGTGCATGTGCTCGGGCTTTTGTTTGCCGGGTTGCTGTTCATCCTTGCATTGGCACTGGAGGCCCGCCGCGGCCCCCGCTGGATGATGCGGCAGCTGCTGCCACTGGTGCCGGCCGGGTTGCTCGTGCTGGTCTGGAAGTTGACCGAGGTCAACGATGCGGAGCATTCAGGGAGCATGCTGGCGTCGATGTTCTACTACTACCGCGCCGAATACCTCGGTTCAATTTTCCGCCGTCTCGAACTGTTGGTCTCGGACAATCGGCATCTTGCGGTCGCGGCGGCGGGTATGGGGATCTCCGTGCTCGCCTTTGGCGTGGTTGTCGCCTGCCTGCTGGGCGGCGTTGTGCGCCGCCTGCGCGCCGCGGCGCCGTTGCCGCTTCCCCGCGGCACGCGATGGGCGCTGCTGTTCACCGTTGCCGGGGCGGGCTGTTTTTTCCTGTTGCCGGAGTATCTGCCGGGCTACTCGTTTATCTTTCAAAGGTTTTCCGTTCCGTTCATCCTGGGCATGATCATTCTCGCGGCCTGTCTGAGTCGCGGTGCCGCGCACTCCCGTATGCCGGCGGTGATCTGTCTCTGTGTCGCGCTTCAAATGATGTTGTGGGCCGTCTACTTGTACGGGTTCGACCGCGAGAATCGGAGCATTGGGATCGAGACTTTGCCGTCGGACGCCGCGCCGGGAACGCTGGCCGGGGTTGTCTTCGATCCGTACTACCGTGGTTATCCGTCACGCATTCACATGGCCGATTACTACGTCGTCTGGAAGAAGGGCATCGTCGCGATGCGCACGCTGGACGCACGGTCATTTCCGATCGCCCGCCGGAGTGACAAAGGATCGTTGCCCCGCAACCATGAATGGGTGCGCTGGTGGGTCGAGAGCGATGGGTTCGACCCGCGGCATTATGACGATCTAGACTATCTCCTCGTGTGCGGTGAAATCCCGATGCGCGCCCGTGACTTACTGGCCGGGTTTGTGCTCGAGAAGCAAGATGGACCTTGGGTGCTCTATCGCCGCCATTCAATCGATCCCGAGCCCGTCACGCCGGGTGCCTGAACCGCCGGGGACCCGCCATGAACGACCTAGCTGCAAGGGATCGTCCCGTTGTCGGGGTGTCTTCCCGATCGACCCGTGCCTTCGTGATAGCGCTACTGGCGCTGGTCACGTTCCTGGTCTTGTTCCTGCTGCGCGCCGCGGCGCAATCCGGAGACAGCCTGGCTTACGCCACCTCCGCGCGCGTCGGCGAACGAATGTTTCATCCGCATCACCTGCTTTACATCCCCGCGATTCGAGGTTTCTACCTGGTCCTTGGAGCTATTTGTTCGGGTTGCGACGTGATCCTGGCTGCCCAGATTCACAACATCTTTTGGGCAAGCGCGGTTGTCGTCGCGATATTCTTCATGGTCGAAAAGATCTCTGGATCAACGATGCTTGCCGGCGCGTTTGGTCTTTTGTTCCTGAGCCTGCAGGGGTTTGGCTACTACACGACACAGGTCGAAGTGTATGTGCCATCGACAGCCTGCCTGACGCTGGTCGTCGCGTTGCTATTGCATCAGGAGGACGATCGTCTTCGGCTTGGACCCCAGGTGATTGCCGGGTTCCTGCTTGCCACGGCCATCTTCTATCACCAGACGAGCATTCTCTTTTGTCTACCGCTGGTGGCGTACCTCGTGCACCGCTACGGCACCCACGGATGGCGGCACGCGATTGTGGTGGTCGGGCTCGCCGCCGTTGTTGTCTTAATTGGCTACGTCGCCGCCTTTGTCGGGCTCGAGGCGGGTTCCAGCCTTGCCGGGTTCATCGACTTTTGCCTTTCGTACGCCGTTGTCATCAACCCCGGCTGGGGCACCATGGACAACGTTAGCTTGCGCGGGATCCGCGAGTTGGCCTATTCGCAGCTCTGGAATGTCGTGGCGCTCCCTGTTGCGGTTCCCGCCTTTATGAAGATCGTGATACCGCTTGCGATCGGAGCCCTGGCCTGGCAGGGCTGGGCCGTGCTGCGGCGCAGGTCGTTTGCCTCCCTGCGGCTCTGCATGCTGGTCTGGGTTGTCGTCACGTACGGATTCTTCCTCTGGTGGCTGCCGTCGGAGCGCGAGTTCTTTGTCACGCCCCTTGTGCCGCTGGTACTTTTAACCGTGCTGACCATCCGCGATATTGCCACTGCCCGCACGGGCGGGAGGGTTGGCCGGCGTTCTGCGACTGCGATCGTCGTCGTTGCGGGCGTCTGTTTCGCGCTCAACAGCCCGACCGCGTATGCAATGCATCGATCGCGGGGCGACGCCTACGATGTCGCGCGTGCCATGGACCGTGTCGTTCCCGCCGAAGGCTACGTGATGCTGGCGGATTTTTATACACGTAAGCACCTGGAGTACTATTTCGACCGGCCCGGGACGCTTGCCGAACGCGGCCCAGGATTTCAGTTTTATCGCCGCGACCTTGCTCGTCCGACTGCCCCGTACGACGTGCTCGAGCAATGCGGCGCAAGTATGCGCCTGGCGGTTCTTCACCCCGGCTGCGGGTACGACGATTACGACGGCAATCACAATCCGGTGCAATGGCTCCGCTTCGTGCGATGGCTCTTCGCCTACGCCGAGGATTCGATTGACGGCCCTTTCACCTGTCGCGACTTTGAACTGAAACAGGACGATCGTGGCGACGTGTTTGTGCTGCTGCACGCCACACGCCAACCCATTGACGGTATGTTGGGATTGTTCGAGATGCTGGATGAGCAGGCCGGCAGGATTGCGTCGGCAGGAACGCCGGCGTTTGTTGCGTGGTGGGCGCGCCATGCAGGTCCGGACGCTATGTCCCGTGGAGCCCTGAACCGCTGAAGCCCTGAACCTTGAACCCTTAATCCCATTTGTATGAGAATTGCGATCGCTTGTAGTGGATTGGGGCACGTGCAACGTGGGATCGAGGTCTGGGCCAAGGCATTGGCTGAGGGGCTCCATCGCGAGGGCTGCGACGTCGTTCTTTTTCACGGCGGGAACGCCGTGGCGTTTCAGTGCCCGAATCAACCGCTGCGGTTCTTTCGTCGCGCTGATCGCTGGACACAGATCTGGACGCGGCTTGCACCATCATTCATGTGGCGCTGGGGACAGAAGTCGACGTACGAATTCGAACAGCGTTCCTTTGCGCGTGCCATGCTGCCGCATCTGCGTGAAGGGGGCTTCGATATCGTGCATACCCAGGATGTTGAGGTGGCGCTCGCTGTAGAACGAGAACGTCGGGCGGGGCGATTGAATGTCGCCACCGTGTTCGCGCACGGAACGAACGAAGACCCCGCGATGCTGGCGCAATTCCGATACTTGCAACACATTACGTCCGCCGCCGGTGAGCGTGCCGAAGAAGAAGTGGGTGGCGACGCCGTGCACTTTACCGTCTCAAACTTTCTCGATCCGGCGCACTTCGGTCACGGCACGGCGACCGGGGCGACGGCCGCACGCGACCGGTGGGGCGTACCGCATGACGCCTACGTGATTGGTTGTGCCGGCGTGTTGATCAAGGATGTAAAACGCATGGACGCGCTGATCCCCGAGGTCGCCGGCTTGATGGATCGTGAGAAGAACGTCTTTCTTTTTCTTGCCGGGCACGCGACGAGCCAGACCGCCGCAATCGAACAGGAGGCACGCGCCGCCCTGGGCGAGCGTCAATGTGTTGTACGGGATCTGCCCTTTGAGGCTATGCCGCATTTCTACCGCGCGATCGATCTGTTCGTATTGCCGTGCATGATTGAAACCTTTGGGATCTGCCTCGTTGAAGCGATGGTCGAGGGTGTTCCCGTCGTGGCGCATGACAGTCCGGCGCTACGCAGTGTTGTCGGCGAAGGCGGTTGGTTTGTCGATGTCGGGCGCGCGGGATTTTTGACGGAACAGTGGGATGCGATTCGTGCGAACGCGTCCGCGCGATCGGTCGCGGCACGGCATCAGGCCGGTGCCTTTACCTGGGATGTTGTCTACCCCCAGTTTATGGCGATGTACGAAGATGTGATGCGCGACTCTTCCGCGCGGAACGCCGCCTGAGATCCGGCATTGGCTATGGAAAGCGATGTAGCATCCGTTGCGACCCGTCTCGATGCGTCTGTCGCGGCAATCGCGGCCCGTCCGGACCACGATGCCTACGCGGTCGAAATGTGGAAATATGCGCTGGCCTACCACCGCGGCGAAGAGGACCCGGAGTCGGTTCCGCCCGCCGCCTCGGAGGCGTGTGATGCGATTCCCTATATACCGCCGCCGGCGATCTCCCCGGGGGACGAACCGGATGAGACAACCGCGATCCTTGACGTGGGGTGCCTGGGCGGATACGGACTTTACGATATCGCGCTTCGCCGGCGGCGTGCGAACAGGGATCTGCCCGTTCTGCGCGGGATCGACGCCAGTGGAGAGTCGGTCGCCATGGCGCGTGAACTTGGAGAGACCTGGGGCATCGGCGCCGATCTTGCATTCGAACAGGTATCGATCGAGAACCTCGATCATGCCCCCGGATCCTATGACCTCGTGATCGCCCGCCTGCTTTTGCCCTATGTCGAGATGGAAACAGCGCTGGCAAAAATGGCGCGCGTCTTGAAGCCCGGAGGAAAGTTACTGGTTCAACTGCACGCACCCGCTTACTACCGGCGCCAGTTTGTGCGGAATCTCGCGCGCCCTGTGACAGCGTTTTACTATTTGCGCCCGATAATGGCCGGAATGCTGTACGGCACGACCGGCCGCCAATCGAAGCGGCCCTGGTTTAGCGAGACCGCGCTCTCGGTCGACACCGCGACGCGCCACGCGAAGCGACACGGCTTTCACGAAATCTGGCGCGGGGGATTCGATGTCAAGCCGCTGGCGCTTCTGTGTAAGGGGAGCGACTGATGCCCGCCGTGAGCGTCATCATTCCGGCGTACAACGCCGCTACCACCATTGCGGAGGCACTCGCGACGGTTCGCGGTCAGACGTTTACGGATACCGAGATCATCATCGTGGACGATGCGTCAGAGGACGACACCGTGAAAGTCCTGGAGAAATCAGCGGCCGACTGCCGTGTCATTGTACATACGCAGAATCAGGGGCCTGCCGGCGCGCGCAATACGGGGATTGAGGCATCGACTGGAGAGTGGGTCGCCTTTCTGGATGGCGACGACGCCTGGTTGCCGCACCGGCTTGACGCTCAGTTGCGACTCGCCGCGCGGCACCCGGAAGTCGCCGTCTGGTGCGCGGGACATGTAAGCTTTGCCGATGACGATCCGGATAAGGCTGCGGCGAGCAACGAATCGTTTCGCCTGATTCCCCTGGAGGAGTTTGCGAATCACAATCCGGTTGCGACCTCGACGGTGCTGGCGCGCCGCGCCGCGCTTGACGCTGCCGACGGATTCGACACGTCCTTTCGCGGCCCCGAAGACTACGATCTCTGGATGCGTATCGCCGCCCGTCATCCGATCGCCTGCATGGCGGCGCCACTGGCGCGATACCGCTTCATGACTGGAAGTCTCAGTATGGACGATCGTCGTTTTCTGCCCGAGGTGCTGCGCGTATTGGAGAAGGCTTTCGATTCCGGGGGGGCACTTGAAGGGCATCCCGAGTTGCGCCGTTGGGCGGTGGCGAACCAGTATTGGAATGCGTCATGGATGGCCTTCAACCGGGGTGCGCGCCTGAAGGCCGTACAGCTGTGGGCGCTCTCCCTGGTCAAGGGGTTGGCCGCGCCACACCGTCGACCTCGGCCCTGGCTGCGATTGCTTGCGCGTTATCTTGTCGGAAGACGCCTGCGGGTGTCGTGAACAGGCCCTGTCTAATCCTTGGCTGGTCAACAGCCTCTAATCGCTGCAAGATGTTGTCATGAAACTTTCGATTCTGATGGCTGTCTATAACGAGCAGGCCACGCTTGAGGACATCATGGACCGCGTCCTCAGGGCGCCCTTGCCGGATGAGATCACGGAAATCGAGATCGTCGCCGTTGACGACGGCTCGAAGGATAACTCGTGGGAGATTCTACAGGGATTGGCCGCGCGCGACCCCCGCATTCGCGCGATTCAGCACAAGCAGAACCAGGGCAAGGGCGCAGCCATTCGTACCTCGATCCAGGAAGCCGAGGGCGACATTGGAATCATTCAAGACGCGGATCTGGAATATGACCCCGGTGACTATCCGCGTGTGTTGAAGCCCATTCTCGAGAACGAAGCCGACGTGGTCTACGGATCGCGGTACGCGGCAGGTGAGTATCGCCGTGTCCTCATGTTCTGGCACTCGCTGGCCAATCGCCTCCTGACGATGCTGTCGAACTTTTTTACCGATCTCGACCTGACGGACATGGAGACCTGCTACAAGGCCTTCCGCATGAGTATTCTGAAGACGATTCCGATCCGATCTAACCGTTTCGGGATCGAACCGGAGATCACGGCCAAGATCGCGAAACGACGCTGCCGTGTGTTCGAGACTCCGATTCGATACAGCGGCCGGACTTACCTCGAAGGCAAGAAAATAGGAATGAAGGACGCCGTACAGGCGCTCGGCGTTATTTTGAAGTACTGGTTGATCGACGACATGTATGAGGGTCGTTTCGGTGAAGCGACCCTGCGCAGCCTGCAGCTCGCCCGGCGTGCGACGGAATGGACGATGGCCCGCGTTCATCCCTATCTATCGGGCACGGTGCTGGAAGTCGGTGCCGGCCTCGGAACGCACGTGCAGTTCATGCTGGACCAGGATGAACTCATTCTCGCGGAATCCGACCCCGAGTACCTGCGCGTGCTGCGCAACACGTTCCATGAACGTCGTCGTATGCGTGTTGTCGAATGGGATGTCAGTTCGGCGGTGCCGGACGATCTTAAGGGAGTGGATACGATCTTATGCTCGAACGTACTCGAGTTTGTCGAAGATGACGGCAAGGCCCTGGGGAATATTCGCGACTGTCTGCGCCCCGAGGGCACCCTGATTCTTGTTGTTCCCGCCGGCGAGTGGCTGCGTGGATCGATGGATGAATCGATCGGGAATTTACGCCGCTACGACAACGTCGCTATTGAGAATCTCTTGCAGCAGTCCGGCTTTGCCCTGCAGGAATGTTTCAGCATGAACAAGGTCGGCGCACTGGGGTGGTGGTTCTTTGGTCATGTGATCAAGCGTAAAGCACTGGATCGCATGCAGGCGAAGTTCTTCAACATGATTATTCCGTTGGTCAAAGTGCTGGATCCGATTCTGCCCTGGTCGGGCGTGACACTCGTCGCCATTGCGCGCCGCACCACAGGCTGATTCCGTTGTTTCCGACCCCGCCGTCTCGGCCACCCTGGATGAATATATGACACCCGCTGCTCCATCGCCGCTCTGGAAGCGAATTGGGAAACGAGTCCTGTACAGCGGATTGCCAATTCCGGGCTTCCTAAGGCCGCTGATACGCGGGATCTATCGCCTCGGCGTCTTTGTCGTCGAAAGCAGTTCATTCCTATTCAAGTTGCTCGTCGTGGAGCCGATTCTGCGCTCGGTATGCCGCACTGTCGGCGTCGGGTTACGCGCGGAGCGCATTCCGTTTATGCGCGGTCGCGGACGGCTGAGCATGGGCGACCATGTCAATCTGTCCGGGCGTAGTTGTTTCTACTTCATCAGCAATCGATCGCCCGAGCCGGAGATCGTGATCGGTAGCCACGTATTCATCGGAAACGGCTGTACCCTGTCGAGCGGATCGAAGATTGAGATCGGGGATCATTGCCTGCTTGCGGCGGGGGTCCGTATTCATGACAACGATGGTCACCCGCTCGATCCGCAGCGCCGCCGGGAGGGCGCTGCGGTCGACGATGCCGAGATCGCCCCGGTCCGCATCGGGTCCAATGTCTGGCTCGGCGCCGATGC
This sequence comes from uncultured Verrucomicrobiota bacterium, assembly GCA_913047795.1. GTDB lineage: Bacteria > Verrucomicrobiota > Kiritimatiellia > CAJWTS01 > CAJWTS01 > CAJWTS01. The sequence continues at coordinate 36,256 of CAJWTS010000009.1, read as the reverse complement.
AACGGTTCTGAAGGGCGTCAGCATCGGCGAGAACGCTGTGATCGGTACCGGAGCAGTGGTCACGAGCGACGTTCCGCCGAATAGCATCTGCGCGGGCAATCCCGCGCGTGTTGTGCGTGAGTTGAGGTGAAGAAAATTCTCAAGAAGCTGATGCTGTCCGTCGTCGCGATGGCAGTCGTACTGGCTTTGGTGGAGATCTGCTTTGTCGTCAAACATGGTGCGTTGCGCGGATTGCCGCCGCAGGAGTTGCGCGTGCATGACTATTTCTATCAGGATTCCGCGGGCTGTTTTCGAATCAAACCGAAGGTTCGCGGCTGGCATATGTCGTACGATGGCGGCGGCGATGTGCTCGTCAAAATCAATTCCGACGGTATGCGCAGTCCGGAAATTACGAAGGACGACCGTGCGCGAATCGCCTTTGTCGGCGATTCAATCGTCTTCAACGGCGGCGTACCGTGGACCAATACCTTCACGGCCTTGCTCGAAGAGAGGCGCGCGGCAAATGAGCCGGATCCCGCCCGGCAATGGCAATGTCTGGACTACGGGATGAGCGATCTGGGGATCGCCGACTACTACCTGAAGCTTCGCGACCATGCGCTCAAGGCGCAGCCCTCCAGCGTTGTGCTGGGACTCTACGTAAATGATTCACGCCCGCCGCAGGGCTTCTTGGGGGAATCGCAAAAAGTGCCGCTATCGCAGTGGCTACGTCGGAGCCTGCTCTATCGCCTGTACACGGTACGCAAACTTCATAAACAGGTGGGGTTGATGCGGTTGCGCCTCAATCCGGAGATCAACCGTCGGTTCGAGTGGTCAACGGACTACCAGGAGAAGACGTATCTCAAGCGTCCCGAAGCCTGGAACGAAATGGTTGAGAAGGCCCGCTACGATTGGGGTGCTGCCTGGTCCGAGGAGAGCTGGGACTACATCGGAGAGCATCTTGGCAAGATACGCGATCTCTGTAAGGAGGCCGGGGCCGATCTTCACGTTGTGATGTTCCCGGTCAGCGCCCAGGTCGAATTCGAGACGCTCAGCGACGATGTTACGTATCCGCAGCGTCAGGCCCGCAGGCTTGCTGATGAAATGGGGATCGCGATGACCGATCTGCTGCCGCTTCTGCGCGAACACCGCGGTGAACGGATTTTTGCTGACCAGTGCCACCTGACCAGTCGCGGCAACCAGATCGTTGCGGATCTGCTGTATCCGCGACTGTCGCGCGGGGCGAGCATAACCAATTAGTACAGACTGTGCGGCGATAACGCCGTGCGTGTTTTCGATGGCGGGATTTCTTCTCCATTCTGATGCGGTCGGATCGGGTGATCCGTGGCCGGTGTCACTCTCGACCAGCACGCCCTGTGTCGCGTATGCGGGCAACGGGTTTCGATTGGCTACAATCGAGACCGCAGATCCTGGGGCGGCGGGGTGCTATTCGCTTGCCGACGGCGTGGCTTGGATCGAAGGAAACTTCAGCCCGCCGCCGGGAATAGATGACGATTTGGACGCATGGCTTCGCGTTGTCGACGGAAGTTTTCGCGGTGTCTTCTTTCCGGGCGATGGAAGTGGCGTTGAGTTATTGGCCGATCCCTATGGTTCGCGACCGGTTTTCTATACGCTCTTAAGCGATTGTCCCGCAGCCTCCGACAAGGTAGTGAGCCTCCTTGGTCTTGACGAGCGGCTCCGGAGCCTCTGTTGGGATGTGCTGCTTGAGGCCCTTGCGATGGGCTGTGTGCTTGGGCGCCCGCAGACTTCGGTGGAGAACGTGTTGCAGGTGGAGGCCGGGTGCCGCGTCAGGCTAGCGCCCGGCATCGCACCCGCGATTCATCCCTACCGGTCTCCACCCGACAACGGGATTCGCAGCCGCGGGCGCTCCCTGTGGGGCGACGCCACCGCGGTGGGGCAGGCGGTTCAGCGCGCGGTGACGGATCGTTGGACGGACCCGTCGACTCCGATGTTGTTGAGCGGCGGATTCGATTCGCGCTGGGCGCTGCAGAGTGGCGGGTCGGGGCGACGGGCAATCACGCTGGCACCGGGCGAGTGCCGGGAACTCGATGCCGCTCGAAGCATTGCCTTGAGTTGCGGCGCCACGCATGACGCCCGGTTATATGGTTCGGAGAAATGGTCGAAGATACTTGCCGACGGGTTTCTGCTGACCGGGGGCATGTTCGATCCGCTCAAGACCCATTTTCTGGCCGACGCCGCGCACATGGCGCAGGACGGTATTCGGAGTGTGGCGCACGCCTTTCTCTTCGATACCCTGCTCAAGGGCAGCCCCTACTTCGTATTTGAGATCGATGCCTTTGAGAGTTTCGATCCGGACCTGATCCCGCCGAAGGCGTATATGAATGGCGCATCGGTCTTCACTCCGGAATACCTGCGGGCGTTGACCGCCCTTCTGAGCGACACCGGGAGAGCGTTGCTGCGCGAACAGCTGCATCGCTTCGATGCGGAGACCGACCACATCCCTTGCAACGGTTTCGAGTTCGGAATCGAGAAGCGTGTGCAAGCCCTGATCTCGAGGCAGATCGACATGCCGTTGAATTTGAGTTTGATGGAACACCTGGGCGTCGCGGCACCGATCTTTCATTCGGAGCTCTGGACCTGGTGGCGTGAAAGTCGACCGGATCATCGCAAGCCCTGTACGGCGTATTTGCTCGGCCTTCTGCGCTATGGTGGCCGTACGGCCTGGATCCCCAAGGGCGATACGGGTGAACGCGCGGCCCTGATGTGCCTGCGCTCGGTGCTCAAGCGCTTTCTTCCCGCACGCGCGCGCTCGCGTTCCAGGGCGGTTGTAGCGCCGGTCGACGAAGCGGTCGGACCGTCGTCGGAGTCGTATACGCGTAGTGCCTGGGGTGTGGAATCGACCGTGGACGTGATACGTGGAACGGACGGCGCAGCATGTGTGGACGAGGGGTTGGCCGCGCTAGAGGGGCTCGAGATCTTTGATCATGAACGACTTGCTGCCGCGCGCGCGGAATTGCCGGAGCGTATGCCGTTCGACTTTCATCTCGTAACCTTCCTGATGTCGATCGGGCAGCTGCGTCGCTACGCGCAGACGGCGCGCGTTGCCGGCGGCGATCCGCAACCGGATGGGGCCACGCGCCGCGATATTTTTGAGACGACCGGCCGTGAGGCCTGAGGCTTGCAGGGAATGAGAACCGCTTTTTTCTGTAATTTGATTCCGAACAAGCTTGGCGCGTTCGAGTGGCTGCTGGTCACACTGGGCGAGTCCTTCCAGGCCGGAGGTGATTCGCTGACCGTCATCTTTGCCGACGAACCCATCGACGAGCTGGCCGGGCTCTTGCGTGAGGCAGGCGTGTCATGGGAGACGATCCCGGGCTGGAGTGAGGGTGAAGAGCGCGAACACCCGTGGGCCTTCGCCTTGCCGGCTGCAAAAATCGTGAATCGCCTGAATCCGGATGTTGCCGTCGTGCACTTCGGAAACGAGTGGCCGAGCCTGGTCGCCCGTGCCTTGAGCCGCCTGCGCGGTGCCGGCCAGACCCGTTGGGTCTGGCAACAGGATCAGCAGATCTCCGACCCGTCGCGTGTGACGCGTAGCCTGTCGTCCATACGCGCGGTGTCGATCTGTTTCGACCACATGGTGGCGGTGTACGAGGGTGGACGCGAATCGATGATGCGCCGTGGCATTCCGGCGGACAAGGTGTCCGTGATTTATAACGCCATTCGCGATCATGCACCGGCCCGCGCCACCGGTTGGTTGCGTAACGAATTAGGCGTCGACGAGGGGACGCCCCTCGTCGTGAACGTTGGATGGCAAATTCCACGCAAGCGAATTGACTTCGTGATCCATGCGATGGCGCATCTCAACGGCGACATCAAGCCGGCCCTGGTACAGGTCGGCGAGGGCCCGCAGCGCCGCGAACTCGAGGCGCTTGCCGAACGTGAAGGGATTCGTGATCGCGTGCATTTTCTCGGATTGCGGAATGACGTACGCGATGTGCTGGCCGAGTGTGATCTGCTGGTACACGCCTCGCTGGCGGAAACCTGCACGTACGTGATTTCCGAGTCCATGAGCGTCTCCATCCCGGCGGTGGTAACCGATGCGGGTGCTGCCCGCGAACAAATCGTGGACGATGTGACGGGATACGTCGTTGAAAGGGATGACTCGGCCGGCTTTATCGAACGACTTGGTTTGTTGACGTCGGATGGCGAACGTCGGGCCCGGTTCGGCACCGCGGCGCGTCAGCGTTGGGAAGACCGGTACCGCGTCGAAGTGTCGGCGGGGAAGTATTACGAGTTGTATCGACGTCTTGCGTCGATGGTCTAGCCCGGTGGAACGCGTCATGTCGCAGAAAGTCATTCATCTTGTCATCTCTCTCGCTCACGGGGGCCTTGAGAAGCTGGTGGTGCAATGGTCGAATCTTCGCAATGAGCGCGATCCGGGTTCGACCCGGGTCTGTTGCATCGATGAGGTCGGCGATCTTGCCGTAGAATTGAACCGCGATGTGGACTGTTTGTTCGCGAAGCGTGGTCGGTTTCCGTGGGATCGAGAAGCCGTGCAGAAACTTCGTGACCTCTTTGAAACGTTCGGGTGCGACGTCGTGCATTCGCACAACCTGGCGGCACAACAGTATGCGGCAATCGCGGCAGGCTCAACGCGCGTACGGCATGTTTATACGCAGCATGGCGCCAACCTTCACAATTTCGGTCTCAAGGATCGGCTGCGCAGTGCGTGGCTTGCGCGCGGAACGGATGCCCTGGTTGCGGTATCCGAATCGGCTGCTGATCCCTTACGCAAGAACCCACTGATTGCGGCAGAGCGCGTACGGCTTATCGAAAACGGGATTGCGTTGCCCGAACCACCGGCGGCGGGGGAGGTTGCAGCTGTCCGCCGGTCGCTGCCGATTCCCGGGGAAGCGCGCCTGATCGGGTCGGTGGGACGGTTGAGCCCGGTGAAAGGGTATGATCGTTTGCTGCGCGCGGTTGCGGATGTGGATGTGCATGTTGTGCTGGTCGGCGATGGACCCGAGCGCGCAAAGCTTGAGAGGTTGGCCGAATCGCTCGGTATAGAAGACCGTGTGCACCTGGTTGGTGCGCAGGCCGACCCGTTGCCCTATGTCATGCTGATGGACTGGTTTGTTCTGACCTCCCGGAGCGAAGGGCTGTCCGTTGCGCTACTCGAGGCGCTGGGCCTGGGACGGGCAACGATCGTGACGGACGTCGGCGCCAACCGGCGTGTGATAGACGGGGATAGATTTGGAATCGTTCTGCCGGACCACGAAGAAGAGTGGCCGCAGATCTTTGCCGCAGCGATTGAATCGCCCGATCGGGATCCGGCGCGCATCGCGGCCGCGCGCGAGCGGGTCGCCGGTCGTTTCGGTGCGGCGCAGACACTTGAGCAATACGAAGCGGTTTATTGTGGGGCCGAATAGTCGTGATCCTTACTATCTCCAACTTGTTTCCGCGTCCGGATGAGCCCCAGCGCGGCCTGTTCAATCTCCAGCTATTCGAGCGATTGCATCGTCAGGACGCTGTGCACAATATCTGCCTGGTGCCGTCCTGCAAGATGTGGTCCTGGCCGGCGATCCGGGCCTGGGACTCGCCGCAGGCGGCGGCCTTTCGCACGTCGTACACGCCGGTATTCTATATTCCCCTGCTTGGCCGCACCTGGAGTTGGATAACCTATCTTCTCAGTCTACGGGCGGCCGGCATCGAACTCGATGCGGTCGATGTGCTGTATGCGGCCTGGCTCTATCCGGATGGCGTTGTCGCAACGCGTCTCGCCGGCGACAAGCCGGTCTGGTTGATGGTCCAGGGGAGCGACATCTTTCATCTGAAGAATCCGATTCGCCGCCGATTGATACGTGATGCGTGCGAGCGCGCGGCGGGCGTGATCTGCGTGTCGAGCAACCTCGCCGATCAGCTGGCGGAAAACGGTATCGATCCAGAACGAATTCATGTTGTACACAACGGAGTCGACGGCGATCGATTTCGATACCGGGACCGCACCGATGCCCGCGCGGCGCTCCGGTCATCGGCGTCGCTTGGTGGCATGGCGGATCTGGGCGACCAGCCTCTTGCGCTATTCGTGGGCCATCTCGTTCCCGTGAAAGGGCCGGACATTTTACTGCAGAGTTGGGCGCAGGTCCGTATCGACAGTCCGGAGGCCCATCTCGTTTTCGTGGGCGAAGGTGTTGAGCGCCCTTCGCTTGAAGCGGCACTCCGAGATCGCGGCATCGGAGATCGGGTGCATTTCGTAGGGGCCCAGGATCAAGATTCCGTAGCTGTTCTGATGGCGGCCGCGGACGTGCTGTGTTTACCCAGTCGATCGGAGGGCATGCCGAACGCGATGCTTGAAGCCCTTGCGACGGGGCTGCCCGTTGTCGCCACGGATGTCGGTTGCTGTCGTGAGATCCTTGAACCGGTAGATGGCTGCGCGATTGTTCCGCGCGAAGATGCCACGGCCCTCGCGGATGCCATGCGCACCGCCCTTGAGGCCGTGCCGGATCGCAGGGCTCTGGCCGACTCGCAACGGGGGCGATTTTCATGGGACCGTCAGGCGCAAGGCATTCTCGAGTTGATGAACGGTGCCACGCGATGAAGCGCGACGAGGTGCCGGGGTTGGTTTCCGCGATTATTCCGTCCTGGAATCGAAAAGCGGATCTCATGCGGTGTATCGAATCGATCCACGCCCAGGACTACGCGGACGTGGAGATCATTGTGGCCGACGACGCCAGTACGGACGGTACGCCTGCCGAGATCCCGTCGCGGTATCCGGAGGTTGTGGTCCTGACGGATGATGTTCGATGTGGTCCGTATTACCGCCGCAACGAGGCCTTGAATGTCGCGCGCGGCGAGTTTTTATTGCTCCTCGACAGCGATACGATCTTGCAGGATTCCGCAATCATCAGTCGAATGGTTGAGCAGTTTCGTTCCGACTCGCGAGTCGGGGTCCTGGGCGGTGAGATTCCCATTCACGCCGGCGATGATGATCATGCCATCGGGTTGATGATGACACCGGGCGGTTATACGCGGCAGATTCGTGTCGATCGGGGGCAGGCGGCGGTGGAATGTGACGCGCTGGCCTCTCTCAACTTTATGGTTCGTCGCGATGATTCTTACGCGGTCGGTGGTTTTGATCCGTACTACATTTTTGGGCTCGGGGACGTTGATTTTTGTCTGGCGGTACGGGATCGGGATCGTCGCAACCTCGTGGGGTTTGGGTTCGGCGTGCAACATGATGCGAGTCCTGCGGGCCGTCGCCCGGACGTGGTCTATCGCTATTGCGTGACGCGCATTCGGTTCCTGATCAAGTGCCGTGGTATAGGGCGCACGTTGGCACACTTCGTCTGGGACCTGGCGCAACTCGCCTGGTTCTGTATTTGTTTTCCCTTGCAGCGACTGTTTGGTCGCGAGGTCAGTCAGCTCAAGACAGATGGGTTACGCTATATTCCCAGGGCGTATCTCTGGAACCTTTTGAACGTTCGCGAGACGATTCGGTCGCGAACGATAGATTTTCTGTGCGAACCGGAGATGAAGCGATTCTATGCCCTCAAGGTGAGTGGTCGCCTTTGAACGCGGCAAATAGGGGCTGACGTTGGAATGAAACCGGTAACGATAATACGCGTCATCGCGGTGGCGCTCGGACTGGGAGCCGTATCCGTGTGGCCCGCAGTGTTGATCGATCACGTATTGCCGTCAGCGTACCGGGTCTATCGCGCCGACTATTTGTCCGGACTTGCGATTCTGCGGTTCATGCTCATCGGGGGATGCGTGGTCGGCGTGCTGTATGCGCGATCGATTGCCTACTGTTTTCACGATCCGACGCAATCCGCGGCTGCGAACGTACCGCCGCCGTGGGATGCTTCGTGGCGTCTCGGACTGATACTTATCACTGTTGCTGCGTTCGCGATCCGCCTTTTCGGGATCGGATCGAGTTTCACGTCCGACGAGGTCTTCCTCGTGAAATCGATCATCACGCGGGAACCGGTACGTGCGTTCGTTCATCCGTCGGGAAGTGCACATACGTTGCACTCGCTCCTCAGTTGGCTCGTCACGCGTGTCACCGGTGTATCGGAGTGGAGCGTTCGGTTGCCGGCGATGGTGCTGGGCGCGGCCTCCGCCCCGTTGGCGTTCCTGGTCGTCGCGCGGCGATTTGGTACCTGGTCGGGACTGGCGGCCGGCCTCCTTCTGGCCGTGACCCCCATTCACATCTGGTATTCCCAGATGGCCAAGGGCAATGCTCCGCTCGTCTTCTTTGTGCTCTTGTCGTGGCTACTGCTCCAGGCACTAACGCGGGCCTGGACGCCGTGGCGCGCGGTCGGATACCTGCTCGTGTTGGTTGCGGCAGGTCTTTGTCATCTTTCCGGCATCGTCTTCGTGATTGGACAGGGCGTGGCGTTGATCGCCGCGCCGCGCGCGCCGGACCGCGCATCGGCGCGGCCGGAGTTCCGGTTGCGTATGCTGGGCCTGCACCTGGTCGGGCTCTACATCATCTTTCTCCTGCATAGCGTCGTCGCCCCCTTGATCTTTCAGGCCGGCGAAACGGTGACCGGCAAGGAGGGGACGATAAATATCTGGGCGATTATGGGTGATACCTTTCATTGGTACACGGCGCTGGATATGCACCCGGTCTGGCTGATTCCCGGCTTCATAGCTTTTGGCATCGGTGTCTGGCGACTTTTGCGCGACGCGCCGGATATGCTTCTGCTTGCGGTCGTGCCGTTCCTGGTCAGCATAGCCATGACAGCCACAGCAGGCCTCTTCTCGCATGTGCGCTACCACATGTTTTTTCTTCCGGGGCTCGTCTTGATTCTTGCGGTAGGGTTGACCGAAGGTTTGCGACTGGTGGGCGACCGGCGCCGATGGTTTGACTGTGCCGCGGTCCTGACCCTGGCCATTTTCATGGGCGCAGCGTATGCGGGATCCGCCGTCCGCTACTTCGAGCATCCACGGAGCAATCTCAAGGCCGTGGCCGAGTACCTTGCCGAGCATGGCGAGGGCGCACACGTATACATTGCCGGACTCAACTACTCGGGCTATCCCGTGATGGGCCTGACCTACTATCTGGAAAACTTTAAAGTCGACGAATCGCTTTCGGAGATGCTCGCGACGGCGGATACGAATGCCGTTGTGTACGTTGGCATACTGGATCCGAATCATTTCCAGTCGTCGTATTGGCCGTTTTACGTCTATCTCCAGGCGCGCAGTCGCCCGGCGGCTGTCTTTGAGTGCCTCGGTGTTCTGGATCAGCATCGGGTGAAGGAGAGCATGGTCTACCGTCTGAGCATTGATGAGTTTCGCGACGGTATGGGCTTCGCCCGGCCACGCATGATCTGGGGCGACAACTGGCGGCAGACTCGGCCGCGACGATGGAAGCAATGATGACCGGTGCATTCAATAAAACAGGTATCGCGCTCGGCGTTGTATTCGTCGTTGCGCTCGGGCTGAATGTGGCCGTCGGGTTCCTGTTTGGTATCGATCGGCCGATGGAGAGCGACGCCCACTACTTCCTGCACCTGGCCGGCAATATGGCGGACGGGCATGGGTACGTCGTAAAGGAGTCGTTCTGGCCGGATACGCCGTCCATGCGAAGGCTGCCGGGATGGCCCGCGACAGTTTACGCGGCGCTGAAGATCGCACCCTCCATGGATCGCGATCTCTTGATGCGGCTTGTCGGAATGCTTGTAAATAGCATGGCCGCCGTCGCGGCGGGGGCGGTTGCGCTCGCGGTTACCCAGGCGCCGTTGGCCGCGCTCGTTGCCGGCCTGCTGTACGCGCTTCATCCGGCCGCATTGTTCTATGCCTCTGGTGGCGATTCTGAACCCTTATTCGCGTTGCTTACCGGTGCAGGTGTGGCCTGTTTACTGGCGGCGAAATCGGCGCGGTGGGCTGGCGCCGTATTGCTCGGACTCGCCTGTCTCGTTCGCGCAAATTTTGTATTGATGGCGCCGATTGTCGTCGTGCTCGCGCTCGTTGCGCGCATACGGCCCGAGCGAACCGAGTGCCGTCGACTCGTCACGATGTTGCTGATCTTTCTGGTGCCTGCATGCGTTTGGATTCTGCGCAACCATCGTGTCTCCGGTGAGGCGCCCGTACTCAGCACGCTCCGTGGGCAGACGTTCTACGGCGGCAATAACCCGGTGGTTGCCACCAACATGGGCTATTGGGGTTACTGGGTTTTCCCGAACCAGATTCCTGGTGAAACGCCGATGGCGGATCTGGCCAGGACGAAATCGGAGTACGAAACAGACGACTACTATTTTCGCCGCGGGATCGCCTATATCAAGGGCAACCTGCACAGTTATCCCTTGTTGCTCGTGGGCAAATGTGTTCGCGCCTACATACCGATTCCCTGGAAACCGGGATGGGGATCACTCGGTGTGTGCTGCTATCGCTGGCTCCTGTACGCGGCGTTCCTGGTCGGACTGTGCGCCGCGTGGCGACAGACGCGCGGCGACTTTCGGTTTTTGCTGATCGCGATGTTGGGCACGAACCTGGCGACGGTTCTGATGTTCTACGGGTCCATGCGATTTGCGTTCCCGCTGGAGCCCTTCCTGCTTCCGCACGCCGCGATCGGTGTCATCAGTATGCTCAAACGGAGACAAACATAGCGTGCGCGTTTTCCTGACCGTCGACATCGACGTCTATTATTCCGGCGACTTCGATCTCGAGGCGCGCGGGTACGGGAAGGGCGTCGACCACATCATCGCCGTCGCGAACGACCACGGCGTGCCGGTCACGTTCTTTGTTGATATCATGGGTGCAACACGCTGGGGGGTTAAGCCGGTTCGTGAACTTTGCCGCTACATCCAATCCGAGGGACACGAGGTGCAGATGCATCTGCATCCGGTGGTCGCGCAAATCGACAACTTCACCGACCAGCAAGACACGTTCTGGCGCGAGGATCTAGCGACCCAGACCCGGCTGATTCGCATCGGGATGGAGATGTTCGATGCCTGCGGCGTTGAGAACGTTGTGGCATTCCGGGCCGGAGCACTGGCAGCCAACGTGGATAGTCTAAGGGCCATGCAGGCGAACAACTTGTACATGAGTTCCAATCGGGACCTGGATCAGAAGAGTTCCATCGCGTCGCAATTGAACGACCACTTTGCCGTGAGGAACGATGCGGCGGCCTGGGAGGGCATTGTGGATTTACCGGTGAATGTGCTGCGCAGTCCAATCCCCTGGGCCGATGGACCGTACCGCCACCTGGAGATTTGTGCGCTCGGATCCCTGGAGATGAAGGATGCCCTGCGTCGCATGGCCGGGGCCGGATATGCGGCCGCGACAATCCTGACCCATCCCCGGGAATTTTTTTACCGGACGCGAAGCGGCACCGCCTACATCCAGAAGAATTGTCGTCGGCTCGAGAGCCTGATCCGTTTACTGGGGAACGATAGCCGTCTATCCGCGTGCCCCATTAGCGCCTGGAAGCGGGACGACGCCTTGCCGATGGTATCGCCGCCTGAGTTACGTCTGCACCCGCTCCATTCGCTCATGCGCCTGATCGGCCAGATCGAATACCGGGTCCGCCGCAAATTTTTTCTCAATCCTCAACCGTTCGATCCGGTAAAGGTTGAGGCGTAAACTGTAAACCGTTGAACCCAAGCATGGATGTCGTCATCATCGCGAACGCGTGGCAGGCCAGCCACGATAACCCCACGAGCAAGCACCAGATTGCCTTCGAGTTGGCGCGCATGGGCCATCGTGTCCTATGGGTGGAGGGCGCCGGCATGCGGAAGCCGAGTCTCGGATCGAGTTCCGATCGGTCGCGCATCGTTGATAAGCTGCGCAAGGCGTTTGCCGGTGCGCGACGGGCTCCGGGGAAGGTTGACGGAGAGATTCACGTTCTGACGCCGTTGCTGCTTCCAATTCCGTCGTCAGCCTGGGTGAGGCGCCTGAACGGAATGATGTGTCGTGTCCGTGCGTCGCGTGTGGCCCGGCGATTATCGTTCAGGACTCCCGTGCTGATCAACTATGTGCCTGTGCTGGCCGAGGCCATGCGCGGGTGGCGCGGCAAGGTGATCTATCATTGTGTCGACCGTTGGTCGGCCTTCGATATGTATGATTCCGAACTGATGGACGCCGCGGACGCCGCTTGTTGTCGCTATTCCGACGCCGTGATCGCCAGCTCGACAGATCTATACAAGCATTGTCGGACGCGGCATGACCGTGTCAGCCTGGTCATGCACGGCGTGAATCATGCGAACTTCGCCGCCGGCCTGGACGCCGCGAAGCGTCCGCCCGACCTGCCCTCCGGTGCGATCGTGGGCTTCTTTGGATTACTCTCAGAATGGTTGGACCAGGACTTGATTTGCCGCGCGGCGCGCGAGTTGCCGGATCGCCACTTCCTGCTGATTGGTCGCGCGGATGTGAACGTGGATCGCCTGGCGCGCGAGCCGAACGTGCACTTGCTGGGTCCGCGTCCATTCGATGAATTGCCGGCATACATCGCGCATTTTGATGTCGGGACCATACCCTTCGTTGTCAACGAACTGACACGCGCCGTGAATCCGATCAAGCTACGCGAGATGCTGGCGGCCGGGTGTCCGGTGGTTTCCACGGCGCTGCCCGAAGTGGAACCCTATGCGCGGATATCGGCGGGCGGGGAAGAGGACTCGTTTGTCGACGTTGCCTCGGACGCGGACGGTTTCATCGCAGCGCTGCGACGGCGCACGGAGTCGCCGCCCGATGCTGACTTTCGACGGCGAATCAGCGATGCCGTTGTGGGTGAGACGTGGGAGGCCAAGACAAGGGAGATTGTTGAAGTTGTTCAACGCGCACCCGGCGGGTAAGGTGTGTGGATTCTCGATCCCACACGAAATTCATGAGAATTATCGGCATATACGAAGGGCATAATTGCAGCGCGTGCGTTGTCGATGATGGGCGGGTTGTCGCTGCAGCCGAAGAGGAGCGTTTTTCGCGGATCAAGATGCACGACGGCCGGTTGCATGGCATGCCGGAGCATAGCTTGCGATATGTCCTGCAGGAGTCGGGCGCGACGGCGGAGACCGTCGACCACATCGCCATCACGCTTTGTCCGCCGGGCAAACTGTTGTTTCGGATTTTGAAAGACACTTTTGTGCGTTGTCCGCGATGGCGCTGGATGCTGTTCTTCGTGCGGCGCTGGCAGAAATGGGGACCGCTCAGCTTTCTCTACGCCTACTATTTCAATTGGATTCGTCGGCGGAGAATCCGGCGCTGGGTCGCGGAGATGGGTCTGGGCGGAATCAGGGTTCATTGGTTGGATCACCATTTTTCGCACGCTGCATCGGCCTACTACACATCCGGCAAGCGTGACGCGCTGATCATCACGGCGGACGGGCAGGGCGACGGCCTGAGTGCGGCCGTCTATGTCGGGCGCGATGGGGAACTGACGCCGCTGACGGAGATCGTACGAAACTACAGCATCGGCATTCTATATACGACCGTGACGGTAGGCCTGGGTTACAAGGCCACACGTCACGAGGGAAAAATCACCGGCCTGGCCGCCTTTGGGGATCCGCAGCGTACGTACGATTTCTACGCCGGATTAATCCAGGCGCGGAACGGAACGATTGTCGCCCCGTACAATGATCGATTCTACTATCCGCCGCATCCTGAAATTGTCCCGTTCCCTGAGATATGGAGTCATGTTTTTGAACCGGCATTCGATGGCGTCTCGCGCGAGGATATTTCGGCGGGCCTGCAGAAGCGCGTCGAAGACGTGACCTCCGAACTGGTTCGCTTCTGGGTTGAGCGCACCGGCGTTGGTGATGTGTGTCTCGCCGGTGGCTTCTTCGCCAACGTTCGTGTCAACCAGGAGGTGCTTGAGACGGACGGCGTCTCCTCGGTGTTTGTTTTTCCGGCCATGGGCGATGGTGGTCTGGCCGTCGGCGGGGCCCTGCATGTATACGCCCAGGAGCGAAAGCGCAGCGGAGCGGGTTATGAGCCGACAAGGATTGACGATGTATACTGGGGTCCGTCGTATTCGAACGATGAGATCCAGGCGGCTCTGGACGAGGCCAAGCTGGTCTACGAATTCCACGATGATATCGAGAGCGTGATCGCACGAACATTGGCCGACGGGGAAGTCGTGGCGCGCTTCCACGGGCGTATGGAATTCGGGCCGCGGGCACTGGGCAATCGTTCGATTCTCTACCAGCCGACGGATCCAAGTGTAAACGACTGGCTGAACGAAAAACTTCGACGCACAGAGTTCATGCCCTTTGCGCCCAGCACCTTGCGTGAGGAGGCCGATAAGAACTACATCAACGAGAAGCGGTGCACGTACCCGGCAGAATTCATGACGATCACGTATGATTGCCACGATGAGATGAAGGCTAAGTGCCCGGCCGTCGTGCATGTCGACGGCACCGCCCGGCCGCAATTGGTGAGCGAAGCCTCCAATGCGAGCTATTGGAAAGTGATCAAGGAATACCAGGCGCTAACGGGGCTCTCGTCGATTATCAATACGAGCTTCAATATTCATGAGGAGCCGATTGTCTGTAGTCCCTATGATGCCGTGCGGGCCTTCAAACTTGGTCACCTTGGAAACCTGGCGATTGGAAACTATCTCGTGCGAGGCGATCAGATAGAGGGCACCGATGACTATGTTGAGGAGGAGATCGATGACGTCTGGGTCGGCTGAGGGTCTGTTTGCTCTGATCGCGTCGGATCTACGGGCGAAAGCCATCTGGCTTTACGGTGGATTGTCGCGGCGGAACCTGTTGAAGGCGCTGGTCACCGACGGCACCTTCGCGATGATTGTATATCGTTTGATGCAGGCGTCCCACCGCCTGCGATTGACGCCGTTCGCGATGATCTTCAACAAGATTAACGTCGTGTTCGGCGGCTGCACGATTGGGCGCGGCGCATGGTTCGGACCCGGGTTCGTCTTGATTCACAGTCGCGGTGTGGTGATCAATACAGCGGTGGTGGGTGGTTGTGATGTCAAGTTGGAGCACGGCGTGACGATCGGCGCTGAAGCGGGCGCGGTTCCCTGTGTCGGGGATAACGTCTTCGTCGGTGCCGGCGCCAAGATTATCGGCAAAGCGTGCATCGGCGACGGCGCCAGGATCGGGGCGAATGCCGTCGTGTTGGATGAGATACCCGCGGGCGCCACCGCCGTCGGGATTCCCGCCAAGGTTGTTAAGATGCATGACGCGGACACGTCCTGAGATTGGCGGACCATGTTTATTGATGTGGTTGTGTTGTTCGCCTTTTGTTTGCTGGCCTATACATGGTTGGCCTACCCGGTCTTGATTTCGCTCTTTGGCGCCGCATCCCGGCGTGATGCCGCCTCCGGGACCGCCGATTCGACGCCTGCGCTCGGCGTGCTGATCGCCGCGCACAACGAAGAGACCCACATTGAGGACCGTGTCCGGAACCTGTTGGCATCCGATTATCCCGGCGACCGCCTTGCGATCTACATCGGTGTCGACGGCTCGCATGATCGCACGGCCGAGATCGTTCGGTCGCTGGCCGCCGCCGATGCCCGGATACACGCGCGTATCTTTGACGAGCAGCGTGGCAAGATCGGGGTCTTGCGCGATCTCGTTGCGGACTGCCGGGAGCCGCTACTCGTATTTACCGATGCCAATACCGAGTTCGAACCGAATGCGCTGCGTCTATTGGTTCGGCATTTTGAAGATGCAGGCATCGGCGGTGTTTGCGGACGATTGGTTCTTCGCGAGCACGACGGCAGCGATACGGATGAAGGGTTGTACTGGCGATGGGAAACGCGATTCAAAATTCTGGAAAGTCGTCTGGATTCCTGTCTGGGCGCAAATGGCGCCATCTACGCCATTCGCCGCGAACTGTTCTGGAACGACATACCGGCGAATACGATTGTGGACGATCTTGTGATTGGCATGAAGGTTCGTGAACAGGGCCGTCGCATGATTTATGATCACGACGCCGTGGCGCACGAAGAGATGCCGGCGTCAGTAAGCGACGAGTGGGGGCGGCGCGTCCGAATCGGGGCCGGCGATTTCCAGGCGCTTCACCTCTGTCGGCGATCCCTGTCCCCGCGGTTAGGAATTTTTGCCTGGATGTTCTGGTCGCACAAGGTCCTGCGCTGGCTTACGCCGCACCTGCTGATCCTTCTTCTCCTGGACGCGTTGACCTATTGGATCGGCTGGCAACATGGGACGCCAATTGCCCGATTCCACCTGGTATTCGGTGTGCCGATACTGATCCTTGCGATGGTCGGGTTCTTCGCGCGTGGACGTCGCCTTCCCGGGTTTGCCATTCCGACGGGATGCCTCTATTTCTTTACGATGCAGCTTGCGCTGCTCTTCGGCTTCGCGAGGTATTGTCGTGGCGATCTAACGGGTAAGTGGAAGCGCACGAGCAGGTAGCGGTGTACAAGGCCATGGACAGATGGCTGCCGGGCTACCTGCGCTCCGTGCGCGCACGGCCCGGTGGGAACCTGGAGGGCGGTCACGTTATGTTCTGCGTAGCTGACCACTATGAGCCGTTTCGTGGCGATGTCGCGCGCGATGAGGCGGTCGCGATTGTGCGGCAATGGTGTGCGGCCTATCAAGCGGTCTTCGCGGCATGGCGGGACGACGAGGGACGTTGTCCGCGCCATACGTTTTTTTATCCGGAAGAAGAGTATGATGCCGAATGCCTGGATCTGCTCGCCGGGTTCTGCCGGGAAGGCTTCGGCGAAGTTGAGGTCCATCTGCATCACCGTCACGACACAGCCGATGGACTCCGGCACAAGCTGACGACGTTTCGCGATCGACTACACAACGAGCATGGGCTGCTCGGGTCCGACCGGGCGGGGGCAACACGCTATGGATTCGTACATGGCAACTGGGCGCTGTGCAATTCGCGACCAGACGGAGATTGGTGCGGAGTAAACGAGGAATTGAGCATTCTGCGGTCAACCGGATGTTATGCCGATTTCACTTTTCCATCTGTACCTTCGCCGACACAGCCCCGCACGGTCAATTCGATCTACTATGCGCGTGACAGACCCGGGGCGCCACGCGGGCACGACGCGGGCCGGGCAGTCACGGTCGGTGGGCCAGGCGGCATGGATGACGAACTCATGTTGGTGCAGGGGCCACTCGCTTTGAACTGGTCCCGGCCGAAATGGGGGATTCTGCCCCGGATCGAGAACGGAGAGATTACGGGCGTGAACCCGCCCACGACGGGTCGCATCAAGCGCTGGCTCGAACAGAGAATTCATGTCCGTGAGCGTCCTGAATGGGTTTTCATTAAACTGCATACACACGGGTGTCTGGAGGACAGCATGTCGGTGCTGCTTGGCGACCGGATGTTGAACCTGCATCGGCTGCTGCAGGAGGCGGTCTCCGCATGGGGAGCGCGGTTGCACTACGTTACGGCTCGCGAAATGTATAACGTGATTCGCGCTGCGGAGTCCGGGAACGCAGGAAACCCGAACGATTTTCTCAACTATGCTATTACAATGAATGACTAGTCACATTGTGTGTGAATGTCCGAAATTCAATTGACATTCAGAGGGCTTGAAGTTCTAATACGCGTGACGACTGCGATACCCATTCCCACAATTGCGAACGACTACGGATTCGCTTGGCGGTAGTCCGATCGCGAGATACCCAGATGAGTTACTATCAGGTACTTGGCATGACTCGGGAGCCGTTCTCAACGAGTCCGGATCCCGCCTTCATGTATCTCTCGGGCAAGCACAAGGCCGCCCTCTGTAAACTACAGATCGCGATTAAGTTGAAACGCGGGCTTAGCGTGTTGCTGGGCGAAGTCGGCACGGGAAAGACCACGCTGAGCCGCAAGATCTCCCAGATTCTCGGTCAGGAGCAAGATGTCCTTTTTCATATGATTCTGAATCCGTATTTCAAGTCGGAAAAACAGTTTCTCGCGCGCTTGGCGGAGCTTTTCCGTATCGAGCTGGATGCGGAGACCACGTCCGAGCTTGAATACATCGAAGCAATCGAGCGCTACCTGTTCTCGGCGGGCGTCGAAGAGGGCAAGACGATCGTGCTCCTGATAGACGAGGCCCAGATGCTGCCTGACTACGTGCTCGAGGTCTTGCGGATTCTTCTCAACTACGAGACGAATGAATATAAGATACTGCAACTCGTATTGGTGGGGCAGATCGAACTTCTCCCGCGACTGCGTTCGATGGCCAATTTCTGGGACCGAATCGCGATGAAGTTCGTGCTCGGACCATTGGACCGTGACGAGATTCGCAAGATCATCGACTTTCGCCTGAGAGAAGCCGGTTACAAGAAGATCACACCGCTTTTCACCAGTGAAGCCATTGATTTGCTGACGGAATACACGGGTGGATATCCGCGTCGACTGTCTGCCATGTGCCACAACGCGCTTGAGTATCTTGTGATGCATGACGAGGTAATCGTTGTTAAGGGGATTGTCGAGAAACTGGTTGCTCAGGACATTCAACCCGATGATCTGCTTGATGAAAATGGTGCTTTAAGCAGCATGGTTGGAGGCGTTCCGAATGTCTTCTGAAGAAGATTTGTCGCCTGAAGAGAAGCTCTTGAAGGTCATTCAGGATTCTCCTGAAGAGGGATCCGATGCCGCAGATGCCCCGGAACGCGCGCCGGACGAGCCTGAGGAGGCCACGGGTTCCATCATCCGGACGGACGCTCCGCTGGACGAAGACGCGATCCGCGGGGATCCGGACGAAATCATCACATTGGATGATATTGAGCCCGATGCCGCCGCGGAATCCGTAGAAACCGATGAGCAGGACCGCCCGCGTTTGAAGCTCGCGGACCGCGACGACGACAGCGAGGCCACGAACGAAGAATCAGGGCCTGACGAAGACGGGGCGCAGGTCGCAGCGTTAGCGCTCACCGAACCACACCTTGGCGGCCCGCCAAGCGCTTTGATTGGAGATTCACCGTCAGACGCGGCCCCTGCCGCAACCCCCGCGGGACCCGTCGGCACCGATTCGATGCGTAATCGGATGGCGAATTCGTTCAATGTACACAGATTTAACCGTATATTAGCGACCTGTGTTTTGATATTGATCGGATTAATCATTTACGAGATAGTCATCGGCTTGAAGTCAAGTGCCGCTGCATCGGAATTGCACACGGCCGGTGTATCCTTTCGTTCAGATATCGTATCTGATGCCGAATTGAAGAATATTGAGTGGTATACTGAACCGTTAAGGCTTCGTGATCCGTTTAGGGCTTTCAGGGTGCCCACGGGTCCTGGGCCGGTGAGCCCCGGGCCGGACTGGAAGAAGTATGCGAAGGAAAACTATGAGATTGTGGCTGTCTCCCTTGAAGACGACCCCGCCGATTCGACGGTGTTCCTTAAGGACAAGGTGATTGCCGAGAATACCTTATTCAGGACGGGTGACGCGGTGACCATTCTTGGTGACAAGGTGCGAGTGGACGAAATAAAACGCGGCGGTGTTACACTGACCGATGGCGTCGATCGCCTGATCATTAATTAGCGGAGCGCTTCACGATGCTGAAAAATTTACTGTGCCTCTCTGTGCTGCTTTCGCTGGTAGTGCCATGCATGGCGGAGACCGCCGTCGCGAAACCAACGAAGCTCTGCGACTATGAGATCCCGGGTCTCAAGAAGAAAATCCGGGTTGATTCGCGCGGACGGGCTATGTCGATCAACGATGTACTCCAACTCGCGGCTTTGAAGGGTAATCTGAGCATGGTCGTGAGCGAGGCGGTGGCGGGCAACGTTAAGTTGCTGCTGGATGAGGTCGAGATCTGTGAATTGATAGAGATTGCCCTCGCCTCGGTTCCGGCGCCCAGGCTCGCATACGAGATGCGTGGCAATATCCTGCGGATCATGACGGCCGACGAGTACCAGGTGCTGCACGGTGTTGGGTTTCATGATCCTCGCGAGATGAAGATCATTGACCTGAAGTATGCCGAGCCGTCGCACGTCCTGAAGTTGCTCGAGCAGGTCAAGGGGCCGCAGGGACGGGTCGTTGCGGATGACAAGACCGGTACGATGCTGCTGATTGATACCGCCGAGAAGATCAAGGAGATGGAATCGGTGATCGCTACGGCCGAGATTCCGAGCGTGACGCGTGAACGTCACACAATTACGCAAACCTTCACGCTCCAGTACGGGGACGTCGTCGAGGTCCAGCCGCGCATCGTGCCAATGTTGACCGACGGCATTGGTCGGGTAGACGCCGATGTTCGGACGAAAACGCTGATCGTCGAAGATACGACGAATCGCGTACGCCGTATTTCACGGATGATTCACCTGCTCGACCGCCGCCCCAAAGAGGTGTTTATCGAGGCCAAGATTATCTCTGTGCGGCTGACGGACGATTTTAAGTTCGGAATTAACTGGGAGCATCTGGTGGAGGGCATTGACCCTCGTTTCATGGTCAGTTCGGCGAACCTTTCGCCATTATTGGCCCGCGGAGAAGGTAATTTCTCGCTGAGTTACGGTGTGATCGGCGACGGAAATCAACTGAATATGGTGCTTGATGCGATCAAAACGATTGGAGACACGAAGGTTCTTTCAAACCCGCATATCGCCGTATTGGACGGCCATGAAGCGGTGATCAAGGTTGTGCGGGACGAGCCGCTTGTCGAGGCCCAGTTGGAGAGCGGATCTACCAATGTCATCGCGGAAACCATCTCGTTTATTGAAGTGGGCGTCATGCTTTCCGTCATCCCCCAGATAAATGACGAGGGATTTATTACGGTGGACATCAAGCCGGAGGTGAGTACGGTTGCCGACACCTTTCCCGGCCGCTTCCCGATTCCGGTTGTGCAGAAAGCTTTGGCGGAGACGACCGTGATGGTGCGCGACGGTCAGACCGTCATTATCGGCGGGTTGATCCAGGATGAGAAGGCCGACACGACATCAAGTGTACCCTTTCTGGGGCGGATTCCGTTGCTCGGAGCCTTGTTTCGGTCCACCTCGGTGGAGTCAACATCGAACGAGTTGGTCGTCTTCTTGACACCCCGCATTATGACCGGCGAAGAAAGTATCCGCCGCATGCGTGATATAAAAAAGAAGCCGAAAGGCATGCGATCAGGCGGCGATACCGGCAAGCAGGCTAAAGCTGTTCGCGGCGGCCGCGAACGAAGGTAAAGCCAGGTGCGATGACGCGATTCTTCTTAATCTTGTTTGTGTTTTTCGCGGTGCTTGTCAGTGGACGTGCCGACGACGAATTTAAGTTTTCCTGGGAAGAGGAAGGTGCGGATGAGGCACCTGCAAAGAGGGCCGCCGAGTCGGCCGTAGAAGGCGACAAGCCGAAAGCCGCAGCGGTCGAGGACGCCGAAGGGGAAGAGGAATTCGGCGGCTGGTCGTTCGACGAGAATGCTGAAGCGATCGAGGACGAACCTGATCTAACTGAACCGGTACGTAGTACAGGCGAAGCGCCCGTCCCCGTCCCCGTACGCGCGGCGCCGCCCGCGGCCGACGCGCGACCGAATCCGGCGGATGCTGATAAATACAATCGCCTGGTCCGTGAGAATCTGGAATTGCGCAAAAACATGGACACGCTGAAGACGGATCTCGCCCGCGTCCAATCTGAGAACGCGAACCTCAAGGTCAGCATGGAGGCGGTTGAGACGAAGCGCAGGAATATGGCCGCCATGCTGAGCGATCTCAAGGGCGAGCAGAACACGACCCAAGAGCATGCCGACAAGATTTCCGAACTCGAACGAAAATTGGCCGGTGTGGAAACGGAGAAAAAATTGTTGCTCGGCGATAAGCAACGGCTCGACACGGAACTCGCCGCGTTGCGCCAGCGCCAGGCGGCGCCTCTGCCGGCCCCACGCGTGGCCGTGGATTCGGACTTCGTCGTGAAGCTCAAACGGGATGCGATGGAGCTGAAACGTGCCAAGGACGAGCTTGAAAGGGAGAATCAACAGCTTGAGTCGCGCGTGGATCGGGTTGAACGAGTCATGCGCGAGGACTCCGGCACGCGCGAGAACCTGGCGCGTCGTGAACGCGATCTGAGCACTAAACTGGCGCGAGTCAAGGCGCAGAGCGACGCCCTGCGCCGACAGATTAAGGACGACCAGCAGACGTATGCGCGCGACAAGCGCGCGTTTGGCCGCTACGTCAAGTCCAGCGCGGGACTTGAGACGGAACTTGAGAAAACGAAACGTGAATTGCGTGCCAAGGACTCCGTCCTTGATAAGAATAAGCACGAGTTGACGATTCTCGCCGAAGAACTGCGCAAGCGGGATTGGCGACATAGTCGGGCTGTGGGCGTGGCTGATCGCCTGGAGGGCGCCAGTGCCGAAGTGGGTAGCGTGGTCGACCTGGAGAAGCTCGACATGCACTACAACATGGGGATCATGCTCGCCGAACGCGGGCTCTATAGTCAGGCGCGACGCGAGTATATGCGCGCGTTGCGGATCGACCCCTCCGATGCGGACGTGCATTACAACCTCGGCATTCTTTATGATGACCATCTTGACAAGTCCTCGAGGGCGCTGACGCACTATCGTAAGTACATGACACTGCGTCCCACGGCGCTCGATATCGATCAGATTCGCGGCTGGGTGTTCGAGATCGAAACGCGCATTCGGTAGCGCGTAGACTCGAAATTCTCGTGGTGCACAGGCCCGGCGTTGGGTTCTCACGGGACTTGCAGGCGCGGTACTCGCTGATGGTCTACACGGCGGTACTCGCAAATGGGACGACCGCGTGATTCTCCTGTCCGGAAACGCAATACGATTTCACTCACGGCATCGTAACCCCTCAGGTCGAAACGGATGAACAGTCGAATCGCCATCACCGTCGTAGTCCTTGTGATTGCGCCCACGGCCATATTGAGCATGCTGGCGTGGCGTGCTTTGCGAAGCCACGGCGTGATTATGGATCAGCGCTTGTCGGCCTCAGCGGACGAGACGCTGCGCGAAATATCCGGTGACGTGCAGCAACGACTGTCGGTGGTAAGGGAGGATCTTGCGACGCAATATCGCGCGATCTGGCAGTCCCGCAACTACGACCTGTTTCTCCAGACAGCCGCAGCGTTTCGCGAGGCGCATCCCATCGTCGATCAGGTCTACCTGTTCGAGATCGAGGATGGACTTGTCTATCCGCGCGCGATGATCGGAGTGCCGCCGCAGGCGGAAAGTGATGCGGAGACGGATCGCTATCTGGAAGTGGCGCGTAAGTTTCAGTTTGAAAAGCAGGACATGGCTGCCGCGATTGGCGAGTACCGCCGAATCGCGGAGCGATTTAACTATGATCATCCCGTGCTCTGGGAGGCGGTCCTTGGTCTGAGCCAGTGCTACGGTCGCATGGGTCAGCCTTCCAGCGCCATTCGGTGGCTTGATCGAGCCGTGGCCGTCTTCGCGAACGAAACGAAGGGGCGTCAGGTTCGAGACGCGGCGGGCTATATGTACGATCTTACCGTGCTGCGCGAATTGACGGATCTCTATGAGCAGGCCGGCCAGCTGGATCGCGCGATTGAGAATGAGCTGCGATTGTTTTCGATTGTGGTTCGCCGCTTCCCCTCCATCGTCGCACTGCAGCGCGAGGAAATGTTGAAGCACATTCGACGCTGGACACGGCGCATCGTTGAGATCCGACGCGAGGCCGGATCGGGCCGTACGCCTGCCGCGAACGACGCCGAGCGTTCCGAACTCGAGAGCCTGCATGCGTTGCTTAAAGAGTGCGAGCAGAACTTGCGGGACACGGACCAGCAACGTGCAGCCATTGAGCGTGCCGTGTGGGCAACGGTCGAGGGGCCGGAAGCACGGCGATGGGTCCAGGTGGGATCGCGGTACTACGCCTTCGTGGCACTTGATGCGGGCGAAACGTTTTACGTCGGTTTGCGGATTGCGACAGATGCGGCGGCGGCGTTTCTTGTGCCTGCGGCTGAAAAATTTGCGGATCCCAGTGGATTTGTCCTGTATGCGATGGGTCGACCTGTTGTTCCGGGGAGGGGGGACGCCGCGGTAGACCGCACAATGGGTGCGGCACTATCGACGAACCTGCCGCCACCCCTTTCCTTCCTTACGATTGACGCCTACGCCGCGGACCCATCGGAAGTCCAGAGTAGGCGCGATCTGCAGGCGCAACTCTACGTATGGGGTATTGCGTTGCTGGTGCTCGGAATTGGGCTCGGCGTGGTGACCCTCTTCGCCCAGGTGACGGACGAGCTTCGCAAGGCCAAGGCGCGAAGTGAATTTGTAGCTGCCATTTCACATGACATCCGTACGCCGTTGTCCTCGATGCGCATGCTCTCCGAGAGCCTCTATTACGGGAACGTGCGCGCGCAGGAGCGCCGCCAGGAGTTTCTTTCAACGATCGTGCGGGAATGCGATCGACTATCGCAGATGGTCGATCGCGTGCTGTACTTTGTCCGACTTGGGCAGAATGCGCTTACCTACAGTCTGCGACCCGAATCCGTCCATCAGATTGTCGAAGAGGCGGTGCAGATCGCGCGCGAACGCGTGGCGCATAAGAAAGCCGAGATCGGGCTCGAGATCGAAGGTGAGTTGCCGATTATGAATGTCGATGCCGACGCGATCCAGCAGGTGCTCCTCAATTTGCTCGACAACGCCGTCAAATACTCAGGAGATGACATTGATGTTAAGGTGAACGTACGCGCAGTTGACGGCGGCGTGCGAATTTCAGTAAAAGATAGTGGTGTTGGCATGACGCGTGCCGAGTCGCGACGTGTCTTCAGGCGGTACTACCGCGCGCGGCGCGAACGTGAGGGCACGACCACCGGCGTGGGGTTGGGACTATCGTTATGCCGGCATATTGTTCGGGCGCACGGCGGTCGAATTATGGCCGAAAGTGAACTTGGGTTTGGGAGCACGTTTCACGTGACCTTGATGAATCGCGAGAACCGAGATGGTTGAACCGGCGAAACAGACGATCCTTGTTGTTGAGGACGACGACGCGATCATGCTCGGGTTGGAAGAGAATCTTCAGTTCGAGGGATTTCACGTGCTCAAGGCAGATAATGGTGACGACGGACTGGCACTCGCCCTGCAGCGAAAACCGGCACTTATCATTCTCGACGTCATGTTGCCCGGCATGACCGGCTATGAGGTCTGCAAAAATGTGCGCGAGAAGGGGCTGCGTACGCCGATCATCATGTTGACGGCCCGGGAAGAAGAGTTCGATAAAATCCTTGGATTCGATATGGGTACCGACGACTACATGACCAAGCCGTTCAGCATTCGCGAACTGATCGCGCGCGTGAAGGCCATTCTGCGCCGGACGCAGGTCAAGGAGAGTGATCAGGCGATCTACCAGTTCGGAGATTTTGTGCTCGATTCGGAGTCACGTACGTTGAAGCAGAAGGGCAAGGATGTTCCGCTGACGCGAACGGAGTTCGACCTGCTTGCGTACCTGGTTGCGAACGCCGGCAAGGCGTTGTCGCGCGAGACGCTGATGAACGACGTCTGGGGTTCGGACTATTTTGGAACGCAGCGATCGCTCGATAGTTTTGTGGCCAGCCTGCGCAAGAAGGTTGAAAAGAAGCCGGCGGAGCCGAATTTCATCCAGACCGTGCATGGTGTCGGCTATAAATTCGACCCCGGCCGCAAATCATGAGTCCAGTTGACACCCCCGGCCTGATCCCGTAGAGTTCGCCTGATCTGAAGCCCAGATGACCATTGTGAAACGAATTGCCATATTCAGCGCGCTATCGATCGTCGTTGCCGTTTGCATACTTACCGTGGTGAGTTGCGAGACAAGCGGCGGCTCGTCAGGGTTGACTGTGACGCCAAAGGATACGACGTTGTCCGCGGGTACCAATACGGTGACGCTGACGGTGGACGAGGCTGATCTCAAAGAACTCTCGCTTCCGCTTGAGTGGAGCGTGGATGACCCGACGAAGGGCACCATCCTTGCGGGTGGAGATGTGACGGCGGTCTATACACGCTCTGGTTTGTCCGGCGTGAACGTGGTCAACGTGAAAGATCAGTTCGGTGCGCAAGGTCGCGCGTTCATCACGCAGCCCTAGTCGCCCCGTCGCATCGATCGCCCGTTCCCTGTTTCGCGTCGGACATTTCGGACATTTGAAGTCCTCCTATTTTCACAGTTTTTTCACAATTCCATGACACACGATATGTCGTGCTCTGCTACGATTTTGACCGTGTTGCATTGTGAATGGAATGGATCGACAGCGGAAGAGGGAGAAGCAAGGTAATGATGCGTGAACGAAGACTACTGATCTGGTTGCCCTGTGCCGCGATCATATCGCTCGCGCTCTGGAAAGCCGTCGCTGTCGAAACCAACGACTGGCCGCTGAGTCTTCCGATCGACTACACGCCTTCCGACCCGGGGCTGATCGAGGTCGCGGATGGCGTCGGCAAGTTGGTGATCCAGCCGGATTTCCGTCATCACAATACGATTGCGGACTATACGCAGGATGGGACGAACGTAGTTGGCGCCACAATGGGTACCGACGCGGTCATGACGCTGTTGAAGGCCGCTGGTCAGTTTCAGGGCCCCGGTATTTTTGTTTCGAGGCTTCACGACGGTGGAATTGGTCTGAATGAATGGCAATATATTCACGCAAGTGTTGCCAATGCGGATTTTGTCACCGACCCGACGCTCATTGCCTGGCTCAGGATGGACAACGACGAATGGATCGACGTGGTGTCAGGAGACGAAGCTACTGCGGAAAACGGAGCGACTTTCTCATCGGACGCGATCAGGGGCAGTCATGCTGCCAATCTGGACGGGAATGACGACTACGTGCAGCTTCCGAACCCTGTACTTCTGGGTGGTGCCGAGTTCACGCTCGCCATATGGATGAAGCCGAGAGCGATCACGCTTTACCAGTCGATATTTCTCTCCGCTGGCAGTACAGGTTTCCGAATCGGGATGTTGGGCGCCCCAGGCGGGCAGGTGTTGCCCTACGTTGACGACCAGGCTCTTTTCGGGACATCATCAGTGCTGTCTGAGGACGTATGGCATTTCGTCGTCATGACGTGGCTGGGCTCGACCGGCGATACTCGTGTTTACATCGACGGCGTCCTTGGCGGATCCGGGACCGGGCTCGTCGGAGCGCTCAGTCCGGCCCATAAATTCCGAATTGGCTACGACTATCGCTCGTCGGGGCTCGAGGCCGATGCCCTCTTTGATAACGCGATGGTATTCAATCGCGCGCTCGCTGCGGAGGAGGTCACCAGCCTGTACTTCTCCGATCCGCGGAGCCTGATATTTCAGATTCGATCCGGCCAAACGACGAACCTGACGGCGGCGTTCGTGGGTCCGGACGGGACGACCAACTCTTCTTACACGGCTGACAACGAAGCGCTTGTCACGGCAGGTAGCTTTACCAATACGGATCGCTTCATTCAGTATCGCATCCAGATGGAGACGTCGCAGGATAAGCTTCAGGCGCCCCTGATTGATGCAATTGGAATATTTGGAACCCGAACGCGAGCGACCGATGATCTTGTTGACGACTTTCTGGCGGCCGAACAACGCGTGAAGATTGATCTAACTCCAGCCGAAGTCGACACACCGTATATCGGTCTGGCCAAGCGCGATAACGGGGGATTTTACCGCTATGGAACGTTTACGTCGCGCCTGATGGCTCCCGGGTTCGCCGGTGCCTGGGATCTCATTGCCTGGGAGTCTGACACGCAGTTGGATCTCTCGGAGGCAAACATGGCGGCGGCGTGGTTAATGAACAATAACTGGGCGGATGAGACCGGGAATGGGAACTCGGGCACCACCCCGAATGACGCCACCTTTACACCGCTGGCGAAGGCGGGACGGGGGAGCGGCGTGTTTAATGGCTCGAACTCGGTTGTCACGGTTGGTGATCTTGAATATTCGGGGGATTCCGACACGGCGATCAAGACCGTTGAGTTTTGGATGAAGACGGACGAGCGTTCCGGCAGCATTCTTGAACTCGTCAATAATTCCATTTATATCAAGTTCGAGGATCGCGTCGTGGTATCCGTGGGATTCTCGAATTCGGTTGTATATGTGAACGGCGTCGTCGGCAACAGCCTCCTGCGCGAAGGCTGGAACCATGTCGTTGTTACGGCGGACGATCCGATCGATGCCAACAGCGTCTCGCTCGGTGAAGCCGCGGACGATTACTTCGAGGGGCTACTGGATGACGTAGCGCTTTACGATTCCCGTGTCCTGGAATCCGGAGACGTGAAGAAACATTTCGTGCGTGGGCGTCGAACGGTTGGCGGCAGGGTAAAGTTTCAGGCTCGATCAGGGGACACAATCCCTGTCACGAACGATTTCACCGGGCCGACCGGGCCCAATTCGTTCTTCACGTCTGCCGCCGGTTCCACCCTTGCGACCGTTCCGGTCAACCCCTACTTCCAGTACCGGGTCTTCCTCGAGGGCGACGGCGACGCGACACCGATCGTGGAAAGCGTGACGGTTACGTTTAACGGTGTCACCAACATCGTCGACGATACGGGCGACCTGTTTATGCTGGGGACCTTTGACAAAGAGCGGAGCGAAATGTATGGAGACGAGATACGTCGCCGAGATTTCTCTTCGCTTGGTCCAGTGAACTTGAGCCCATTTATTCCGGTGCTGGACGGCACGTTGGTTGGGCTGTGGCATCTGGACGAAAGCGCTTGGCCGTCGCCCTTGACCATCGTCGATTCGGCGGGAGGCAATAACGGATCCCCGAGCGGCAGCGCTGTGCCGGTGCCGTCGTCACGGGTAGGGCCGGGATCGGGTACGTTTGATGGCATCGACTCGTTCGTGTTTATCTCGGGCGTGGACCTGGACGGGTCGCCGGGACTGCGCGACGCCTCGTTCAGTTTCTGGTTCCGCAACTCAGTGACCGTTCGGAGCGCGATCGTGTCTTCCCTGAATAATTCGAGCGGATACTTCGCCTTCGAAGTGAATAGCGACGGCACGAATGACGTGCCGGGCGCGATGGCGTTCATCGTGTCGGACAGCCTTGCGACCAAACGAGCACTCACGGGAGACATCGGCGCCAATGACGGCGAATGGCATCACGTGGCCGGCGTCAGGCGCGGGGCCTGGATTCATCTTTACGTCGACGCGATCCGGCGCGCATCGACCGAGATTGGCGCCGCTTTTGGGGGTCTGGGGGCCTTGCCTTTCTACATCGGCAAGAATGGCGATGAAGACCGGTACTTTTCCGGCGTCGTTGATGAATTGGCGATCTACGCGGCGAATCGGGCCCTGACGGGCGGAGAGATCGGTGAAAACTTTGGCGGCGGCTTTGAGGTGCGTGGCGTGGCGCGGTATGTCTCGTCCATCTTCGATGCAGATCGTCCAGCGATCTGGGGAAATATGTTCTGGGGCGCGAATGGGTCCTTCGGTAAGCCGGTGCTTACAGGAACGGTCGCTGACGAACTCGATCCGCTCACGCTGGGGCTGACCCATCTCTGGCACATGGACAACGATTGGTTTGATGAGGTCGGCGTCAACCACGGAGCCGGGGCCACCGCCGGTCACGATTCGTCGGATCCGCAGGTCGGGACCCATGCCGGCGACTTTTCCGGTGGTGAACAGGTCCCGTTTGGCGACTGCGGCTCGGTTGTATCGGTGGAGTTCTGGGTCAAGAATGCGAATCCGACCGACGCCATACTGCAGCTTAGCGGGTCAGAGCGTATCTCGATTGTCGGGGACCGGATTATTCCCAGTTTTGGCGCGGACGCCATCTACGTCAATGGTTACGACACGGATGAGTTGGGCGCCGGTTGGCAGCATGTGGTTGTCGTTGCGTCGTCCCTGATCAATGCCGACGCCGTGATCGCGGGAATCGATGGGCTGGGCGATACGATGGTTGGCCAGATCGATGAGCTTGCGCTTTATGATCGGGTGATCGAGGTGTCCGAGGCAGCCGCGCATACGCTCGAACAGACCGATTTCGATGGGCTGGTAGCACTCTGGCCGATGGATGATCCGATTGGCACCAGCGTGCTTGTCGAGGTAACCGGGCAATTGCCGGACGGTGCGATCAGTTTTGCAACGTTGGGTGCCGAGGGAAAATTTGACGAAGCGATCGACTTTAACGGCGGCTCCTCGCGAATTCTTGTTCCCGAGGGTACCTCGCTCGATCTGCCCGTATTCACGTTGCTGGCCTGGATCAACCCCGAGTCCGCTCGCAGCCGCACGATTCTGGATCTGCGCGAGTCTGCTTTCGATGGGTATGTCCTGGCAACGGATACGAATGGGGCCATTTATTTCCAGCACAACGCCGTCGTGATTTCGAATACGCTTCCGGTGGTTGTGGGGGAATGGACACACATTGCCGTGGCCGTGGACGAGACGTCGATGCGATTGTTTATCGACGGGACGCCGATCTCGGATGCATCGCTGTCGAGCGGAATCAGCACGCCGGGTGCGGGTGCGGTGATCGGGGCGGCGTTTGATCTCGCCAAGAAGTTCGACGGACGGATCGACGATCTCGCCGTATACCAACGGCGACTCACGTCGCAGGAGATATGGGATCAATACGCGTCGGGTGCCGTAACCCTCCGGTTCCAGGTTCGATCCGGAAATACGCTGCCGCTGTCGGATCCGTTCTTCGGTCCCGAAACGAACAGCCTCTCCTACTATACCCTTTCCAGAGGCAACATCATCGGCGATACGATACCGCGCGGACAGTATTTTCAGTACCGGGTGGAATTCGATACCGAAGATTACCGACTGACGCCACGCCTGCAGAGCGTGCACGTCGACATTTCCACATTCCCGCTCGATGTTCCGACGCTTGAGCCGGCCGTACCTTTTCCGTTTGACGGCGAGTTGCTTGGGTTCGGAACAACCAACGGCCTAATTGAAGGTACGGGCGCGCTTGAGTATCAGATTACAGGTGACGCAACAAACTGGTACTACTGGGATCTCACCGACCAGGCATGGACAAACTCCCAGGGGCTGGGATTTGGTCTGGATACATCGCCGGCGAATCTGATCAGCGCCAATATAGGTACCTTCTTCAGCCAGTTTTATGCCAAGACCGGTGGCGGTTTCAAATGGCGCGCGCATTACAAATCGGAAGGCGCCGATCAGGTCGAACTGGATCACGTGCAACTGGCCTATTCCGCCGGTCGCGTCGTGGTGACCTTTCCGAACGGGGATGAGGTCGGCGACAAAACCCTGTTGATCGGTGTTGGATACGATATCACCTGGGATTCTGCCGGCACCGTGAGCGATAACATTATCGTCGAGTACTCGGATAACGCGGGTACGAACTGGACCGAGATCGCGACGAACTATCCGAACGTCGGTGTGTACTCGAACTGGGTGACGCCGGGTCAGAACGACACCCTATATAACAACGAGACGATGTTGATCCGAGTGCGCGACGGCGAGGACCCCACGATTAGCGATGTCTCGGACAGTTTCTTCGAGATACGGTGGGAGTTTCAGGTCGTCGATCCCAACGGTGGCGAAAAATGGTATATCGGAACAACGACGAGCATTGTCTGGGACGCGGGCATACTGTTTGGTCCGGTTCGTATCGACCTGATCGATTTCGATATAAGTGGGGTCCATACGACGAACGAGGTGACCTTCTTCGCTCCGAGTCCATCGCCTGCTCGCGGGAATACGTATGACTGGAGCATACCGACGGATCAGTCGGGAATGCTTTCCGAGCGCGCGAAGATCCTTATTCGAGAGCCAACGGGGTCGGGTGCGGATCTGTCCGATGATTTCTTTACGCTTGCCGGTGTCTTTGTGAGCGATCCGCCGGCCGGTTCCTCGCTCAAGGTCGGCAACCTATTTAACATGCGATGGAAATCCTCCGGTGCCGGCTCAAACGTGGCGATCGATGTGTCTCTCAATGGAGGGGGATCATATAGCAACATCATCGCAAGCACGGCTAACGTTACGGGGACGAACAACGTATATCTTTGGGACGTGCTGGTCGAGCCGTCTACCAATGCGCGCGTCCGAGTTACATCTCTTGTAGACAGCAACGTGCTGGGTGTCTCGGGAGCGTTTACGATCGCCGACATCAACGTTCTCTCGCCGCAGGCTTCGGACAAGTGGTTGCTCGACGCGACGAACACAATCAAGTGGCAGTCCGCCGGTGCCGGGGACCGCGTCAATGTATATTGGGCGAGCAATTCGCTGATTGCGACTCCGCTATGGATTCCGATTGCGATCGACATACCTAATGTGGACTCTCCCCAGACGAATGAGGTGGTATGGATTGTTGAGAAATCCCCGAGTGCCACGGCTGGTGTGCGTGTCGAGTCCGTCGCCGATACAACAAATCTATTCGGTGTCTCGTCGTTCGCGATCGCGGGTATCCTGATCACTGATCCAAATGGTTTCGAATCGCGCGACCTCGACGTGCTCGCGGCGGTGTCATGGAAGGCGCAGTCGGTTGGCGCGCTGGGCAACCTGGATATCACCTATGATGGCGGCTTGACGTATACCAACGCTGCACCCGTGAGCGGCGTCGGGCTCTCTGCCGGCTATTGGCCACACGCACCGGCCCTGCCCACGGTCCGCGCGGAGTACCGACTGACGGGCATCGCGGATCAGCACGCGGCATACAGCAACATCGTCGACGAGTCGGATGCGTTTTTCACGGTGCGCGGAATTCTGCCGATTGACCCCACGAACGCGCAACTCGTGACGGTGGGAACAACGAACCCGATCCAATGGCTCTCGGCGGGCGCGGTTGACCCGACCAACCAGGCGCGGATCTTCTACGACGGCGATGGGCTGGAGTTTGAGACCTTCATCGGCGTCATCAATAATGATCAAACGTTCAATACGGGTCTCGGCCGGATGAACATTAACCAGTTTGATTGGGATTTGAGTCCGTTCCTCGATCCCTCGACCGCTGCACGGTTGAAAATCGAGAGTGGCGTGGGGGCCGAAACGGTCGTCGGCATCACCGATCCGTTCATCGTGCGCGGCATCTTGTTCACGGCACCGGTCCTCGACGACATCGTGCCGATCGGTGGCGCGACGCTTATTCAATGGGTGCACGCCGGAATGGACCCGCAGGCTTTTGGAAAATTCGAACTCTCCGTGGACAATGGCGACACGTACGATGCCACGCCGCTGAATTCCTTTCCGGTGACCGCTACGGCCGGCCTTTTCCCATGGAATGATGTTGCAACCAACGCCGATCCGACGGTTGAGGCGATACTGAGATACACGATCACAAACTCGCCGTCTGCGATCGATGTTGGATTCACGGCCTTCACCCGGCCGTTCACGTTGCAAGGCCTGCGGGTTCTCAGTCCGACCGCGGTTGTAAACTGGCCGATCGGATCAACCAATCCGATTGTCTTCCTGGTCGCTGGAGCCGGGGACAACGTGAAGATCGAGTATTCGGCGAACGGAGGCGTCTCGTACGACGCAACACCGGTCGTCGAGAACCTCCCGCCTTCCGGCGTCTCGAACATCTATGCATGGACAATCGGTCAGTTCCTCGAGCCTTCAACCAACGCACGTATTCGCGTATCAGCGGGCAGCCTGGTGGACGTTTCCGATCCATTCACGGTCAATGGTATCCGCGTCAGCCGGCCGAATCGCTTCGACATCTGGGCCGTCGGCGAGACGAACCAGATTGAATGGCTTGCGATTGGAACGGCCGGCACAAATACGATCGAAGCCATCCTGGATAGCGGGGCGATCCTGCCGATTGCGACGGGTGTGACGGGTGAGACATACGACTGGGAGGCGATCCCGACGAACGCCGTGGGCACTGGTATCGTAATCCGAATTACGGATATCTTGGGCACGTTTGGCGAGTCCGAACCGTTCGAGATTGTTCCCGAACCGATCATTCAGATTATTTCTCCGGCACCCGGTGGATTCTTCAAGGTCGGCGACGACGTGCTGATCGAGTGGCTGCGCGGTGGTTCGATGGTCAACGATTTTAATGTGTCGTTTGTCATCAACGTTTCGTCAAACGAGATCTTTGACGGCGCAGTGGCGTTTGACTCGACCAACAATACGTTCAGCGTGCCGTGGTTCATCCAAAACCAGATATCGGTGGCGAGCATCATTGTGCAGCACAATACGCGCTCCGAATTGCGCGACGAATCGTCATTCTTTATTGTGCCCAACTATACGATCACCGGTCCGAACGGAGGCGAGAACGACGTCTTCGCTCTTAAGCCGCGGGGCATCGGTTGGCTGACCCTGGGTGGGCCGAGTCAGGCCGACCTGTATTATTCGCTGGATCCCAACCGCTCGCCGGCCAGTTGGGTCAAGATCAATACATCCACCGTCAGTGACTCCGGCGACAGTGCGACGATTCCCGTCGCCAATGCGTTCACATGGACACCACCCAACGTGCAATCCACGAGCGCGTGGATTCGTGTCCAGCACGCGACCTACACGAACCGGTTCGATAAGGACTTTCTGGGGCCGTTCGACGACTCCGATGCGGCATTCGATATACGCTACTTTGAAATCGTCTGGAATGTCCGCGACATAACAACCTCGAACGCACTCGATAAGGCCAGTGTCGTTGACAGCAGCGGTTGGTCCGCCTCCGGTCTGCAGGGGCCGTTCGTAACCAATCTCTACCCGTTTGGCGTCTTCGATACCATCTGGTCGCGCGAATACTTCTTCGATGAGGTCATTTTCCAGTGGGGGGCCGATCCTTCGCGTACCATCGACGTGTATATGACGCCGTCCGAAATCGAGCCGGACTATCGCGTACTCGCGAACTTCAACTTCAACGTGGCGGCACGAACCTACACGATTCAGTCGTGGATGGAGCACGGCAGCGACCTTGTTCTGCAGCCCGACGACACGACTATTACGATCTACGACAGTTCGGGAACGATTATCGAGACGATCGCCAATGGTTCCGATATCGACGGTATATTCTGGTCGACATGGGATGTTTCCGCGACGGAAACCTCACTGATGACAACCTACGGGGATGGTGACGTGTTCTTCGCTACGGTTGAGATCGTCTTCTCCGGCGTGAAGTATACCGCGGGCGTGAGTTTTACGATTCGCCTGGAGTCCGATGAGGATGTTTTGACAGCGATTGATGCCGCCGTCTCCAATATCAATGCGAGCATCGGCGGGCTCGACACGAATCTCGCGACAATCAACAGCAGCCTTACCGGCCTTCAGGCGGACGTGCAGTCCGGCTTCGCCGGTGTGCGTGACGACCTGCGTAACCTGAGCAATGTTGTGCGCGACGTCGAGACGAGTGTGACCGGTGCCGTCGGCCAGATCCCATTGGACATTATCCCGATTCTGGAGTCCGCCACGAATCTACTGGTTAGCTTCATTTCACCCGCACTGACCAATATCCTCAGTCTCGTCGAGATTATTGAAGGCGACGTCGCGTCTGACCTGGCCACGATATTGAATCGATCGTCCGAGATCCAGCGGGGTGACAACCTCGAGATTCTATACAAAACGCGTGCAACGCACTCTCCGGGTCAGGTGATGATTGTGGTGTCGAACGGTGCCTTTGGCACGGTTACGGGGCCGTCCGCCATGAATCAGTTGGGAGCGACCGGCATCTATTCGTACGACGTCGATTTCGATTTCGCGCCGAGTTCGTACCAGGTGGTCTGTTGGGATCCTGATTATCAGGATCGGATCGTGATGACCGTTGTCACAACGCAGGACGTCACGCTGGCCTCGTTGCTGACGTTGAGCAACACGCTGGATCGCATGGAGACGGACCTGGCCACGCTCAGCACGAATTTGATCGTGCTGAGTACGATAACCGGGGCACTCGATGGCATCGTCGGCCTTTCAACCGGTATCGACGCCCTTTTGAATTCAGGCCTGGGTAGCCTTGCGCAGACCGTCTCAAACATCGACCAGCGCACGATCAGCATCTCGAATATCGTCGGCAGCATCGGCGATATTACGTTGATCACCGGATCCATCGACGCACTGGTGGGGGCGATCAGCAATATCGACGGCCTGGCGAGCCTTGGCGATCTCGGGGCTACGGTTTCGAATATTGACGCCAAGACGACCGCGATCACCGGTCTCTTGACCGGTTTGGACTCACTGAATCTGCTCACTGGTCAACTCTCGGATATCGGAGGCCTGTTCTCGCTCGTGTCGAACATCGACACGCGGACGGTTACGATTTCAAATCTGCTGGGCGACCTGGATGTGCTGGATCTGTTGACGGGTGCGTTGGACGACCTTGCGCCCATCGGGAGCAATCTGCAGGCCCTGACCGACAGCGGCCTCATTAATCTGGCGACGCTTGTATCGAACATCGACTTCCGCACGCTGGCGATATCGAACCTGCTGGGCGACCTGGATGTGCTGGATCTGTTGACGGGTGCGTTGGACGAGTTGGCGCCGCTGGGGAGCAATCTGCAGGCATTGATCGACAGCGGGCTGGTGGATGTCATCTCCCTCGTGTCGAATATCGATTTCCGCACGCTGGCGATATCGAACCTGCTGGGCGACCTGGATGTGCTGGATCTGT
>CAJWTS010000008.1 GCA_913047795.1 uncultured Verrucomicrobiota bacterium | reverse complement strand
CGTGCATCAAGATCGCCAAGGCGCTCAAGGATTTTCACGGGGAAGATTGATTGCTTTGTGGGGTTGCTGTGGATTTCGCACTTCGGCAACGCCTTTTGCAGTTCATTAATCTGTGCCTTGGTGAGGTCGGGGTCTTCAGCCACCCCCAACAGCTCGCCCGCGCCATCATTAACCCGAGTTTCCCCATTGTATTAATGGGCGGAAGTTCGGGTTATGCGCCTTTTTTCTCCGCATCGATTTCGGCTTGGAGCTCCGCCTCAAACTCCGCCTCGAGTTGTGCTTCCAGCTCGGCTGCGGCCTGCTTGGCAGCTTCCTCAGCAGCCAGCTCGACCGCCGCCTTCTCAGTAGCCAGTTTTTCGGTCTTCGCCTCTTCGCGAGCCCTGCGCTTATCCGCCTTCTTTTGTTCGCGCGCTCTGCGCTTGTAATCTTTATTTGGTGTAGTAGCCATTGGATATCCTTTATCATTGTGGGAAGCGCTTTCCTATAGCGTAGTAGTAAAGAGTAGCCACCTAGTAGTAAAGAGTAGCAACTAAATGGCGGTAAAGAGTAGCCGGTAAAGAGTAGCCGGTAAAGAGTAGCCGGTAAAGAGTAGCCTGCCTGCCGCCTGCCGCCTAGTAGCAACCAAATGTAGAGGGGTCTGCGCTGTTCCAGTCGGCTCCAACTTTTTTTAAGCTTTCTTCATTTTCCTGGCAACGCTCACCGCCCTTTTTTCGACTCTCTGTTTGATGGGGAACACCACTCAAACAGGAGGGTCGAGATGCCTACACCGCTTCGTTACGTGCCTCAGGATGCCAAGATATGGAAAGACGGCAAGGGTCGGCCGATAGCAGTCGTCGAGATGACCATTCGGACCCTTCTGGGACTGTTTCTGCTCAAGCTCACGACCCGAAATGCCAGCTTGATTCTAGGAGTGCTCGGGCGAGCAAAAGAGCAGCATGACTTCAGCTGGACGGACTCCGGCATCGCCCGCTGGCACGGTGACGATAGAGTGGAGCGACATCGGCCTCAACTACACCGTGCAAGAGACAACCAGCCTACGCTTCCCGGCGTGGTCTCCCGCCGCGGGCTCATGGCCCATGGCCACGAATGCGTGGTCCGGCGCGGCATCAACCAGCAACAGTGTAACCTTCTACAGGGTTATCGGCCAGGAGTGACCTGAGCGAACGGCTGAGCCTTTGCGGCGTGACCGGTTTGCCCGCAACCAGCGTTTGATGGGGCCATTCGTCTGTCGCTTCGCCTCGACAATGATCTTGCCGTGCGAGCCGACTTCACTATGCTCCGTCTTATGTCTTCGGGAAACACAGGCAAGATCCTCAAGATGGGCAACTGCGAGATGGAGCTCGGCGGCCCCTATCTGGGGACGCTGCGCGACAGTAACGACATTCTGGCTGATGTGTCGGCGTTGCGCGAACGCATCGACGAGGACGGGTATCTTCTCATTCGGGGGCTGCAGCGCCGCGAGAATGTCGAAGCCGGTCGTCGCGTCATCCTCGAGAATCTCGCTGAGAACGGACAGATCGATTGCGCGCACGACCTCGATGACGCCGTGATGGTCGAGGGCGCCGGCGGTGGATTTCTGGGTGGCGCGAAGCGCGTCACGCATGCCGACGAGTTTCTCGGCGTCGTGGAGTCGCCCGAGATCATGGGGTTCTTCGATTTCTATTTCGGGGAGCCAACACGAACCTTCGACTACAAGTGGTTGCGCGCCGTCGGCACAGGTGGGTCAACCGGGTTTCATTACGACGCGGTATACATGAGTCGCGGCAGTGAGCGGCTGCACACGGTCTGGACGCCGTTCAGCGACACCTCCTACGCGGATGGACCACTGGCGCTGTTACTCGGGTCGCATGACCTGCCGTCGTACGAGAAGATACGGGAGACCTACGGGCGCATGGACGTCGATCGCGACAACGTGGGCGGTTGGTTCAGTCATGATCCCGTGGATATGATTGATCGTTATGGCGGCCGGTTGGGTACAACCGAATTCCAGATGGGGGATGTCCTGATCTTTGGTCTGTTCACCATGCACGGCAGTATCGTCAACGAAACTAATCGTTTTCGCATCAGCGCAGATACTCGCTACCAGCCTGCTGCGGATTCCATCGATGAGCGTTGGGTCGGTGAAACCCCCAAGGCGCACTACAAGTGGGGCAAGGAGCCGCAGATCCCGATGAAAGACGCCCGCGCCGAATGGGGGATTTAGCCCGAGCCGTTTCAGGCAGGGCTTCCGTCCAGGATGTTTCGTGTGGCACGTGCGCGCGTCTTGCGGGCGTAGGGTTTCGAAACGAAAATGTCGGCGCCGAGTGGCAGCACCTCCTTTGCGCGCGAGTGCGCCGAAGGGGTATGGCGTCAGGCTAGCGGCGGTTCCGGTTGGCGACGTCGCGAATAATCGCTGCCATCAGCTCGACGTGCTCATCGGTATATTTCTCGGTCCAGAACCAGCGTACCCATCGCTCAAGAAAGTCCTGCGCGTGGGGCACGCTGTCACCACGGTACCTGTATTCGTGCGATGCGGGTGGTTGGCAATAGGGATACGCCTTGGTGCTTGCCATGCGATCCAGAAACGGAACACCGGCCGGCATCAGGTAGTAGCGTGCCACGCCTGTTCCCTGGATGCCGCCCGCTGCAACCTGCGTGGCGAATTCGTCGATCGTACAGGCGAACTGTTCAGGGTCGACGAGGAAACCGTACATCCAGTACGAATGGGTTCGATCCTCTGGAACGATGTAGGGCGCCAGACCCGGTATCTGCGTGATGCGTTCGTCGAGCATCTGCGCCGATCGTTGCCGGGCCTCAATCTGCCGCGGTAGAATTTCGAGATTGGCGAGCGTGGTTGCGGCCGAACATTGCGGGATCTGCAACGCGAATCCGCGGTGCGAATACTCGCGACCAAATCCCGGACGCTGAACCGCCCCGCGCGCGATGACACGGTTTGCCATCTTGCCGTGTAGCGCCTCGTCGCGTGTCAGCACGGCGCCACCCACGTCACCGCCGCAGGTCTTTTCACTGTCAAATGAGAAACAGGCCACGTGTCCCATGGTGCCCGCCAGTCGCCCCTTGTACGTGGCCAGAATCGCCTGGCACACATCCTCGATCACGATCAGGTTGTGACGCTCCGCGATGGCCATGATCGCATCCATGTCGCAGGGCAACCCCAGTTTGTGGACCGCGATGATGGCACGCGTGCGATCCGTGATGCCGGCCTCGATCGCGGCGGGATCGATCAATGCGGTACCGGGCAGCGTGTCGACGAACACGGGAATGTAGTTCTCGAAGAGCGCGCCCGCGATGCTGCCATAATCGGAGATCGGGCTGACGATGATCTCGTCGCCGTGTTCGAAGTCGAACGCCATCATCGCCGCCATGATGGCTTGCGTGCAGCCGGTGGTGCCGATGCAGTAGGGCAGGTCATGCATGGCGGCGAGGTAGGTGGTAAAGCGTCCGACCATATCCGAGGCCAAGCCTGAATCGACAACCTCCTGCAGGTAGTGCATCGAATTAGGCCCCATCTCGCGTGGATAGACCCCGGGCAGTTCCTCGGTGCTGGGTGCCATCGCTGCCGCGCCGAAAGAGGAGTCCGGAAGCTCTTCGCGTCCTGCTTTGTTCCCGGTGCGTTCGGTCATGAGGTGTGCACGCGCATTATTTCGCCGCTGTCGGCTGCTGCGGTCGCCGCAAGAGCCAGTCGATTCGCGCGCAGGCAAGCATCCTGTGGAATGCGGTCGCCGTTGTCCAGCCAGTCCGACACAACCGATATTCTTTCGGTCGGCAGTGAAATCGCCGTATCGGCGCCCGCGGGGTCGGTCACCTTCACGGTGTTGGCCACGAGGTCAAGATCTGCGGTTCCCTGTGTTCCGGCGACCTGCACGCGATAGTCCGATCCCTTGGAATCGGGCAGCATACGTTGTCCTTCTACCAGCGCCGTGCTTTCGTCGTCCAGGATGCAGTAGACGGACGCATGGTCGCGGATTGCGTCATCGTCCGGATTGCCGAGATTTCCGGTTGAGGCTGTGATGCTGACGACCTGTCGGCCGGTCATCCACTCCAGGTAGTCGAGGCCGTGAATCAGGAGATCCAGAAACAGGCCGCCACTGCGTCTGCTGTCGAGGAACCAGGCGGGACGTTCCTCCCTCTTGAGCCGTACGGCCATGCGGATGTGCGTGAAGACCGGTGCTCCGATCCGTCCCGCCTGCACGACGTCGCGCAATCCGACATAGGTCGGTTCGCCGCGCAGCGTTAACAACATCAGCAACCGCCGCTCGGAATTCTCTGCGAGCAGCGTCTCGATACGGTCCTGCTCGTCGGGCGCGAGGCAGAGCGGCTTATCGACGATAACGTCACATCCGTATTCGAGTGCGGGGATCACGGCTTCCGCGCGCGCATCGTTCGCGTCGGCCACGGCGACGATGTCAAGGCCTGTTGCGAGAAGCTCATCGATGGATGGCAGAATCGGACAGCCGAGGGCCTCGAGATTTGCGCGTGCCGCCTCCGATGCCGCACAGGCGCCACGGATATCGAGCCGCTTACCACCGAGGGCGGTCACTTCGCCG
This sequence comes from uncultured Verrucomicrobiota bacterium, assembly GCA_913047795.1. GTDB lineage: Bacteria > Verrucomicrobiota > Kiritimatiellia > CAJWTS01 > CAJWTS01 > CAJWTS01. The sequence goes on along the minus strand of CAJWTS010000008.1, from coordinate 80,304 downwards.
ATATGCGTTTCGCCGCCGATGATGCCGAGTCGCCGCATGAGTTCAGAGTAGAGGATCAGGGTCCGTAGGTGATGACTCGCTGCCGATACGTGCGACGCAGAGTAACGGTAACAGGGCGGGCGACGCAATAACCGTCCACCACCTCACAATCCGCTGGACCTGGAAGCCGATTCGTGGGAACTACAGCGCCATGCGCGATACCACCTTGCTCGACGGCACCTGGCGATTTCAGCCGGATCCTTACGGAGAAGGTGACCGGAACGGCTATCATGCCGCCGGTTTCGACGATGATGCCTGGTGCGAAGTGGCTGTCCCGTCCGATTTCAGCCAGAACATCCCCGAGATGGATTTCTACGAGGGCGGGGGTTGGTATCGGCGCCGCCTGGACGCACCGGTTTCCTGGGACGGGCGCCGCGTCGTGCTGCGTTTTGAAGGCGTCAATAATCACGCGCGCGTCTGGATGAACGGCGAGTGCGTGGGCAAGAATGCCGACCCGTACCTGCCGTTTGAGTGTGATGTCTCCGACGTGCTGCAATGCGGTGGCGCAAACAGTGTCGTGGTCTACGCCGATAACACCTCGAATCCCGGCGATGTTCCAGGGAATCTGCGCGGCTGGCGGACCTTCGGTGGGATCTTGCGATCCGTCTCGTTGATTGTCACCGACCGTGTCCATCTCGGCTCCATCGCAACTGTCTGTGAAGCGGACGGTAGAATACGCGCACACGTAACCGTGTGTAACAACAGCGAGACGTCGTCGTCCGTCGCCGCCTCGCTGTGCATTGACGAGGCGGCTCTCGAGTTGACGGCCGACGCCGTCAACATCGATGCCGGTGGCGAGGTGACGATGGAGATGAGTGGCACGCTTGGGGACGTCGAACCGTGGTCGCCTGATTCGCCGCGTCTCTACAATGCGACGATTGCCGTGCAGCGATCGGGCGAAGTCGTGGACACCATTGGTTTGCGTATCGGATTCCGTACGGTCGAAGTGGGCAAGGGTGTTCTGTTGTTGAACGGTGAGCCGATCTACGTCACGGGGTTCAACCGTCACGAGGATGGCGCCGGGTGCAATATGACACCGGACCCGGAGATGACGCGAAGCGACCTGGAATTAATGAAGGCCTCCGGATCGAATTTCGTGCGGCTTTGCCACTACCCGCACGATTCGCATGAACTGGATCTATGTGACGAATTGGGCCTGCTCGTCATGGCCGAGGTCCCGCTCTACTGGTGGACCGGCAAATGGGACGAGGAGAACCACGACGCGAAGTTTGCCGCGGCGAAGCGACAACTCGGAACGATGATCGAGCGCGACGTGAATCATCCGAGCGTCATGATCTGGTCGGTTAGCAATGAGAACGCCGAGCACGCACCGGGCGTCGTCGAGGGCAATCGCGAATTGGTGGCGATCGCGCGATCCCTCGATTCGAGCCGACTGGTGGTACATGTCTCGAATCACTGGACGGAGGTTCGATCCTTCGAAGATGACGACCTGATCGCGATCAACGCCTACCCCGCCTGGGGTCGCATGCACAAGGGCGGCAACGAAGAATTCACCTTGCAGGACGCGACGGCGTGGTGGGCCGACGAATTGGAGAAATTGCATGCGTGCTACCCGGAGAAGCCGATTCTGGTGGCGGAGTTCGGCCATCCCGCCTTGCCGGGTGTGACCAATGGTGCCTTCGGGGAGGCAACCCAGGTTGCCGCGCTCGCGGCCGAATTCGAGGCGATGCATGCGCCCTATATCTGCGGAGCCCTGATCTGGTGCTTCGCCGATCACCCCTGGCCGGGCGGCTTCGATTTTGTGCGTTTCATGACGGTCTCGACCTATGGCGTCGTGACGCGCGACCGCCGTCCGAAGCCGAGCCTTGAAGCGATGGCCCGGCTCTTTCGTGAGAAACAGGCAGGCTAGATCTCCCCGGTAAGGACTGTCGCCGCCGGGTCATGGTCCAGCTCTTCGATCACGCGCGCGGCCGCGGTCGCGTCGACATGAGGGTCGTCGGCAATATCAAGCCAGCGCAGGAAGTCCATGTTGCGCTGCACGGCTTCGTCGAGGCGTTTATCGGGGATCGCGCCCGATTTCACGGCCGCGAGCAGGCTGTTGAACACGGGTTCGACGTTGTCGATCGCGACCATGCAGATTGAATCGCAGCCGGCATTGACCGCATCGACAACGATCTTTTCGATCGGACCATTTTTCTGGAAGCCCTTCATTTCGATTGCATCGGCGATCGTGATGCCATCGAAGTTCATTTCCCCGCGTAAGACGTCGGTCAGGATGGGTCTCGAGGTTGTAGCGATGTGATTGGGGTCCGAATCGAGAGCGGGGCAGGCGAGGTGCGCGGTGCAGATCGTGGTGCATCCGTCGTCGAAACATTCCTGGTACGGCAACATGTGGTCGGGCCAAAGTTCGTCACGCGCGAGTTCAACCACGGGGTAGGCGTCGTGACTGTCCAGTGGCGTTGCGCCGTGTGCGGGGAAGTGCTGGGCCATGGTGCCGCATTGAGCGGCAAGTGTACCGCGATTAAACGCATTTCCATAGACGCGTACCGTTTCGGCGTCGTCCGAGATGCGGGTCTGGCGGAGAATTCCCGTGTCGAAGAGAAATACATTCAGCGTCGGTTCAGGGGTATTGTGAATGCCAAGCGCACGCCACCGTCGACCAAGCAGGCTGGCGGCATGTTCAACGCGTTCCGGTTCGACGCCGGCCGTGACGGCTTTGTACAGCCAGCGATCCTGCCGGCCGTCCAGTGCGGCGCAAGGGCAGCCGTGCAGCCAGACCGGAATCCCACGGTGGCGTAGCGACGCGTCCTGTATCCGGTTGTTCATGGCGCAGACCTTCTCGATGGAATCCGGAGCCGTATCACCGAATCCGCCGCCCCAGGTCAGGAGCGAGCCACATCGGAATCGCGCCACCAGATCCTCAGCCGAGTCGGCGTAGAGCGGCGCCATGAGCAGCATGCCGACCTTGTTCTCAACCGATAGTGATTCGACCTTCATCTCGATCAGGCGTCACAGATGCGTGGCATGCGTGTGGGTTCGTGCATCAGTTCCGATGGCATGAATCGATGCAGCAGCGCGGACGTGATTGCTGCATGCGCTGGCCTGTTCCAGAGGTTTGTCCATTGGCCCGTACCCTCGTTGCAGAGCCGATCCGGGGCGGGCGTCTGGATGCGAAGGTTTGTGACACCGAGTGTGTCGTGGTGCTGCCGGTCGCTCGTGATGAGCCATCCGTTCGGTTGGCTCATGTCTGGATAACTTTCTTCAACTGCGCTACAACGTCATCGGGCTCAATGGTGCGCATACAGGCGAACGCGTGATCGCAGCGGGCGATGCGCCCGAACGTCATACAGGGACTACACGCGAAGTCTTTCGAAATAACACGATGCCGCGCGCCGCGCGGCGCCCACTTACGAGCCGAGCCCGGGCCGTAGAGGCTCAGGGTCGGCACGCCGAGAGCATAGGCAATATGCATCAAGGCGGAGTCACAACTCAAGAACGCGCAACATCGTTCAATCATCGCCGACGAAGCCGCGAGGTCGAGTGTGCCGCAGTAATTGGCGACCCCGTCGCCGATTCGGGCGGCCAGCGTCCGGCCCGCTTCACGGTCCTCACGGCCCCCGAGAATAACGACCGGGTGTCCGTCGTCGACGAGCCGGCGGGCGACCGACTCGAACTTGGCACGATCCCAGTGCTTGCGCCGTACGGACGCGCCCATGCAGATCCCGACGGGTTTCCGCGTGCCGAAACGTTGCGTGTTTTGCTCCGCGCGGGCACGTGCCGCTTCCGGCAACCGCATGAACGGCACGTCCTCCTCGAACGTCAATTCGCCACTAAGCGGCTTGAGCAGGCCCAGAAAGTTTTGTGCTTCGTAAGCGTTCACGTCGTAGTGGGCCGGGTGGGTGTACAACCGACCACGTCCGAACGTGTCGAAGCCGATCTTCACCGGCGACCGGGCCAGGTGGGTCGCCACGGCACTGAGGTAGTGGAACTGTTCGGTATCGATCACGACGTCGTACGGCGTGGCTCGCAGATGCGCCCAGAGGCTGGCGGGCGAGCGATCGTAGAGCCGCACGTTGTCTACCTGTGGTTGCGCGATCGCCGCGTTGCGTGCCTCGGCGACGAGCGTGATGGTGGCTTGCGGAGCGAGGCGGCCGAGTGCGTTGATCAGCGGCAGGACCAGGACCATATCACCGATACCGCCTGGCCGAATAACCAGTACGCGGCGAATGGCGGCGGGATCGACCGAGCCGTTCTGCGGGGCGGGGCGTCGCCCGAGCAGGCGGCAGAGCGGGAGGCCAATGATGCGGTCGAGCAAGCGCGAGTAGATGAAACGTTGAATCTTTATCGGTCGTCGGCCTTTCGTTCGACCTCCGAAAGTAACCGAATCCGGACACCGATCCAACGACGATTCACGCCGTGTCGCGCGCTTTCTGCGCGATCACGATCAGGTTTTCACCCCAACGCACCGGGATGAAGGGAATGCAGGTCAGGATCTCGATCATGCTCAAGCAGCCGAACACCGGCAGCTGTAGCACAGCAGGAATCCCTTTAAGGTACGGCACATCCCAGAAGCCGTCCGAGAAGGCCTTGCGAATCAGGAATCCGGCCGACGTCAAATGGGCGTACCACTCTTCCGGGCGCAGCAGGGAGACATGGGTGGTATCGCGCGTCCCGATCCAGTCGCCGCCCTTGCATTTGCGCAGCAGAGAGCTTGTGTTCGGTACGGAGAAAATCAAGGTTCCACCGTCGTTGAGGCGTCGATGACAAGCCTGTATCACGGCGCCCGGATCTGCGAGGTGTTCTAGCACGTATTTGGCCAGGATGCAGTCGAACGACTTGCCCTCGAATGCGTTTTCGATTCCGGACTCGATGTCGGTGACAACGACCTCAGATCTGGGGCTGATGTCGTGGCAGACGCCGACGGCATACTCGGATAGATCGAGGCCGTAGGTTTCGAAACGAGCGCTGAGCGATTGAAGGATGTATCCATGCGCCGATCCCAGCTCCAGTAAACGCGCGCCTCCGGATCGCCCCAGCGCAGACCGGCAGAGCCGGCTATAGAAACGGTTGGACCACCAGTGGCTGTCGAACCGGTGGACAAGGTCGGAGCCCTTGCGTACCGCCTCTCCGTCCTCTTCACCACGGTAGTAGGACTGGTCGTACTTATTCAACGGTATCTGGCTGTGAATTCTGTGCAGTTGTTCAGGGAAAATATCCGGGCGATGGGTGTGGCTTGTATCGGTTTTCCATGCTAAGCGGTCTGGTTTGTTTCATCCCCGCAGCGGGAATCGGATTATGATGTTGGCAGGCTAGTCTGTTGGCTGCGTCAACGGCCCGAAGGATTCGGGTCGCCTTACGCGTATATTGAAGCACTCAGCCGTGCGCCGTTGGTGTAGGGGTGCAGCTTCCAGAGGCACAACCAGCATCTCTTCCTTCATGCGAATGGCATTGTTCTCCGCGACGAGTCTGCCGTCCGGACCATAGACCATCAGCCCGCCGATATGGTTGGCTTCGACTCCCCTGATGCCCCGCGCAGACTGTCCGATCGTATTGTTGAGACAAACATAACAGCCGTTATCCTGGGCGCGTGCAGGATGTATCAATCGCCATTGGTTCAGCCAGTATTTCATCGTCAGTTTTCTCTGCGCCGGCGTGGTTGGCCACTTCCCGACTCTGGCGGCATGCACGCCCAGGCTGACCTCGGCACCCTTGACGGCATGCGTTCTTGCGACCTCGGGTATCCCATTGTCGAAACAGATAACAATGCCAACCTTGGCGAACGGCAACTGAAATACCGGCAAATCTGTTCCGTGCCGAAAATAGAAGTACTCGTCGCCGGAAAGATGGACTTTCCGTTGTTTTCCGACGAAGCCGTCGGGGCCGACGATGAACTGGCAGTTGTACGGTGTTTCCATGTCCAGCTCGGCTATTCCCGCGCAGATGAAGATGTCGAGGTCACGCGCCAACTCCATGACGGTTTGACAAGCCGGTCCACCGGGTATGGACTCAGCATGCTGGATCATGGAGGCGTGCCCGCCATGTCCGGTAATGTTCAACTCTGGGAAGACGACAAAGTCGGCACGCGCTTTCTTGGCCTTGTGTGTCCATGCAATCAGGGTCTCCAGATTCTGAGATTTCTTCCTCAGTGGACTGGCGTGTTGCACAAGTGCGATTTTAAAGTCCTGCATCAGCTGTTTCCCTGCCTTCCTCTGGTCTAATCAAGGAGTACCCAGTTCGTGAGGTTACCTGGACCGGCAAAGGTCTCGCCAGCGCATACCAGGGGATCTGCATTACGTTCTGCTTCGGAAATAATCAGATCGCTGCGCGCATTCACACCCCGGTTGGTGTAGTCGGCGAAAAGGGTGTTGGTCATGACGTCAAAGAAGGATACCAGTTTCCAGCCTGTGGGAGTATTCACTCCAACGGCGATGTCGGAAGTCGTTTCATTGCCGATGTGCGTTCCAATTTGTTCACCCGCCGCGACTGGGTCGCCAGGATGTAATGAATTCGCGAGGGCGACGTGGAAAAGAATGAAGAAAAAGGCGGGGTAGTTGGAAGACTGTATCCAGGCCTGGGCACCGGCAGACTCTTCGGCGACGTTGTACAGCGTTCCTTCAACGGGAGAGAACACCCGGATATCTGACCAGTTCGTGACGGCAGGTTCATAATAGTGCTTCATGGATCTACACGACTCAAAGTCGTCTGAATAGTCGTGCCCTGTGCCGGATCGAAGTCTTGAAATGCGACCGATTTTCTCAAGGTCGATGTAGTCAGAGGTTACAAAGGCCGGGATTCCATTTGAATCAACATCATATGGTTCACCAAGAAAGCTGTCGTAGGAACAGGCAATGCGCATAAACAGTCTGTCCATTCCCTCTGGTATTCCGACATAGGAGATATTGGTTTGGTGTGTGACAAACTGATTCCAGTAAAACCCAATTTGATGCGACCAGGGTCCCGTGAGGTCGGTTGTGTATTCCAGGCCACAGAATATGTTGGTCTCCTCCGTTGTCCAAACGAGTATCCCGTCACTACTGAGTGAATCGATGTGCGAAGTCTGGGCATGGAGGTGCCTTCCAGCAGACAGAACGACGATCAAGACGAATATCTTGGTTATGAGCGTTGCAAGTTTCTTCATCTATTCTCCGTCCGAATGGCCTGTTGACCAGCGCTCCACTTCATAATAGCAAACTTGCTTACGAAAGCAATCTTGCTTGCGAAGGGGCAGGGTCCGTTGAGGCGTCTTGTTCGCCATGCTCATCAGTTCAGTTTCGTGATTATTGGTTCCATTGATTCGCACATGCGTCCAGCGCAACAGAGAATTCCATTGCGGTACACGTTTGGAAATGGCGGAATGGCTAGAGCTCGCAGCCCGGTGATATGATAGACAGCACACCCGGCAGCCCGTAGGGCTGCACAGGTTGTTGCGTTGGGCTCTGGATAGACTTCATTGAGCACGACCGCTTCCCGCCACAGGTCCGTCACGATTTTGCGTAGTGCGTCTGGTGTTGCGAGGTTGAGGACAATGACAGGGAGGCCCTGGAGATCCCGTCGCCATTGTTTATCGGTCTCGATGGGCTGAAGGGTCGGATCAGCCGAGTAGATTGTCCGGTGGTCCAGCCTGCGGCTGGCTCTGCGGCCAATGAAACCATTTGCCCCCAGAAGCACAAGTGGCGTGTCTTTGTTCATGCCGACGGAGGCGCGAAGCGCTTCCTCGGCTCGCACGATGGTCTCGACGGTCACCCGCGCCTCAACGGAGCCTTTCACAATGCGGTGTGCATTGAGAATCCCAGGCAGAACGCCTGCGAAGCTCCGACAAGGTCGCCGATCACGTGAGCTTCGTTCACCATTGCCTGTAGCTTGCCGGCGTTCTCGGGGTCTCGGAATTGATCCTCGGTTGAGGAAATAACGGTAGAGAGTCCGAGTTTCCCATTCTGACGGTAGAATTCCACAAGCCACGGCGACCACCGCATGATCTCACGACCTCTTGGCGTTTCGTAAGCCCTGGCATAGTCCTCTGTTGCGGGATACGTCACGAATATCGTCGTCAGGAAATGCCATCGACGGTTTAGCCACCCGATCAGGAGGAGGACGGGCCGATTATGCACGAGGACGTTGAATAGGTATATGAATGCGGCTCTCACGTTCATGGCCAAGCTTAGCCGCAGCCAAACCGTGAAGCGAGGTTGCTGTCGGCTGCAGCACTTTGGTGGGTGCCGTTGAGCAGAAAGCGACTGCAATGGCAAAGGCCGATAGGCGAACTTCGGTGTTGAATAGGAGGCGAGGACGGCTATCGTGACCGGACTTGTCGCGATGCGCGTGGTGCGTTTCGCGAACGGAGCAATCGATATGCTTAAACATCCTTCAGTCACACGCGAACGCATAAAGAATACAATCACGCGCGTCATCGAACCGCTCCTCTACGAGGCCCGGGAACCGCTCGAAGTCGCGCGTTACGTGGTGGGTGGCGAGCCGGTTGGTCCGGACGTGGCCCTGGCGGCGGACTATGAGTCGGTGGAGATCGGTCTGACCTGGGGCGGCGCCTGGGATACCACCTGGTTTCGATTCAGTGGTCAGGTGCCCGCGCAGTGGGCGGGTGGTCGCGTCGTCACCCTGATCGATCTTGGATTCGCGGGCTGGGGCGAAGGCTTTGGCGTGGAGGGCATGATCTGGCGTGACGGACGTCCTCGCGGTGCGGTGAATCTCGTCCGCCACGATGCGCCGTTGATCGATTCCGCGATCGGCGGCGAAGATGTGTTGCTGCACGTTGAAGCGGCCAGTAATCCCCGCACCGACACGAATTACGATGCGCCACTGCTGCTTCCTGATTACGATTGCCCGGCGTGGCTCACGCTGAAGCAGGCCGAAATCGCACGGGTGGATGTCGATGCCTGGGCGCTCTATCACGACTTCGTGCTCTGTGCCGATGCGCTCAATGCCTTGCCCGAAGATGGCCCGCGTCATGGGCAGGTTATGTACGCGCTCAATGCGGCCGTGAATGCGTTGATGCCCGGGGATCGATCGACGATTCCGGCAGCGCGGCAATGCTTGGTCGATGTCATGCGTCGCACGAACAGCGAAACGGCGCACACCGTGTCGGCGATCGGGCATGCGCATATCGACACAGCCTGGCTCTGGCCCCTGCGCGAGACGGTGCGCAAGTGCGCACGCACGTTCTCGACGGCGATCGAATACATGAAGGAGTACCCCGAGTACATCTTCGGATGTTCGCAGGCGCAACAGTATAGCTGGATGAAGGCGCATTACCCCACGATCTACGAAGACATTCGCGCGGCGATTCAGCGGGGGCAATGGGAGGCCATCGGCTCCATGTGGATCGAGGCCGATTGCAATGTGACGTCCGGCGAGTCGCTCGTGCGCCAGATCCTGCACGGCAAGCGATTCTTCAAGGACGAGTTTGGTGTCGATACAATCGACCTCTGGATCCCGGATGTCTTTGGTTATAGCGCCGCATTGCCGCAGATCATGGCCCAGTCCGGCATTCGCTATTTTCTGACCCAGAAAATTTCGTGGAACCAGTTCAACTCGTTTCCGCACCACACCTTCCTCTGGGAGGGAATCGACGGCACGCGCATCCTGACGCATTTCCCCCCGGCGGATACCTACAACGGCCGTTTCAACCCTTCGGAGGTGATGGGTGCGGCGACGCGTTTTCGTGAGAACGACCGCGCGACACGTTCGCTCTACGCCTACGGCTACGGCGACGGGGGTGGTGGGCCGACGCGCGGCATGCTGGAATTTGCGCGCCGTCTGAAAGACTTTGAGGGATTGCCGCGCGTGGAACTGGAAAAGGTGTCGGACTTTTTCCCGAAGGCCGAGGCCGATGCCGTGGATCCGCCCGTGTGGGTAGGGGAGCTTTATCTCGAACTGCACCGCGCGACCCTCACGACCCAGGCGCGCAACAAGCGCGGCAATCGCAAGGGCGAATGCCTGTTACGCGACGCCGAGTTCTTCGATGCCGTGGATTGCGTCCTCAATGGGGGCGCCGATGGTGACTCGATCACGCCGCAGGCGCCGGACCGGGCTGTATATGACACCCACCTGCGCGCGGATGCGGAGGCGCGTCGCGGCCGAGTCGGCGCGTTGGATCGCGCCTGGAAGCTGCTGCTGCTCAACCAGTTTCACGACATCATTCCCGGCTCGTCGATCAATTGGGTCTACCGGGACAGTGACAACGACTACGCGACCATTCACGCGCTTGGCGAACAGGTGCGCGACGACGCATTGGCGCAGTTGATCACGGCCGGTGATGCGGTCACGGTTTGCAATACGCTGGGGCACGAGCGTCGCGAGGTGATTGATGGCCTGAAGGGGGCGCCAATCTACGTCTCTGTACCGTCCTGCGGCTACGCGGTTGTCGATTCGGCAGCGACCGGTTTGCCGGACGGCATGGCGCCCGTCGGCGTGACAGAGGGCGACGGCTGCATTGAATTGGACAATGGGTTGCTGCGCGTGGTGATCAACGCCGATGGCAATCTTGCGGAGATCCACGATCGGCGTGCCGACCGGCAGGTGCTGACACCGGGCGAGCAGGGGAACCTGTTGCAGTTGCACGAGGATCTGCCAAACGCGTGGGACGCGTGGGATGTGGACCTCTTCTATAAGGAAAAGGTCGAGAACGTGGGCGGCCTCACGGCGCTCGACGTTCTGGAGTCCGGGCCGCTGCGGGTCGTTGTGCGCGTCCGGCGCGCCTTTGGTCAATCGACGCTCGAGCAAACGATCGTCTTGCAGGCCGGGTCGCCGCGTCTGGATTTTCACACGCAGGTCGACTGGCATGAGCGGCATCGCTTTCTGAAGGCCGCGTTCCCGGTGAACGTGCGCTCCGCGCGGGCAACGTACGAGATCCAATACGGGCATGCCGAGCGCCCGACCCACTACAACACGAGTTGGGACATGGCGCGCTTCGAGGTCTGCGGACAGAAATGGGTGGATCTGTCGGAGGCGGGTTATGGCGTCGCACTACTCAATGACTGCAAGTACGGCCACGATGTGTACGGCGGCGTCATGCGACTGAGCTTGCTGCGTGGTCCGACCGCGCCCGACCCCGTGGCGGACGAAGGCGCGCACCGGTTTTCGTATGCCCTGTTCCCGCATGCTGGATCGTTTCAGCACGCCGGTGTGATCGAGGCCGCGTACGACTTCAACGTGCCGTTGGTGGTGCGATCAGGACGGCCCACGCAGACGGCGGATGCCGATTCATGGTTTGCCGTCGATCGGCCGGGCGTCGTGATCGAGGCCGTCAAGATTGCCGAAGACGGCGATTCGTTGATTGTCCGGCTCTACGAGGCGCATGGCGGACGCGGCCCGGCGGTGTTGCGCACATCGTTACCGTTCGCATCCGCGCGAGACTGCAACCTGCTCGAGGAAGATGGCGATGCCGTCGAGATCCGTGACGGTGAGATCCGGATGGACCTGCGCCCGTTTGAAATTCGCACGTTAAAATTCCCGCTGTCGTAGTCGCGCCTGGTAAGGCGTGGAGCCCAGGTGCGGGCATGTGGAGACGCGTTCTGTCCACAGGTTCCGCTCCGGAAGAATACGGTCCTCCCTGGTCTCACCACGGCGCTATTCCATCAGGTTGGCGAAATCAAGCCCGCGGTCGATGTAGCCGTTCTTCTCGAGGTAATCGAGGATCGTCTCGACGCATTGGGTGGGGTTCAACTTGTCCGTCTCGACGACGATCTCGGCGTCTTCCGGTTCTTCGTACGGATCCGTCACGCCGGTGAAGTACTCGATCTCGCCGCGGCGCGCCTTTTCGTAGAGGCCCTTGACATCGCGTGTTTCGCAGACGTCGACCGGGCACTTGACATAGACCATGATGAAAGTGCCGATCATTTCGCGCGCCTCACGGCGTTTGTTGCGATAGGGCGAGATGAACGAGACCAGCGTGGCGACGCCGTACTTCGTCAGCAGGCTGGCGACAAAGGTCACACGCTCGATATTCTTGGCGCGATCTTCCTTCGTGAATCCGAGATCGCGCGAGAGGTATTTACGGACGATATCGCCGTCCAGATGCTCGACGTTCATATCAAGACGCCGTAGTTCCTTCTCGACCTCGTTCGAAAGCGTCGTTTTGCCCGCTCCGGAAAGTCCGCTGAACCACAATGTAAATCCGCGTTGCGATGCCATTTGGGTGACTCCTGATTCTCTTATTCGCGGAACGAATACTGCACGTCTTGTAGCAGTATTGATGTGGGGTGTCTACCCCCTTTGCAGCCCGCGGAGGCGCGGGTCAGGGGTTAATGGCTTGCTAGGGCCGGAGCGCCCGACTAGGCTACGACGCGAGTTTCATATTCTGGAAGATGACGATAACTGCCAATCAAGATCTTGTTGCCACGTGGCGAGACGAGCCGGCCCCACTGTTGCCGGTTTTGCACGCGTTCCACGATCGCGACGGCTATCTTTCCGATGACGCACTGCGTGCCGTTTCCGAGGGACTGCGTATTCCTTTGGCGGAATTGTTCGGCACGGTTACGTTTTATCATCATTTCGCCCGAACCCCGGGCGGTCGCGACGCCGCGCGCGTCTGTACCGGCAACGTTTGCCGGTTGCGTGGTGCCTGCGAACTGCTCGAAAGCATGCAGTCGGATGGCGCAACCGCGATGCCCTGCGCGGGACGATGCGATGAGCCGATTCCCGTCTTGCGGGGCGATCAGGTCTGGGTCGGCGCAACGGTCGACGTGCTCGAGCGGCGCGTGAGTCCCCTGCCGGTTGCCAATCCGGGCGGACTCGAGGAATGTGTTTTTGCGGCGATCCGCGAACCTGACCGTGCGTCGCTGGAAGGGTATCGGCGTACCGGCGGTTACGAGGGGCTCCTGCGGGTCATGGGGGAAATGACGCCTGAACAGACGCTCAAGTTGGTCGGTGACAGCGGGTTGGCCGGACGCGGCGGTGCCGGGTTTCCGACGGGCGCCAAGTGGTCGGCCGTTGCCGAGGCCGAGGGACATCCGAAAACAATCGTCTGCAACGCGGACGAAGGCGAGCCGGGTTGTTTCAAGGATCGCGCGATCATGGATCACGATCCACACGCCTTGCTCGAAGGCATGATCATTGCCGCCTACGCTTGCGGCGCGCAGCAGGGCTTCGTCTATCTTCGCTACGAGTACCCGGAAACGTTTGAACGACTTGAGCAGGCCATTGTCGAGGCCCGCGCGGCCGGCTTTCTCGGCGAGGACATTCTTCGATCCGGAATAGCTTTCGACATCTATTTGCGTCGTGGCGCGGGCGCCTACATCTGCGGAGAAGAGGGATCGTTGCTGAACAGCCTCGAAGGAAAACACCCCTTTCCGCGCAACCGTCCTCCATACCCCGTGACGCATGGTTACGATCAGAAGCCGACCGCGGTCAACAATGTCGAGACTCTGGCCTCCGTCGGTCCTATCGTTTGTAACGGCGCGGACTGGTATCGCGGGCTCGGTTGCGAGGATCACGCGGGCACCAAACTCATCTGCCTGTCCGGGGATGTGCAGCGCCCCGGCAACTACGAGGTGCCGATCGGCTTTCCACTCAAAACACTTCTGCACGACTGGGCCGGCGGCGCGTTGCAGGGGCGCACGATTCAGGCCGTTACAATGGCGGGCCTTTCCGGCGGGTTTCTGGCCGGCGAGGACATGGACGTTACGCTCGACGAACCCAGCGTTCGCTCCAAGGGGTCGTTTCTCGGCGCGGGCGGGATTATCGTGTTCGACGACAGCCGCAACATGGTCGAGGTTGCGGCGGATGCCATGGCTTTCTTTGCGCACGAGTCCTGTGGCAAGTGTTTCCCGTGCCGGATCGGAACGCACCGGATCGCGGAGCGGCTACGTGGCAACGGCGGATGTGAGAGTCTCGCAGACTGGAGGGCCGAGGTGGAAGACATGGGCCGCACCATGCGCGCGACCAGCGCCTGCGGCCTCGGAATGGCGGCGCCGCTGGTGACGGACAGCCTGCTCAAGTATTTCCCGGATCAGGTTGAAAAACACTTCGGTTCTTGAGAAGATGCGTATTCTGTAACGGACATAGTCGGTCATCCCATCCAGCCCAGTCATGCACGATCAACTCAGAGATATGGTCGTCGCCGGTACGGTCACCATCGACGGCGACGCGGTCGAGTTTCACGACGGCGAAACGATTTTCCAGGTGGCGCGGCGCCATGGCGCGAAGATTCCCACACTCTGTTACGACGACCGGCTCGAAGCCTTCGGCGGCTGCCGCATGTGCGTGGTCGAACTCGAAGGCAGCCGCAACCCTGTCGCGTCTTGTACCACGCGGGCGGAGCCGGGCATGGTCGTCCGCACGCGCAATGAAGCACTGGACGCCCACCGCAAGACGTTGCTGGAGATGGTCGTATCCGAGAACCGCGAGGTCGACGTCGATCCCCTGCGTGGCTATGCGTCCCAGGAACTGAAGACCCTGGTTGAGGAATACGATGCCCAGGCCGGCCGGTTCAAGGGTGCCCAGTCCGGTACGTCCAATACCGACGATGACAATCCCTTTATCCTGCGCGACTACGATCTCTGTATCTCCTGCTACCGTTGCGTGCGGGTCTGTGCCGAGCAGGAAGGCGATCACGCGATCAATATCATGAATCGTGGCTTCGAGACCCAGATCACCACCGAGTTTAATGGACGTCTGAAAGAATCGGCGTGCACGTTCTGCGGCCAATGCGTGCAGACCTGTCCGACCGGTGCCCTGGGCGATCGCAAGGCGATGCGTGCCGAAGAGGATAAGGCGGAACTAAAGAAGACGCGCACGATCTGTCCCTACTGCGGCGTGGGCTGTTCCGTCGACCTGCTGACCAAGGGCGATCGACTGGTGGGGGTGCAGCCCGCCATGGACGGGCCGGCGAACAAGGGCGCGTTGTGCGTGAAGGGTCAGTTCGCTTTTGATTTTGTTCAGCACGAGGAACGATTGAAGACGCCGCTCCTGCGGGGTGAAGACGGAAATTTGCACGCGGCAAGTTGGGACGAGGCTCTCGATCGTGCGGCCGGCGGGTTCAGCAAGGCCCTGGAGAAGCACGGGCGGTACAGCCTTTACGGGGTCGCATCGGGACGCGCTCCACACGAGGCGGCCTACACGATGCAAAAATTTGTTCGGGCCGGAACAGGTACCAACTACATCGACAACTGCAGCCGTGCTTGACACGCACCGACGGTGGCCGGTCTGGCCGCCACGATTGGCCGCGGAGCCATGTCGAACCCGCTTGTCGACATGTCGAAGCCGGATGTCATTTTCTGCATCGGAACCAACATGACGGAGTGCCATCCGGTCGCTGCGACCGAACTCAAGAAGGCGCTCGCGCGTGGTTCGCGCATGATCGTGGCCGATCCGCGCAAGATACCCCTGGCACATTTGGCGGATCTCTACCTTCCGATCCGTGTCGGATCGGACGTGGCGCTCCTGCTCGGCATGGCGCACGTGATCGCCCGCGAAGGTCTCGTGGATCAGGGTTTTATGGATACGCGGACCGCGGACGGTGAGGCGTTTCTGGAACACGTGCAGGCGTTTCCGCCGGAGTGGGCGGAAGGCATCACGGGTGTGCCTGCCGCGGATATCGAGAAAGCGGCGATCTGGTTTGGCAGTGCCGGCATGGGTGCGATCTATTACACGCTTGGAATCACGGAGCATATCTGCGGCGTCGATAACGTGCAGAGCCTTTGTAACCTGGCCCTGATGACCGGCAACATCGGCCGCGAAGGCACCGGTGTGAACCCGATGCGCGGACAGAACAATATCCAGGGGGCGGGTGATTGCGGTGCTGTGCCATCCAATTTTCCCGGTTTCCAGCTTTGCAGCGCCCCCGCCAATGCCGAGAAGTTTTCACGGCTTTACGGACGCGAAATCGACGCCGAAAAAGGCGTTACGAAAGTGACCGCCCTGAACCGTTGCGGAGAGTCGATTCACGCCATGCTGATCGACGGCGAGAACACGGTGGTTTCAGATCCGGATCGCAAGCACTGCGAACACGCGCTTCGGAGCCTGGAGCACCTGGTTGTCATCGACATCTTTCTAACGGAGACCGGCGAGTTGGCGGACGTGGTGCTGCCGGCCACGGGTTGGGCGGAAACCGATGGCGTATGCACCAACACCGAACGACGGGTGCAGCGTTTGCGCGCGGCGGTTTCACCGGCAGGTGAGGCGCGACCGGACTGGTGGATCGTCTCCCAGATCGCGCAGCGCATGGGCATTCCGGGTTTTGAGTTCGAGTCGGCGAAAGAAGTCTTTAACGAACTCTGTAGCGTCTCGCCAATTTATGCCGGGCTCGACTGGGATCGCATCGACCGGGGCGAGTATGCGTGGCCGGTGCCCGAAAAGGATCATCCGGGAACGCCCATCCTGCATCAAAAGGAATTCAAGAACGGGCGCGGCCTCTTCAAGGTGATCGGTTACCGCGACCCGGCAGAGGTTATCGATGACGATTTTCCTGTTTGGTTGACCACGGGGCGCCGCCTGGAGTCCTATCACACGCGCACGCAGACCGGCCGTTCGTCGGGTATCGACTACCTGCTGTCTGAAGAGACACTTGAGGTCCATCCCGCCGACGTCGATGCCTGGGGTCTGGTGGATGGCGAGAGTTGCCGGATTTCGAGCGCGCGCGGATCGATCAAGATCAAGGTCGAGGCAACCGAGCAGTCCCCGCGCGGCACGGTCTTCTGCAGTTTCAGTTTCGGAGACACGCCGATCAACCTGCTGACGGGGTCGGGGTATGACCCGGTGACTGAAACGGCGGAGCTCAAGGTTTGCCCCATTCGGATAGAGGCACTGTAGTTTCCGCTACGGTTTCCTGGCGCCGGCAGATAGTTTGCCCGACTTTCAGGGGTAATAATCCATGTCGTCCGTTGCGGATGAGCGGGCAGGCTACGGTCGGTTCAGACCTGGGCGACTGACGCCAGCCGCGCCAGGGCGTCGTCCAGGTTGATGCGGCGATAGGACTGCTCCAGCACGTCCGCACTTCGCGTGCGCTTGAGCCAGGCCGCCCCCTGTGCGGCGGCGTCCGGATCGTCCTTGATCGAATCGAACATGGCCTGCACCCATTCGTCGAGCGGTGAGCGCGTGCAGCGTACGGTGACGTCCGGATCGGCCACCACGCCGTCGGCCGAATAGGCGTAGCAGGTGTCGATGTTGCGACGCGCGCTCGCCAACGCTACGGCTTCGAATTCGTGCTCGCCCCCGGGACCGTCGGGGACGATGAGTATGTTGGCACCGCGATCCGTAATCGCCTGCAGCAATGGGTCGGCATGCTTGCCTACGGAAACACATTTATGCTGCGGCGAGACATCACACATGCCGTAATCCGCCGGAGGAGAGGCCTGTTGGAATACGAAATAGTCGGGATAGGCATAAAAATCGCCACCGTCCGCGCGATATTCGTCGTAGAACGCGGTCACGTAGGCGAGCAGCAGGCCGGCGGCCCCGGCACCTTCAACCCGGTTGGGAGCCACCAGTCCCAGGCGTCGGTTGCGCGTCAAGTCGTTAAAAAAATCGGCATGCGAGACAGGCCGGCCGCCGACGCTGATGTCAAACGACTCAGCGCTCAGAATACTCGTGCTGTGCATCCGTGAATCTTAGTGCCCTGCGCCGCCGCGCCATCGGTCCTGGCCGGGTTCGAAAAGTTTTGTCGGATCACCCAGTTCGTTTCCAGCGAGATTCTCACCACGTGCAAGGTAGACCGCGTGCTGGCCGCCCTGTTCGTCGACGTTATGTTTCACGTCGGCCGGCATGTAGCGCATCGTGTAGCCGCAGCGGCGTCTGTCACTCGTATTCGGGTTCGACCCGTGGATCATCTTGGCGTGATGGACGTGACACTCGCCGGCCATGATCGCCAGATCGACGGCCGCGGACTCGTCCATCTCGCCGGGTTTGATGCGCGTGGGAAAAACATTCGTGCTGCGGTCGACGTCTTCGTATTCCGAGAAACCGTTTGAATGGGATCCGGGTATGACGCGCATGCATCCGTTTTCCGGTTGCGAGTCGTCGACACCCACCCACACGGTTACGACCTTGTGCTCGCTGAGCGCGTCGCCCCAGTAGGAGGAGTCTTCATGCCATGGCACGGCCAGGCCGACGCCGGGCGGCTTGCATAAAAAATGACTCGACCACAAGAGAATGTCCGAACCGATAAACCGCTCGACGAAATCCAAGACTTCGTCAGCGAGCAGCCACTCGAACAGCGCCGGAAAGGCAAAGTGCGGGGTGTCCATGCTCTCGGGGCGCGCGCCCTCGGGCAGATCGGCCAGCATCTGATCAAAAAAAGCCTGCAGCCGTTTGAGCTGCTCTTGAGCGAAGAGTTGATGATGATAGATGAAATAGCCTTCCCGGTCGAAGAACGTCACGTCTTCGTCGGTCAGATGGATCGGATGTGTTGGTGTGGTCATTTAGTGCCTCTTCTGAAGGTGTGGAATCCTGTGCTGGAATGCCCGCTACGTCAAGAGCCCGATTGGGCGATGTCCGGCGCACGCAATCAGGCGATGATTTTGTAGACGGCGCGGGCTAGCGCCATGTGCCCGACGCTGTTGATGTGGATGCGGTCCCAGGCCAATGCCGTGGCGGGAATGTGTTGCATCAGTTTGTCCAGTTCCGCCTGCGCATCAACAAAATACGCGTTGTGTTTCCGGGCCAGGGTTTCAACGATGCGACCGTAGTGATCCATCGTGGCGCGCATGGGATTCTCGCGATGCGGCTCCATGACAAACGGACTGATCAGGATCAGGCCCGCGAGTTGCCCGCGCGTTTTTTCGAGTAACTCGTCGTAGGTCCGTTCGTACTCCTCTGCATAGACATGCGTTTCTTTACGCAAGGGCACGTCGAATTGTCGCCAGACATCGTTGACGCCGATCGCGACCGACAGCCAGTCCGGATCGAGATCAAGGACATCGCTCTGCCAGCGCGCCTTGAGATCCCGAGTGGTGTGGCCGCCGAGACCCTGATTGATCATGCGCACCCCTGCATCGGGAGAGTCGCTGAGCATCAATGCGTTCAGAAAATTGACATAACCGCTGCCGAAGCCGGTGCCCGGCGACCAGGGCGTATCTTCGCCGGTCATGTCGCGCCCGGCCTCGGTGATCGAATCGCCGATGAGTACGAAGGTTTGTCCGGCGGTTAGTTTCAATCTCGTTCAGTCTCCGGTCCGTTAGTCGAACGATCGCTATACGGTTGGCATCACGTTTCCGCCACAGACTGGAATGTACGCACCGGTGATGAACGCTGCAAGGTCGGATGCCGTAAAGGCGACCGCGTTAGCTATGTCCTGGTCGTATCCGCGCCGCCGCAAGGGGACCCCCGCACGGTAGCCTGCATCGTCTTCGGGCGTCGCGCGGTACCTGTCGCTGATCATCCAGCCCGGCGCAACCTGGTTGACCGTGATTTGATGCTCGCCGATTTCTTTCGCCAGCACGCGCAGCAGCCGGTCCTGCCCGCCCTTGCCCGAAACGTAGGCTGACATCGTTGGACTGCTTTGCATCGTGCACTCCGTGTTGATGGCAATCACTCGTCCCCACTGCTTCTCGATCATGGCGGGCACGAAGGCCTTGACCATCAGGACATTGTGCAGCGTGCAGGTACGGAACTGGCTTTCGTAATCGGCGGGATCCTGATCCAGTACCGATGTCCAGTCGTATTGATGCACCGCGTTGTTCACAATGATATCCGGGGCGCCCAACTGTGTGCTGATCGCGTCGCGCATTGCGAGCACGGATGCCTGGTCGCTGACATCCGCCTGCACGGCGATGGCACGGCCGCCGGCCGTGGTGATATCGTTCACCACGGTATCTGCCCGGTCTTCACCTTGAAAATAATGTGCCGCTACCGCCGCACCGCAGTCGGCCAGCGTTCGCGCGATCACGCGACCGAGTTCTCCGCTCGCCCCGGTCACCACCGCAACCTTGTTCGCCAGATCAATTTTAAGCATCGATCAAAATGTTTCCATCTGGTTCATGGCGACCAGCGCTGATTGCCAGGATCACCCGTTTCAGCCCGACGACTCCGTGGAATCCGCCGGGCAAATTGACGTCGATCGTTTTGCGACGGCGTCACGTTTGACCTCCCTTGTGTTTCAGGTGGGCGTATCGCCTTACCGACTCGCGAAAGGCTTGTCCAAGGAAAGGTTCGTCACCTCCGCAAAGCAGTAACTGCGCGCCGGGATCAGCATGGTGTGTCGGGCCCTGCCGATTATCGAACGCACCCCGCAGGCTGAGGCTCGTGGATTTGCCGGCGCTTACCGCCGCTTCACGTATACGTTCGACGGCTGCCAGGTAGTCGGTATGCTCGAACTGCTTCGGGATGCCCAGCGAAAAACTCAGGTCGAATGGCCCCACGATGCAGGCATCCACGCCGTCGACGGCCATGATGGCCTCGATATTCTCGACGGCCTGTTTCGTTTCTATGATCGGTATATACATGACGTCGTCATTGGCATGGGTCGTGTACGCTTCTTCCTCGAGGCCGTAGGTCGCCGCCCGGTGCGGACCCCAGCCACGTGTGCCGCGCGGCGGATACCGACTGGCGTCGGCCCCGATCTTGGCTTCTTCAGCTGTACTGATAAAGGGCACAGCGATGCCTGCGGCACCCATGTCCAGATAGAGTCGGATCAAGGCGGGGTCATTCTTTCCGAGCCGCACGATGGGAGTTGCCTGCGAGTTGCCGATGGCCTGTAACTGCGCCTGGACCCCGGGCGGTGTCTGCGGCGCGTGTTCGGTATCGAGCAAGATCCAGTCGAACCCTGCCTTGCCCGCCAATTCAGCGATCGCGGGCGAGCCGAAGCGCAGTTGTACGCCGACGGCGACCGATCCGTCGCCGAGCAATTTTTTGAGGCGGTTCATCGTGGGGTCATCATCTTGAGATTCGAGTCTACGTATGGGCTCGCGAACGTTCAATATCGTTCTCAGGGAATGTCGACCGGGTTTTCCGGAGGCGAGTCATCCCATGTACTGACTGTCTGCTCGGCATAGGGAATGCCAAGCACCATGGCGGGCCGATCCATCAACGTGCGAATGCGTACGCCGGCCTGCCACTGACCTTGTCGCTGGTTGATTCGATAGAGTACGTGATTCCGCCCCTCGAGGAGCGTGACCGGCCTGTCCAGGGCGGTGCGGATTACGGTTCCGTCCTTGGTGATCGCCAGCACCCTTTCAGCATTGATCCAGACGACGAGATCGTCGTCACCCATCCCCTTCAGCAGATACTCGCCCGCTGCCTCCGCAAAGACTTCCGTGTAAGCGTAGGCCGTCGCGTTGGGCATGGCGCTGTAGGTTCGGCCGGAGAACATCTTGCCAAGGTCCATTACGCCGAAGTGATCCGTATTTCTTTCGTCGTAGCGCGACCAGCGGTATGCATTGCCTCCGATTGTGCAGGGGTTCGTGGGGCGCCTCGTCGATTCGGGAGCCACCTCCGTGGCGGCTTCGATGAACGGTAGTGGCCCGAGTATGCGCCAGTCGTAGTTGTGGAATAGAACCAGTGTCCTCGACTGGACGCAGACGTCGTTGTGTAGCAGGCGGCAGCGCAGCAGGTATTCGCGTTTCTCGAGCGGACGGGGCAATTCCGGGGCGTAGGGGAACCGCAGCAACCGGTGATCCGTCGCGGTCAGCGGCAGCAACCTTCGTCGTGTCCGGTCCCCGGGCAGATCGAGTGTCAGTTCCAGCGACGCCTTTTGAAGATCCAACCGGTTGTTGAGCACGTAGATTTCAACGGACGGATCGTTGGTGGATCCGATGGCGAGCGTATCACTGCTCAAGCTGAGCACGGCCAATGGTGGCTTTGCCGTGGCGATTGACGCGAGCGGTTCGTCGCCAACGTAAAATCGAGTTCCCGGCGGACGTGCGACGGTTGCTCTTGTCAGCAGAACCTGGTCGACCTTGACGTCGTCCTGGGCGACCCCGAAGCCGAGTGTGTTCAGGCCCTGTTTGAGCTGTACCGACTGTGCCTGATGCCAGAGCCATGAGTAGGGTGTCGACCCGTTATGACCGACCGCGCGCCGAACGCCGCTGTTGAAGAAGATGTTGATTATGTTTGAACAATTCGAGCGGTGCGCCATGGTCCGAACCCAAACGTTGTAGGTGCCGCTCTGCGGAGCGTCGAACCAGCAGCGTGTCTCGATCAGCCGGTTGTCGCGTGTGATGTTGTATACGTCACCCGCGCGTCGGTCGGCGTGGAGTTCGAGTCCGGCCTTGTCGAGGTCGCCCCGTCCCTCTTTTAGATGGATGAAGGCGCCTCCGGCGGCGTCCGCGGCATGCCCGATTTCCCAGCCGTAGGTCAGGAACTGAAAATGCTCGGCCTCAACCACGACGTCCAGCAGGTCGGGCTGCACGGCCTGATCGGTCGCGTCACGAAGGGCTTCACCGGTTATCGGGTCGCGGTGGATCTGCGGCGCCGTCACATTCAGTCGCAAGGGTTGGTCATGACGAACCAGTCCGCGGATCGGAAACGGTCCCGGCCAACTCAGCACCCCTGTACCCGGATCCCAGAGCAACGGGGTTTGTGGCGCGTGCGCATGCGCCGGCCTGCACAGAGTCAACGATTTCGGCAGGTAGCTGTCGACCAACTCATCGAATCCGTTCGGAAACCGCTCACGATCGAGGTGGAATCGCAGAATGGCATCGCGCACCTCCCAGAGATGTTCTCGTTCCACAAGCCACCGGAGGCGATCGGCGCGGGCGAGTCTGCGGTCCGCAACCCGTCCCGCACTGGCGAGCGCGAGCAGGAGTAAGAAGGCGATGATGGGGTTCTTAAGCATGCGGACCGTCGATGTTAGCAGGTCCACCGCGGCCTCGCCCCGACCCCGGGTATTCTCAGACGCCCGCCTTGCGCAGGTATTCGCGGCTGTGCGCCAGGTCTGCCAGCGGATCGCGCAGGTGGGTATCGTGCTCGACGCAGATCCAGCCTTCGTAGCCGCCTGCGAGCAGCGCCTGGACAACGGCCGCGTTGTCCATACCGATATTGCCGGCACCCAGCTCGCAGAAGCGGCCACGGTTGTACCACTGGTCCAACCCGATTTCCGGGTTGGTGACCAACCAGTCCTTTACATGCACCATCACCATGCGGTCGCCGTATGCCGCCACGATCGCAAGTGGATCTCCATCGGCCGCCGCGAGGTGCGCGGTGTCGAAAACGAGATCGCAGTCCGGACATGCGGCCATGAATGCTTCCAGTTCCTGCTGGGATTCGACGGGGCTGCCAAGATGATTGTGTAGCCCGACCCGAATGCCCCAGTCGGCACAGACTGCGGCCTGGTGATTGACCTGCCGGCAGAAGACGTCGAAGTCTGTCGCGCTGGAATCGGTCCACACGTAACGTTTTCCAAAGGCGGCCGTCCAGCGGATACCCATTTCCGGCGTGGGTCCCAGGCAGGTGGCGAAATCCATGCCGAGCGCACGAAATCGCGCCGCCTTGTACATGGCGTCCGAGGTGTCGGCGGCCGTGAGCCGTTCAAGCCCCTCGTAGCCGATCGCTTTCAAGTCCCGGAGCCGCCGTTCCGTATCGAGGCAGGCGCCATCCCAGACGTTCATACCATAGTCCGCCACGCCGACTTTAACTGTCTGCATCGTTTTTTTACTCCGAGTCTGTACGTTTCGTTATCGATGCCCCACGAATTTCATCGCTTCCGGGCCCCTGTTCGGTATCCGTGCGAAGGGCTCTCGCGCTGCGCGTCAATCAAGTTCATCGAAATCCCGAATATGCTCCTGCAGCCCAACCGCAAAGCTATGAAATTCGCCAATGTTAACGAGCAACTGTGCGCCCAGCGCGCGGCGTTTTGTCATTTCTTCGAGGGGCATCGCCGGGCCTCCGAAGGCCTTTTTATGCTTGTGGCAGGCGGAGGCCACGATCTCCCATGCGTCGTCCAGCGTCATCTCACCGCTTTGCCGCAGGCGCAGTCCGAGATCGCCGGGCCCGACGAAAAGCATATCGACGCCTTCTACGGCGGCGATCGCCTCGGCGTTGTGTACGCCTTCAGGTGATTCGATCTGGACGCAGAGAAAGGTTTCCCGGTTGGCCCAGGCCACATATTCATCGTCATCATGAAGATAGAAGTCGGCATCGAGTCCCGCGTTGTCGATGCCGCGGTCGCCGATTGGTGGGAATTTGACCGCGTCCACGAGCATCCTGGCCTTCTCCACGTTGCACACCTGGGGAATCAGCAGACCGGCGGCCCCTTCCTCAAGGTAGCGGTAGAGTCCGGTCTTATCGAGGGTCGGCGGACGCAGCATGATGTCGATATCATAGAGGTGCGCGTAGGCGAGCAGTGCCTGGATTTCCCTGATCGGCATGGCGCGGTGTTCCAGGTCCAACCAGATGCAGTCATATCCAGCGCGGGCCGCATGGGCGACGTAGGCGGGTATGTAGTGGCCGAGTACGCAGGCTCGAACGACGTTTCCGTCACGAACGCGCGCGAGGGTTTTGCTTTTTCGCATGGTTTGCTGAATATGGGGCCCGCACTCAGGGATGGCAAGCGCAGAGACGGAGTCGAGGCGCGGTCCTGTCCGCGGGGCCCGCCGACCCGGACCAGGCACCGGCCGTATTCGATCTGAGGTGTTCGGCGTCCCCGAAGCTTCTCCATTGTATCGCGCTGTGTTCTACTTGCCTTCCTGTGCTCCGTTCGGCATCTTCAGCCGATGCGTACGAGAATCGTGGATCCTGATTCATCCGGGGAGTGAGCCATGCCGTCGCCGACGGAAGAGTATTTATTCGACCTGCGTGGCTACACGATTGTTGAGCAGGCGATCGATGCGGAGCATGTGCGCGCGATCAACGATTGTATCGACGCGCTACCGAAACTGGAATCCGGTGCGTGGCACGACCGGACCTACGTCCATACCTATGGGGTGAAGGACGGAACAAACCTGCAGGATATCATTGAAGGCGGGGAAATCTTTGAGCGGCTGATTGACCATCCGGCATGGATTGGGCGGGTACGGCATTTCCTTGGCAGCGGCCAGAGGCCATTCCTTAATGAAGGATTTCTGAATATTCGCGAGGCGGGTGGGTACATCGGAGTCCACTCCGGGGGGCATGTTGTCGATTCGCGCGTCCGTGCCGGCCACGACCGGGGTGGGTGGTGTTGCTGCATGTTATCGCTGATGGTCGCCCTGACCGACGTCGGGCCGGGCGATGGTGCAACGGTGGTGGTTCCCGGTAGCCACAAGTCCCATCTCCCGCATCCGCAGCAGGATGCAAGCGGCGGCATCTCGGATGGGGCGGGGCAGCTCGTCGACGAAGCGATGGAAGTTCACTTGAAGGCCGGCGATGCCCTGGTGATCAACGACGCGCTGTGCCACGGAGCGTCCGAGCGCACGAATTCCGGCGAACGCCGCATGGTCATTTTTCGATATGTACCCGAAATCTACCGTCACCGCTTCGGATATGAGCCGTCGGACGAACTGATGTCGCGCTTGACGCCTGCGCGCCGCGAAATCGTATTCCCGAATGTGCCCCGGCGGCGGTCGGCAGGCTGACGGCTATCGGCGTCAACCGCGCGCCGGTTCTTTCATCGTCTTCTTGAGTTCACGCGTCAGATCGGCCAGGTGCGTGTCGTTGGCCATCACCTGTTCGAGGTGGACCATGCGCTCCGGTCCGGCGGTGCGGATCATGGCGTCTCCGTGAATGCGGTCAATCCAGAAGCGCGCCTCCTGGCCGAGGTCATGCCGCAACTCGTCGAGCCGGTCCTCCGGGTAGCGGCGCGAAAAGTTCATCGTGAACATGCGCCGCCGCGCGGTGCCTCCGAACGCGGCGTGCTTCAGGTTGTGGTTGAAGGCGACGATGTCGCCGGGCACGGTCTCCAGTGCCGTGGCTGGGACGTCGCGGCCGGTCAGGCCCCAGGCTGTTCCACTCTCCCTGATCTCGCGGTGCACGGCATCGGCAAAGGTCTCGCCGCAGCGATGGCTGCCGGGTATGACGCGTAATGACCCGCTGTCGCGCGTCAGGGGATCGAGATAGTAGGCGATCTTTATGCTCGGGACCCGATCGGCACCCCAACCGTCGGAGTGCCAGTTGGTGTCGCCGGCATAGAAGTTGCCGTCGCCGCTGGTGTAGTTGAAATCGTCGCCGCAGATGGCGGCGGCAATGTCATGGATGCGCGGGTCGTCGAGCAGGGCGCTGAGATATTTGCTCTGATCGGGGAAGGGCACGATACAGGAACGCTGTTCGCCATCATGGGACGCGCCGTGGTGACCACCGCCCTGGGCGGCCCAGACGGCTTCGAACTCGCTGATGATCCTCTCGACGCAATCCGCGAGCAGTCCGGGAAAGGAGAGATACCCGAACGTATCGAAGAATGCTAACTGCTCGTCCGTGAGTTGTGTTGCTTGCAAGGTCGCTCCTCGGGGCGATCACTCGTTGAAATGGAGCGGCACGTCCAGTACAGGGCGTTACGAACCGGGTCCCTCCGGCCCGCTTTCAATCGGGACGGGCACAGCATGTGAAAAACGAAGCGTGAGTTCAATGTCGATTACCGCAATCCATCCATCGTGGAATCGGTATGGGATCCTGCGCCGCGCGCGTTGCAGACTAGCTGTCGACCGATTCGAGGTCGTTCAAGAAAGATGCAAATTCGTTCTCATCGATCTCCAGCGTGTGCTTGTCTTCGGGATAGGCGCCACTGTGGACGTCATCACTCAACGCTCGAAAGGCGTCGACACGCAGCTGTTGCAGCCGCGCTTCCTCTACGCCCAGATTTCCGTACACTTTGGCGTGGCGCGGTACATGTCCCGCGTTTGTTCCCAGTACATCCGTCGCGAACAAGTATTGCACCGTGCCGCCTGTTCCGCTGCCCATTGACATGAGTATGATCTCCAGTCGATTGCCGATTTCTTCGGTTACCCTGGTGGGCACAATTTCGATTTCGATCCCGAGAGCGCCTGCGTCCTGATAGGCCTTGGCCGCCTTGTAAACGTCCAAAGCTTCGGTGCTGGTCTTGCCGACGGCACGAATGCCGCCGATCCAGGTGGCGCGATAGGGGACGAACCCGACGTGACCAATCACGGGGATGTACTCGCGACTCATGGCTTCAACGACTTTCATGCTCATGCTGGAATACACGGCATCGGCGCCCAGGTTCATCAACTCGAACCCGGCCCCGACGGCCTGGTCCGGGCCGGCCACGTGGGGCTGATCCAGTGGGTGGGCGGCAACAATGAACACATCCGGCACGGCGGCGCGAATAGCAGGAAGTTCATCTCGCATGCACATGATGATTTCGACGCCGGCCTCCGCGCAGGCAACGGCTTCGTTGACGTCACCCGTCCGAATTTCCGTGAACTGGCGGCCCTCTTTCTTGGCTTGGCGTAGATCGTGAATGGTCAGTTTCGACATATTGACTCCCGTCCAGGTGTTGATGCTGGCGCTGTGCGCCTGCTGTTTCCCAAAATGGATCCCGAATCCGACCCTCTGCGACGGGCCTTATCCTCACGCTTTCGCAGGGGGCTGTGGTTAAAACTCATCAAACGCGATCTGGTCTTCCGGTACGTTCAGTTCACTTAGCAATTGCCTGGCCGCTTGCACCATCTGGGGCGGACCGCAAAGGTAGTACTCGATCTGCGTCGGATCAGGATGCCGGGCAAGGTACTGGGTTCGCATGACTTCGTGAATAAGTCCCACGTCGCCCGTCCAGTGATCTTCCTCGAGAGGTTCCGAGAGTGCGGCTTTGAAAGTAAAATGTGGATGTTGCTGGTCCAGGGCTTCGAAATAGTCTTGATAGAAAATCTCCTGTAGCGATCGGGCACCGTACCAGTAGCTCACCTTGCGAGTGGTCTTCAGGGTGTCGAACAAATGCGAGATATGCGATCTCAAGGGTGCCATGCCCGCGCCGCCGCCCAGGTAGATCATCTCTCTCTCGGTCTCTTGCGGGTAAAAATCGCCAAAGGGGCCGATGGCGGTGACCTCGTCGCCTGCCTTCAAGCGAAAGAGATACGACGACCCAACGCCCGCACTGCAGTCGACTCCCAGCGGGGGTGTGGAGATGCGAACGTTGAAACGGACCAGGTCTTCCGTGGCCGGGTTGCTCGCCATGGAGAAATTTCGACGTGTGGGTGCGAGATTCGACGCCCTGCATTTAAATAGTTCATTACGATCCCAGATCGCCTTGTAGGGATCGTTGACGTTGATCTCGGGAAAGGCCATTTCATAGGGCGGTATGTCGAGTTGAACGTATTCACCGGGCTGATACTGAAAAGGCGTACGCGTGTCCAGTGGCTCAAGGACCAGTTCCTTGATGAAGGTCGCCACGTTATCGTTGCTGACCACGCGAAAATTCCGGGCGGGCATCCGGCCTGTAGAATCGTTATCTCCATTGGCGCCCACCTGCATGAATAACGTGCCGTTTTCAATGCGCACCGGGTAAGTCTTCAGGGCGACGCACACCGGCGGGCGGGCGGGTTCGCCGGTTGTGACATCAAAGCGGCCATTGTGCTTGGGACATTCGATCTGCTGCCCCCTGACCAGGCCCGTCGCCAGATGCGTGTGGCCATGCGTGCAAAGACCATCGGACGCATAGTAGGCATCATCATCCGTACGGTAGATGGCGTAGGTGCTGGTATCATGGTCAAAGCGAAGCACGTCTTCCCGGTCCAGTTGATCCGCGTCACCAACCTCCAGCCATCCCTCGGCATCGGGCGCCTGGTTCGACACCAGTGTCACAGTTGAAACGTCCTGTGCGGAATCCAACGCCGACTTCGGGATGTCCGGGGTGATGCAGTAGGTGGGCTCTTTCGCCTGTCGCAAGATGGCGGGAACGATATCCTTGAAGGCCGCGTAGATGCTTGGATGCGGTTTGGGGATGTCATTCTTGAGCAGCTGCTGGAGCTTGGGCAGGGCATGGTACGGCACCAGGGGAAACATATGGTGCTCCAGGTGATAGTTCATGTTCCAGTAGAGGTAACGATTGACCAGGCACATGTTCACGGAGCGGGTATTGAGTCGGTGATCCAGGACGTTCTCCGCCAAACCCAAATGCTGGGTGTATCCGTAAAACGGCATCAGCCACGCACCGTAGAAACTGGGCAAGCCGATGTACATGAGTGGAAGCCAGCTGCGCGTTGCCAGCGCGAGGGCAATCGTGGTTCCGTAGATGAGCAGATAGATGCGCGATGTTAGAAACACACGCGGGTAGGAGTTTTTCGGCACGTAAATCTTTTCGGCTTCCGTGAGTCTTCCTGACGCGTGCAGGAACATTTTCCGGAATTCCGCCTTCGCACTGGGCCAGATGACGAATTGTTGTAGAAGACCCTTGATGTCGGGCGGGCGGGGCAGGATTTCCGGATCGCTGCCGGCAACGATCGTATCGCTATGGTGGCGCATATGACTCCAGCGCCAGGGGGTCGCCTCCCGCACCACCATGAATGAAGCGATTTCATAGAGAACGTTGTTCATCCAGTCCGTCTTAAAGGCTGAACCATGAAGGCATTCGTGCCAGCGGGAATCCGACGACGTGCCGTAGACGACGCCATAAACGGCAAATGGAATGATGGCCCACCATGTGCCCCATAGGAGAAAGCCGCAGATGCCCGATGCGATCAGCAAGCCAAACCAGATGAGCGTGTCCCGGATGGCCGGACCATCACGGCGAATCAGCAATTCGCGCATGACCTCCCGTTCAACAGGGGGCGTGTACCACGGTGCCGAGACCAGGCCACGTTGAATCGCCCTGGCCCTGTTCTCTTCGTTGACAGCGTAGTCGCTTCGCTTTATCGAATAGAGGTGATAGTCGACGCTCATGTTGGTAATGAGTCCCGGCTCACGTCAAGATCTGACAGGATGAGAATGATGGTTCAAGCGGGCTCCCATGGGAAAGATTAAGGCTACTTTGCGTCGCCAGATGCGTCAACTTGTGATGTCAGTGCGGCCACATGCTTTCGATCACGAATCAAGCGGGCGCATGCGACAGGTTGGGGAACACGATGGACACGTATAGCGTTGTATGGGACAGCCCGGGCAGGGATCACAGCGGTTCAATGCCGCTGGGAAATGGCGAGATTGGGCTCAACGCATGGATCGAAGATAGTGGTGACCTTGTTTTTTACGTTTCCAGGACGGATAGCTGGGGTGACAACGGCCGCTTGCTCAAGGTGGGTAAGATTCGAATCCAGATGGACCCTGTTCCGCCTGGTGCGGCCACGGCTTTCAGTCAGGCCCTGTCACTCCTCGACGGGACGATAAACATACAAGTTGGCGAGGGTGCCACGGAGACCAGGCTGCGTCTCTGGGTCGACGCCAATCATCCTGAAATTCACGTCGATATCGAGAGCGCGACCGAGATTCAAGCCACGGCTTCGATCGAATTGTGGCGGAAAGAACCCTACGTGCTTCCGAGCCTTGAGACCAGCGACGTCTTGCATCCATGTGTCTTCACGCCCGACGACCCTCCTCCGCCAGGGCCCACCCTTGTGGAGCCCGATACCGTCTTGTCCGGTCTGAACGGGCGTATCGGCTGGTACCACCACAACATTAAGTCGGTAGGGCCCACAGCGCATGCGAAGACGCAGGGTGTCGAGGATTTCGAACGAGGCGATCCTTTGCTGCATAGAACATTCGGTGCCGTGATATCAGTCGGGCACGCAGAACGACTGGATGATCGGCACCTTCGATCTCCCAGCTCGTCGACGCATCGGTTCAGCATTTGCGTGCTGACCGAGCATGCGAGTACGCCGCAACAGTGGCTGGAAGCCGTGGATACGGCGACTGCCGCCAGCACGCGCATTCCTGTCGATCGCCGCCGCGCCGCGCATGAGCAGTGGTGGAGCGATTTCTGGCACCGGAGTTGGATACATGTCACGGACACCACGGCGGATCAGGACGATGCGTCCACGGTCGCGCGCATGTATGCGCTCCAGCGCTTCATGAATGCTTGCGCGGGACGCGGGCAATACCCCATCAAATTTAACGGCTCGATCTTTAACGTGGCGCACGCCGGTGAACCCGGCGACGCGGATTACCGGCGATGGGGGCCAGGCTACTGGTGGCAGAATACGCGCCTTCCCTACACCAGCATGTGCAGTTCCGGAGACTTTGAGTTGATGCAGCCCCTGTTCAAGATGTATGGCGAAGATCTGATGCCCCTGTTCCGGCATCGAACCCGTCGCCATACGGATCACGACGGCGTATACGTGCCGGAATGTATCTTTTTCTGGGGAGACATGTTCAATGAAGTCTACGGGTGGACGCCTTTTGAGGAGCGATCCGACAAGATCCAGGCCAGCCCCTGGCATAAATGGGAATGGGTGGCGGGCCTGGAGTTCGTTTACATGTTGCTGGACTATTATGAGCATACGCTCGATGAGGCATTCTTGAGCGACATGCTGCTGCCGGTGGCCCACGATATCCTGACGTTCTATGATCAACACTACGGGACGGACGCGGGCGGCAAGCTCATCATGCATCCAGCCCAGGCCCTGGAGACGTGGTGGGATTGCACGAATCCCATGCCCGAAGTCGCCGGCTTACATGCGGTGACGGATCGACTCTTGTCGTTGGAAAGCGAACTCCCTTCGGCCGAGCAGATAGCATTCTGGACGGCCCTCAAGAAGAAGGTGCCCGACCTTCCCACGCGAGAAGTTGACGGCACGACCATGCTGGCCCCCGCGGAGCAGTTTTCCGACAAGCGAAACTGTGAAAACCCCGAACTCTACGCTGTGTTTCCTTTTCGACAGGTTGCGATCGGCAAGCCCGGTTTGGAATTGGGAATCGAAGGGCTAAAGCACCGATGGGACAGAGGCAATCACGGGTGGCGACAGGATGATATTTTCATGGCCTATCTTGGGCTCAGCGAACAGGTTCGCGAGAGTGTTGTGGGCCGCGCGCGGAACAAGAATGCGGACTCGCGCTTCCCGGCCTTCTGGGGGCCCAACTACGACTGGACCCCGGATCAATGTCACGGGGGCGTCCTGCTCAAGACACTTCAAGCGATGCTCATGCAGACGGACGGGCGCAAGATTTATCTGTTTCCGGCCTGGCCCAGCGACTGGGATGTGGAGTTCAAAATGCACGCGCCTTACAAGACGGTCGTCGAAGGCAGCATGAAGGCGGGAAAACTCGTCGAATTGAAGGTCTCCCCTGAATCGCGCCGGAAGGACGTCGACGTCTTGGTTGCTCCAGGCTAGGACGGTCTAAAGCTCACTGAGGCCGCGGCTCATGTAGCCCTGGAGGGCCGCTTTACTCCCGCGCGCTTTTTGCCAGGAGAGCATCCAGCCAGGTTGGGGGTAAGACACGTCGCAGGATCGCGGCCATCTGTGCCGGAAAGGTCACGGTATAGCGAATGCGTGGACGGTTGGATTCCACGGCGTGAAGAATCTTCCTGGCTACCGCTTCCGGCGGCTTGCTGAAGGGTTTTGGGGTATCCATTTGCGGATCTACGTTGCTCAATTTCCGTTCGTATTTTTGAGCGTATCGGCCCGCACTTAGATCGAGATTCCGGGTCGAGTGGTTGGCCGCATTCTTTCGGAACGCCGTGAGAATCGGGCCCGGCTCGATCAGGCTCACGGCAACACCACAGGCTCGCAACTCAATGCGCATCGCATCCGAGAGCGCTTCCATGGCGTACTTCGAGGCACAATACGCACCGAACATGGGCGCCGCGATGAGTCCATAGACGGAACTGACGTTCACGATCCTGCCCCAGCCCTGGCTTCGAAATACCGGAATCAGCTTATGCGTGAGTTCGTGGGGACCAAAGACGTTCGTCTCAAATTGGCGCACCAGGGCTTCGCGGCTCAAGTCTTCGACTGCGCCCATCTGGGCGATCCCCGCGTTGTTGACCACGGCGCCCAACTGCCCGCTGCTCGCTGCCAACGTTGCTTCCACAGCCTTTTCCACCGAGGGCGGATCAGCTACATCACAGGCGATGGCCGTGAAGCCCTTCTCCTGCAGCATCGCGAGGTCGGCATCTTTTCGCGCGGTGGGGAAGACCTGCCAACCGTTGTTTTTCAGATAGAGGGCGGTGGCCAGGCCGATTCCGGAGGAGCATCCGGTGACGAGGACCGTCCTCGATTGAACGGAGGGGTATTTCACGGATTCGTTTGCTTGGCTTCTGCCGGTTCGGACTGTTCGTCGGGAACGGGTGCCAGAATCCAGCTCTTATTGTACCAGAACCATTGTTCCGGAAAGTCTCTGACAGCCTTATCAACCATGACGAACATTTCTCGCGTCAACCGTTTCTGATCCTCTTTCTTCGGAGAATCCGGGTCGGGAAGAATGGGATCCTGGAACTCCATCTTATGTCGTGTCCAACCATGGCGGGTGACAAGCATGGGCAGAATGGGAACATTGGTCTGATTCGCGAACATCGCCATTCCGGGTGCCACGCTGGCCGTGGTTCCGAGCAGGTCGACTTCGATGCCACCTTTGGCGACGCGGAGATCTGCCTGGAAAGCCAATATCCCACCATCGCGAAGACGTCGAATGACGGCCTTCAGCATGGACGATCCGACCTGAACATAGGACATGCCGGTTGAAGAACGCATTTCATTCAGCCGGGCATCGGTTAGCGGGTTTTTCTGTTTTCCGGTAATCAAGAATATCGGCGTATCGAACCTCTGAAGACAGACGGCCGCCAACTCCGCGGCCCCGATATGCGGCGAAGCAACCACTGCGCCTTGACCGGATTTGCAGTGCCGCTGTATGACGTCCCGCGTCTGCTCCCAATCGATCACGTGTTTTTCAATCCATTTCTGATCCACGCGGGGCAATCGAAACATTTCGACCGCATTGAAAACAAAATCACGCCACCCCAACCAGGCAATGTGCTTCACCCTGCGTTCGTCTGCATCAGGAAAGACTTCGCGGATGCGGGCATAGGCTACCTCGCGTCGGTACCTGAGCACGTAGTGAGAGAACCATGCCAGTTGCCACCCGATGAAGAGCGCTACTGGATAGGGCGTGTGGGCAAGCAGAAAGCCGAATCCCCGCATTGCCCAATACTCGATCCGATGTTTAAGGCGGTATGGCGCCATAAGAACTCCATGACGGTTACAAATTCAGATCCATTCCGGATCGTGCAGCTTAGTCTATGCCGCACGAAAGCCAACGACAAGTTGTCAGGACACTTTCATTAAGACCCCTATCGTCCGCGCCAAAGACCTTCGAAATCGGGAGGCCGAATGCGAAACGCGACGGCTGTATACAAGCCGCGTCTCCACCACCTGTGCGTGGCGGCGTATCGACGCTGATGCGCACAGAATCCAGCGGGTGTCAGGTGGCTTCCGCCCTCAGGAACTGCTCCAGGGCCTGCAGGCCCGTCATGCCGGGCGTGATGCCCAACCGCGCAGCGGCGTCGCTGACGGCCACCACGTTCGCGTCGTACAGATCTTTCGGCACACGCAACGGTTTTTCCGGCGTGCCCTTTGCGATCGCGAAAGCCATGTCAAATTCGTTGGCAACCCCGATGTCGTAAATCCCGCAGCCGAGCACGCCCCTCGCCGTGTGAATGGCGCAGTACTGTCCACCCGGCCAGCTAAAGCTCGATCCGATCACCGCGCCATGCGGCGTCTGCAGCGTTCGCTGCTCAGCATGTGGCAGTCTGTTTTCTGTATGCATAGGACCACGTCTTTCAGCGGTATATACTATCGCATCGGGTAGACCGGCTCCGGGTATATACCGCGCTCACCTCGCTCGTGCACCGGGGACGTCGCGGTTCTCCTGGAAAACAGGATCCGTTCCCTGCCGGCCTCAACCCGCGACGCTCTCCCTGGCTGCGTCAGCAATGCGCGCCGCATCGGGCCGATAAAAGGCCTCCATCGGTGGTGAGAAGGGCGGGGGAACATTGGGCGAGGCGACGCGCCGGATCGGTGCATCGAGATAATCAGCCAGCTCTTCGGCGCACCGCGCAGCGATCTCGGCGGCGATGCCGCCGCGTGCGGGGCCCTCTTCGGCGATGACGAGGCGCCCGGTCTTCTTAACCGAGGCGGCAATCGCGTCAAAATCCATCGGCACGAGGCTGCGCAGATCAATAACCTCAGCCTCAATCCCCTCTTTGGCGAGCAAGTCGCCGGCCTGCGCCGCGAAATGCGCCATCAAGAGCCAGCCGATGATCGTGACGTCGCCACCTTCGCGTCGTAGGGCGGCTTCGCCGATCGGGATCGTATATTCGCCGTCCGGGACGTCGCTGGATCCATCCACTGCCCCGGATTCCGCACGGGCACCTTTGGACCCGTATAGCAATTTATGTTCAAAAAACAGGACCGGGTTGTTGTCGCGAACCGCGGACTTGAGCAGTCCCTTGGCGTCGTAAGCCGTTGAGACGGTAACGATCTTGAGACCCGCCGTGCCCATGAAGTACGACTCCGGGTTGCCCGCGTGCTGTGCCCCACGTCCGGTGATGCCGACCGGGGCGCGCAGGACCATCGGAACACTGAGTTTTCCGCCGGACATGTAGCGCATCTTGGCGGCGTTGCCCACAACCTGATCCATGGCACAGAAGATGAAATCAGCGTATTGAAGATCGACAATGGGACGCAGGCCCATCATCGCCGCGCCAACACCCGCTCCCACGAATCCGTTCTCCGAAATCGGTGTATCGATGACGCGATTGCGAAAGCGTTCTTCGAGGCCGAGCGTCACGGTGAAGGCACCGCCCCAACCGCCGGGAATACCAATGTCCTCACCCATGCAGAAGACAGACCCGTCCCGTTCCATCTCTTCGATGATGGCTTCGCGCAGGGACTCGGCGATAGACAGGTGGCGGCTCATGGGGCCCAGACGTGCTCCAGGGCGTCGGCGCCGTCGGGAAAGGGTGCGGCCTGCGCATGTTCGATCGCCGCGTCGAGCTCGGCCTCGACCTGTGCGTCAACTTGATCGAAGGCGTCCTGTTCGGCGAGCCCGGCGTTGAGCATGCTCTGGCGCAGTCGACTGATCGGTTCGCGTCCCTGCCAGAATTCCTTCTCTTCGTCCGGTTGATAGTCGCGCGCGTCGCGGCGCGAATGCCCGCAGAGTCGATACGTCTTGAGCTCCAGGAATGCCGGACCACCGCCCGCGCGTGCGTTGGCGACGGCTGCGCCGACGGCTTCGTAGACGGCCAGCACATCATTGCCATCAACGATTTTACCCTCGATTCCGTAGGCGGCCGCGCGATCGGCAATGTCCTTGGCGGCCATCGATTGATGCACGGGTGTCGAGGCCCCGTAGTAATTGTTTTCGCAGACGAAGATACAGGGCAGTCCCCATACCGCCGCCAGGTTAAGCCCTTCGTGGAAGGCGCCTTCATTTGTTGCACCATCGCCAAAGAAACTGACGGCCACGCGCTCTTCGGCACGCAGTTTGAAAGCCAGGCCGACGCCGGCGGTGATCGGAACATTGCTGCCCACGGTGGCGATGGCAGGAACCATGCCGCGCGCCAAATCGCCGAAATGCATCGATCCGCCCTTGCCCCGGCAGCAACCGTCGTCTCGACCGAACAGCTCGGACATCAACTCCTTTATCGGTAGTCCGCGCGCGACGGCGTGACCGTGTGGACGATGCGTTGAGGTGATCACGTCGCCGTCCTGAAGCGTTGCGCAGACGCCGACCGCGCAGGCCTCCTGTCCGTCACATTGATGGATCGTGCCCGGCATGATGCCCTCGAGGAAGAGCAGGCGTACGCGTTCTTCGAAGCGCCGAATGCGCTGCATTTCCTGGTAGAGGTTAAGCAGGAACGGTGTCTCGTAGCCGGCACAGTCAGGTTGCGTATCGGGCGCGTAGGTATAGATTGCGGGCGCGTCGTTTTCCGGTCTGACGCCCTGGACGATAACGCGCTCTCCGCTCGGCGCCGGACTCGCGACGGGTTCGGGCTGCGCAGGTTCGCGACGGACTGGCGCGCTCGGCGGCACGGCGGGGGTTGTCTCTCCCTGCAGCGCGGCTTCGATGTCTTCGCCCGGTTCTCCGATCACGGCGATGACGTCGCCCGTTTGCACCTCGGCGCCGGTCTCAGCGACGATCTTGAGCAAGGTGCCCGCTGCCACGCTTTCGAGTTCGTTGACGGCCTTGTCGGTCTCGATCTCCGCGAGCGGCTGCCCGAGTTCGACCGACTGACCGGGCTCGATCAACCATGCGTTGATAACGAGACTGTCGACGGTCGTTCCCAGGTCGGGCATTCTTATGAGTTTGGCCATGGTGATGAGCTATCGGGTTCGGCAACCGTGGTTGCGCGCTGCTGCGCGAACGGCCATGTGTACAACAGGCATCTGGCGGTTACAAGTCTACTTGCCCGCAGCAGCCCAGGCCATCCATCAGGCGGACGACTTCGGCTGTGACGGCTGCTCGACCGGCTGTCTGGATATCAGTCGGCCGGCCGCTACCCAAGCGGTCGTGGGGGTTCTCGATGGCCGCCGTCGCCTCGAGGGCCTGGGTCGTGGCACGCAGGTAGGCCTGCTTGAGCACGGTCCCGTAGTTGACCTTGGTGATGCCGGCCGCGACGGCTTCGCGCAGAGAATCGGCTTCCACGCCGGTCCCGCCGTGCAGGACAAGATAGACAGGTACCGCGTCCGCCAATCGCGTGACGGCGTCCGCGTCCACGGCGGTGTTGCCGTCGGTCATGATGTGAACGTTGCCGACCGATACGGCCAGCGCGTCGACGCCTGTCGCATCGACAAACTGAGCCGCCTCGACCGGATCCGTGGTATGGGCCTGGTCCGCGGGATGGTGCATGGGCAACTCGTCGAATTCCGCCTCGACCCCGATGTCGCGAGCGTGGGCGTGCGCCGTAAGTGCGCGGACGCGCTCGATCAATGTTTCTCGTTCGATATCCGGATCGACATACATCACAACATTGAAGCCTGCCTCCGTCGCCTCGTAGACGGATTGGAGCGCCGGGCATTCGTTGAAGATCAGGCTGCAAGGGACGGCCGCCGCTTCGCATGCCGCCCGACCGGCAGCGCCAAAGATCGACAGGCGCTCCGGGGCGACTCGTTCAGGGTTGGCCAGAAACTCACCGTTGAATCCAACGATGACCGGTGCCGCGCAGGCTTCGGCGGCATCGATCACGGCCTGCAGCGATTCCAGATCCCAGCTTTCGAAGTAGCCGACGGCGTAGCGGCCCGCGCGCGCGGACTCTAGAAGGCTCGGTAGGGGGATCAGCGGCATGAAGGTTGTTTAACCGCCGGCAGCTTCCGGCGCAGTGGGGCCGCTACTCCGCCGCCGGGTATTCGTTACATAAGAGGCGCAGCGGCGCCTCGTCTTCTTCGATCTCGGGGAAGCGCGGAAGTTCCGTATAGAAACGGTTGTCGACGTTGTCGTCGTTGCAGGACGAGACTTCGCCAACCAGCACGGTGCCGTGTCCCTCAACGCCTCGGAACTCGTGGTATACGCCGGGAATGAGCGTGATGCTCTCGCCGCGGCGGAGTACGAGCTCTCCGCCGGCGGGCACGGTTCGCTCGACGCCGTCGCATCCAACCGTGACGTCTGTATCCGCGAAGCCGCCTTCCTTCTCCGAATTGTACAGCTTCACCAGGAGGTCGCCGCCACTGCGATTGATGATATCCTCGGTCTTCGAGAAGTGAAAATGAAACGGGGTGACCTGGTTCTCCTTAACGATCAGCATTTTTTCTGCGTAAATCTTGACGTTGTCGGGCGCGTCCAGTTTCCCATTGCGGATGGTCACGACGGTCAGGCCGAGGTCGTCAAACGTGCCGGAGCCGAAGTCGGTCACGTCCCAACCCAGGGCCCGCGAACGAATCTCGTCCGCCTCCTTGCCCTTCGATTGCCAGTCTTCGGGTTCCCAGTACGCGAACGGCGGGAGGGCAAAGTTGTGATTCTCGAGAAGTTCAAGTGCTTCGCGAATGGCCTGGTTGATTTCGGAGCGTTTCATATCTGTGAGCCTCGATCGGGATAGGGTTTGAGTGTGAGGCGATAATGACACTCGTGGTCGTGGGCATAAAGAAAATTATGCGGGCCACAGACGGGCTGCGAAGCTACGCGGGTCTTCGATGCGTATTCGCCCGGAGCAGGTAGGGGTGCTATTCTCCGGGTTCGCGGCCAATCAGAATCAGGAAAACAACCATGCGTGATCACATGCGATTGCTGTTTCTATGCACGGGAAACTCATGCCGCAGCCAGATGGCAGAGGGTCTCTGCCGCGAACTACGGGGCGATATGATCGAGGCCTATTCGGCTGGAATCGAGAAGCATGGCCTGAACCCGCTCGCCGTCAAGGTCATGGGCGAGATCGGTATCGATATCTCGGGATACCAGAGCAAGGCACTCGATGAACTTGATGGCGTGGATCTCTCGCACGTCGTAACGGTCTGTGGGCATGCTCACGAAACCTGTCCGGTTTTTCCGGCGGGTGCCACTGTGATCCATCGCGGTTTCGACGATCCGCCCAGGCTTGCGGCCGATGCGACGACCGAAGAAGATGCCTTGCCGCATTACCGTCGCGTGCGGGACGAGATCAGGGACTTCGTCGTGACGCTTCCCGATGCGTTGCGTTGAGACGTTGGTTGCGCAGCTTCAAGCACGGTTCGTCCCGGGCCGGGAGCCGGGCAAGGTGAGTGCTGAGTCCGCACAATGGAGAAACGCACGGGAAATTCATGCGCATGCCTGCGCCATGCCTCGCGCTACTGACAGGACGATTCAGTCAAACGAGACGGCGGCAAATATCTACCGCCACAGCACCACCATCTGGTGGCAGGCAAACGAATCAACAGTCAGCCTAATGCGATCGCCGTCCATCTCGAACGGGATTTCGGTGCCCTGCGGTTCGATCGTCACTTTCGTGATCGGGCTGTCGAGTTGCAATGCGACGCGGGTATCATGCAGTGGTACGATATCTTCGATGACTTCTACGGACTGGGTCGCACGCGAGAGATTACCGCCGGAAAGCTCCATGGGTCCGCCACGGGTGATCGTATTAGCGTGTAGCAGATGCAGGACATAACGATTCTCCGCGGGCTGATCCATCAGCGTCACGCGCCCGGTCGACGGCAGATTGACCGATAAGCGTTCGTCATCGCCGAGTAACATGCGCAGCGCCTTCAAGGCATAGTCGCGATGCGCCACGGCGCCGGTGGCGCGATAATGCGTGAACACCGGATGGGCGAGGTACATCGTATTGCCGTTTAACACCGCACAGTCATAGCCGGATGGATTTGGTTTTGGGGGCGCATGCTGATGGCTGCAGAAATGCTCCCAGCTGCGGTTGAAATACGGGTCGTAGATTTTGCCCAGCGATGTTCCACGGGTCGTATCCGTGACCCTGATCCGTTGCGAGGGCAGGTACATCACGATCGGGTCAGCCGCGAAATCGGGTGCCAATTCCGGTATCGGTTGAATGAAGTCCGGCTGATACGGGCTTTCGCCTTCCCACATCGCGCCGATGTCGCAGGCCGGCTGGTCGTCGCGCGTCCAGCCACTCTTCCCGCTCAGGAAAAGTTTGCCGCCGCCGGCGAGGAATGCATTGATTTTGGCGATCAGTTCGTCATCGACACGCACGTCGTCGGGCAGGAGCAAGACGCGATAGCGATCAAAGGGCATATCCGTATCGATGACGTCGAAGAGCACGTGCCCTTCGAGCAGGATGCGCGCCGCGCCGTCATCCGCGGTGTCCATCCGCGGACCGGTCGGATCCACGGCTGATGCGGAGAGTAGGGCAACATCGGCGATGTTGTCCGTGTTGATACAGAACGGCTCCTTGGCCTCCACCTCGGCGTAGGCCGCCCCAATGATTCCGTAGGTGGACATGTCCATCTCGCCGCATGGATGCAGTTGGTCGCCGATACTGCATTTTGATCCAAACGCGAGCATGGCCGCGCATTCGTAGCGCAGCGCATTAGGGTGTTTGTAGCCCCCGAATTCGCCCCAGGTTGTATGGAACTTGCCGGTCATGCCCATGAAGTCGTGTTCAAGGCGATGGCAATACTTGGCCGAGACGGGAAAGTGATCGTAGCCCCAGCCGCCGGTGGGAAGCGACTCCAGTTCAAGATGGCTGAAGTACTTCAGCAGGTCGCGCTTTCCGCGCGTGATATGTCCGCTGTTGTGGAACACCGGCATGTCGGGGTTCGTGCTGCGGCAGGCTTCCGTCGCCATGCGATAGTAGCGTTCCAGTGATCGCCGCGACATCTCCGTTCGGTCGGCCTCGTCGGTTGGATCCAGTCCGCCGTCGACCATGCTGCGCATGCAGAATACGCAGCAGCATTGCGCCTGCGAAATGATATCCAGGAAGATGCCGTCACATGCGGGATATTGTTCGACAATCTCGTGAATCAGTTCGCAGAGATAGTCGGTGTAGGGGCTGTTAAAGCAGAGGGACTTGAACCCCGCGTCAAGCGTGCTGGAAGTCCACGCCGCGTAGCTTCCGTTCGGTGCAATCTCGCGCCATTCGGGATGTGCCTCCGCAACGCGGTTGCTCACGCCGGCGGTGATGTAGATCGGTACGTTGACGTCGATTTCTTTGCAGGCGTCGTACTGCGCACGCAGCAGGTCGAAATCGAGATGCGGGTGTCGTTCGCCAACGGTCGTGTCGTTGTAGTTCCAGCCGTGATGGCAGACGCCGAAGCAGGTGACGGAATCGACGTGGCCGTCCTGAAGTGCCGTCTGCCACTGCTTCTTATCGAACCGGCTGCCGATTTCGGCAATCGCGGGCGATGTGTGGAAATCGAGATGAATCTGGCGAAAGCGTAGCTCATGCATGAGTTTTCACCGTTGTTAAGTCGCCGATTCGGATCGCGTGTCGATCAGATGCTTACGCCGACAAGGGCTGCGATCGTGCAGATCACGAGACCGAGTATCTGCATCAGTCGCCCGCGTGCTGCGTTGCCCTTCTTGAATGCGGAGGATCCCATTCCCATGAATGCCCCCAGGGCGACAAACAGCAGCATCTTTATTCCGATCGCGGCGTGTACATGCGCGGGCGCAGTGTCGGATCGCGTCAGGTGCACAAAGAGCACCAGGCCCATTAAGAATCCAACCAGCAGTAGAATGTTGAGCGGCCGCATGGCCGCGCGTCCATTGGCGGCCGCCGAATCGCCGTCGCCGCGTGCAACAGCGCAGGCCGCGATGAGTCCGCCGAAGACGCCCGCCATGCATAGAACGTGGAGGCCCAACACGGTTTTGTAGAATGTTAGTTCCATCGAGCCGTGATTCTCCCAGACTCCAAGCCGCAGGTCAAGCGCATCGCAAGCCACCGCGTAACAGCGGCTTTACCGAAAGGGCTAAGTCAAGCGACCGATTTCCGGTGGTTCCCGGCACATACGATGGGCATGCAAAAGATCGGCAATGGTCTTGACGCCCGGCTGATCCTCGCCCATAAAGCGCGAACTTTTCATTAACCGGATAACAACGGAGATCCGCATGGCTAAGAAGAAGACTCTGAAGATCGCATTCATCGGCGGCGGCGGCATCGCCGGACATCACGCCGGCTTGTTCAGTAAGTATGACGACGTCGAGATTATCGGCATGTCGGACGTTGCGCCCGCTTCGCGCAAGCACTGGGCCGAAGCATACGATATTCCGACCTATTCTGATTACCGCAAGATGCTACGCGAGTTGAAGCCACCGTTAGTCGACGTCTGTACGCCCAACTTTCTGCACTACAAGCCGGCCATGGACGCCATGCAGGCCGGTAGTCACGTGTTTGTCGAAAAGCCGATGGCCATGAATGCACGCGAATGCAAGGCCATGGTTGCGCGGTCAAAGAAGCTGCGCCGTAAGTTGGTGGTCGGCTTCCAGCATCGCTTCGAGGCGCGCGTGCAGTTTCTCAAAGAGGCGATCGCTGCCGGCCGCTTCGGAAAAATCATGTTCACCCGCGTTTCCTACTACCGTCGTCGCGGCATTCCCAACTGGGGCGTCTTCGGTCGCAAGGAATTACAGGGCGGTGGTGGCCTGATCGATGTTGGGGTGCACGCGCTTGAGCAGGCCTGGTATGCCATCGGACGCCCGAAGCCGGTTGCGGTCAGCGGCAACGCCTGGACCTTTATTGGCGACGACCCGAAGAAGGCGCGCGACATAAAATGCATGTGGCCGGGCTGGGACACCAAGACCTACAACGTGGACGACCTTGCGGTCGGTCAGATTCGCTTTGCGGACAACTCGATTCTCGCGCTCGAGGTCAGCTTCGCGATGCACAACCAGGAAGAGGGTTTCAACTACAAGATCCATGGCGAGAAGGCCGGCGCCACGCTCGACCCGATCAAGATCTACACCGATGACTATGGCCACATGGTCGACGTCACGCCCGCCTATCTTCCGGAAATCGATATCTGGGACGTCAAGATGCGCGGCGTGATCGATCACGTTCTGAACGGCGGCCCGAATCTGGCTCCCGCCGAAGACGGGCTCATGGTGCAGCAGATGCTGGACGGCATTTACCAGTCGGCGAAAGTGGGCAAGGAAGTGCGAGTCAGCTAAGGCAAAAGGAAATCGGAAGGAGGAGAAA
Organism: uncultured Verrucomicrobiota bacterium; assembly: GCA_913047795.1. GTDB lineage: Bacteria > Verrucomicrobiota > Kiritimatiellia > CAJWTS01 > CAJWTS01 > CAJWTS01. Next base: position 36,992 of record CAJWTS010000008.1, on the reverse strand, counting down.
TTTCAATTCCCCTTCTTGCGCAGCGCGCTCCAGACGTCGCGCCACTGGATGTCGCCGTCGAAGCGCCATTGTCCCTCGAAGCTGTTCTTGTTGTTCGCGAGGATGAGATAGCCGTTGCCGCGATCCTTCTTGCCTGCCGCGTCGAACGACGCGCCGGGGGGCACGTTCTGCCACCAGGAGAATGTGAGTTTGTTCTCGCTTACGGTGCCTTCGATCCGGCCGTCCTGGTACTCGTACGTCCCGGCCACATGATCGCCCGTTTGCACGACCCGCATGGCACCCCACTGAGCGGAATTCCAGGAACCGCCAAAGTTTATTACAGGCGGTTCCTTGCCGCAGGAGGTCAGCATGAGTGCCGCCAGCCCACAGATGATGGGGAGAAGATGCCGTTTGCGCATATCCCTATTTAGTATTCGTCGAGCGAAAGAATAAAGGATAATCTGCGCAGATCGGTCTGAAAGTGTCCGTGTCCTACGGGCATCTGCTATTGGCCGAGGAGGTCTCGGCAGCCATTCCGGTATGAATTCATCCAAGCCTGATCGCCTGAAATTGATCGTCATTCACGGCTGGGGCGGCACCTTTGCCGAAGCCGTTATCCGCGTAAAAGGGCTGTTTCATTTTGACGCATTCTGGGACGACGGCAATTTCCATGTCGATAAACGCGTCGGCACACTCCTGCGTCAGCTCCTGCGCCATCCTGAGCCCGACACCTACGTGCAGGCGTTCCAGAAACTGATCGTGGGTCGGCTGGTCGCCTGTTGCGGTACGGCCGCCCGGCCGCCCGAAGGGTTTGATAAGGACGACTACTATCGGTTCCCAGATCTGCGGCTCGCCGACGATTTTGCCACTTTCGGTATCCCGGTGATGCCCGGCGCTCGTCAGCGACGCGCAGACCAACTTCGTCGTGAGGCCTTGAAAGAGCTGGATGGCATCATGCCCGCCATCGACAGCCTCGGTGCGACGTTGACCGATGCGAAGAAGGGCGCGCCCTCCGAGGTCGAGGCCCGCGACCTGATCCGCGAACAGACAGAGGGCCCCGATGGCGACCTCGTGGAACTCCTGGAGATGGTCCGTGACATGCACGAGACTGGCGGCGACATGGATACCGTCTCCAGCGCGGTGCTCTATGCCCATGCCATGCAAGGCCAGGCGCGGGCGACCGGCGCAGAGGCGCTCTACGGGCGTGATTTTCGTTTTGTATTCATCAATTACCATGAACGCCTGAACGCGCTTTCGCAGTACGGCCAGTCGGATGTATTGATGGCCGATCTTCCGATCGGCGCCTTTCCGCATTTTGATGAAGACGTCCGTGCACTGGCGGAACATGGCGTTCACGTTGAACGTTTCGAGGATCACCACCCCTACACGCCGGAGCAGCATGCCATGCTCGAGAAACTCGTCGCGGACGGTTTGCTCGGAATGTTCGCCTTGAGCGGTCCGCTGCAGGGCGAGGAATTGCCCGAAGATGCGTTGAAGTGCGGAACGGATATGGTCTACGAGAGTTTGATCGAGAATCAGGCCTGGGATGGTCCCGGCGTACGCACACTTCGTGCCGCGGCCCACGGCGAGGATTTCGTCACGAACCGGACCGACCTGGGCGTGTTGATGACGGGCCTGATCAAAGGCAACGCGTGCAAGGTCGAACTGGCGCAGCTGGCGCTGGATTCCATCGAGAGCGACGACGCAATGGAGCGTATGCGCGCCCGGGGATGGGGTGCGGTGGCGGATCGCGAGGAGACCCAGATCAAGGAGATGGAGCCGCGTCTGAACGAAAACGTCTTTGTCATGAACCTGCGGCGCGCGGCGCGCGCGGGCGCCGACGCCGGAGGCCAGGCCTACGGGCCCGGCAGCGACGCACCCCGGCCTGCACGCGGCCGCGACGAGACGGACGACTACGTTCGTATCTTGATGGTTCTTGCGGTCCAGACCGAGCCGGGTATGCCGCGCCTGAGCATTGGACGCGCCTGCGAGTATTTTAGTGAGACCGTGCCCGAGGCCGATTACCTGTTCTATTGTTATGGAAGTTCGCTGATGGTAGCGCGCCGTCTGAACCAGGCGGACCTGGCCATGAATCTAGGCTCCATGATGCCGGAGATTGGATCCGAAGCGGATGGCGGACACAGTGCCGCCGCCGTCTGTCGTCCCGACACGAACTCGCAGTATCCGCATCGCCTGCTCGGTCGCGTCGCCGAGGGAAATTTCGTTCATTTCGTACGCTACATGGTCTCCCGCATGAATGGGCTCGGCCAGGACGTGGCCTGGACGGAAGACCGGTCCGTGCGTCCGAAGACCGTGATGCGCGAAGGCGGCAAGAAGCTCTTGATTGTAACGCTGGTCGCGATCCTGGTGGGCATTCTACTCGTCGTATTGCATCCGGCGTTCCGTCGCACGTCGATCGAAAAGAGCAACAATGCTTTCTTTCCACAGATCGAACTGCCGGAGAAGGACGGGCTCCAGGAGAACGACTGGCAATGATGGTGACGCGCTTTGTTACGTTGTCCCTGGGTTTCATCGGCGGCATTGTGTTGGCGACGAACTGTCGCGTGCCGATCTCCGGCTTTGTGCTGGGCGCGGCGTCTGTTGCCGGGGCAGCACTGAGCGTGATCATGATGTGGCGCGAACGCGACTGGAAGGAGTGGCGGGTATCTTTCGTTATCCTCGCGGCAGCGTTGTGTGCCATGCCGCTCGGCTATTGGCGCGCCATGGACCGCATCGGGCCGTCCGAGGTGGGCACGTTGCCGTACCTGCTGGATTCGCTGTCAGCGGGTGACCCCATCCAGTTTCGCGGTGTGATCTCCGCTGAACCCGAGTTGCGCGGTTCCGGCCAGGGCGATCTGCGTATCCGCGTAGACAAGATCCGACTCGATACGGACCGCGAGTGGATCGGCGTGGATCCGGAAGAGATTGCCCTGCGCGTGTATGCCTACGCGAAAACATCACCGGCGACACGGAAGCAATTCGACCGCCTGGTGACTCCGGAAGCCTACGGTTACCGGGTCGAGGTCAAGGCGAAGTACCGCCCTGTCGAGGCGAGTCGAAATCCGGGCGAATTCGATTTCGCCTCGTTCCTGGCCCAGCACAACCTCGTTGCGCGATTTCGCTGCCATGTCTTCGGCACCAAGATCGTGGAGGAGTCGCGGGGTAACTTCCTGACCGAGATTGCCCTGGAGACGAAGCGCAGGTTTCTCCTGACTTATAAGCAGACGATACACGCACCGGCCAGTGGCCTGGTTGCGGCGGCAACGCTCGGTACGCGCCGCGCGGTTGAAGGGGTCGAGTTTCGCGGGATCGAGATTGTCGACGCGTTTCGTCATGCCGGCGTCGGTCACGTCCTGGCCGTGTCCGGACTGCACGTCAGTATCGTCTCCCTCTTGCTCTACACGCTTTTCCGCATGACCGGCATGCGCGCATCCTCATTTGCGCCGGTGTTGGTGCTGTTCCTTGTTCTGTTTGCCTTGCTGACGGGGGCTCGACCGTCGAGCGTTCGAGCCGTGATCATGAATTCCGTGATCATCGTCGCTTTCTCGTATTTCCACGTGAACCTGGCGCGGGCGACGTATGCCGGGCTCGCGATATCGTCGCTCATTATCCTGGTGGGAAGTCCGATCATCCTGTTCTCGCCGAGTTTCCAGCTTTCGTTCGGAGCGGTGTTATCCCTGGTTCTGGTCTCGCCACCGATCGAGCGTTGGTTATCCGGGCTGCGCGGATACGCGCTCCTGTTTGCCATTGCATGGTTCGCGATTCTGATCCTCCTGCTCTCGCATGATCTCGCGATCTTTCTTTTCCTACCCAATACGCTGGCCGTGGTCGGTTTGTTATGGGTTTTGCTGGTTACGGGTTCCCGTCTCAATGAGAAACACCCCGCGCTTTGGAATCTCGGCCTGGAACGCGTTCCGCCGGTACTGCGCATGTTTCTGAGCGCGCAACTCGCCATTCAGTTCGGGATGATGCTGCCGCTGTCGGCCTGGTTCTTCGGCCAATTTCCGATTGCGGGCGTCTTTGTGAATCTGCTGGCCATCCCCGCGATCGGGATACTGGTTCAGCTCGGAATGCTGACGGGACTGGTGGGCTTGATCCCGGTTGTTGGAAATGTTCTGGCGATGCCGCTTGGTGCTGCGGTGACACTTGTCGGACAGTTCTTTTTTTGGTTGGCCTGGAGTGGAGCGACCGTCTTTCCGTTTCCTGCAACGCCACGGCCGCCACTGAGTTGGATGATCGGCTACTACGTCGTCCTGGCCGGGATGCTGGTGATCGCCGGATCCCGATCGAAGGTGCAGGGCATCCTCTACCGGGTCTGGCCGTCGCTGCATCGACGTCCGGGCGTGGCGAACCTGGCGTACGTCGTGCCCATCCTACTCATCTGTCTGCCCTTGCTCAACCTGGTCAAAACGCCGGACCGGACCCGAACCGTTGTCTGCATGGCCGCCGGGCGCTACCCAACGATGGCGGTCGTGTCCCAGCACGGCCGCACCCTGGCGATCAACGCGGGCGACTATTTCACCGGCGAACGGCTCGTCTTCTCGGTTGTGCGCAGCATCGGCGGGACATCGGTGGATACCGCGATTATCGCCGGATCGGCGCCGGGCGCCGGCACGGAGGGTCTGGTCGGACTTGGCGAACGCATGGCGTTGGGACCTTGTTACCTGCCCGTGGTTCCGGCCACACCGGACAAGTTGCTGGACGAGATTGGGGACAGCTATTTGCTGAAGCAAGCGGTGGCGGGCATGGGCTGGGCAACCGCTTACGAGACCGGTTACCGGCGGCTCGTCGAATTCGCCGGCGAGAAAGAGATTCCGCTGCGTCCCATATCGACCGGTCTGCTCTACGAGTGGCAGGATTTGGACGTCAATGCGCTCCCTGTTCCGGACAAGTTGCCGGAACGATTTGCGGCGAGCGCGAGAACAGTACGCTTGTCCATGACCACACGCGGGTTTCGCTGGCTGATCATTACGGACGGTGTGTCGCCGGGCGTCGGCAAGGACATACGACCCCCGTACGACATTGTGGTCCTTCCCGATTTCAGCTCGCGACGTTCTTATTCACGAATGATTGACGAGGTGGTCGCCGCGGCCCAACCGGCGGTCGTCATCGTGTCCGGAACGATGGAGCCTGAGAATTTCGACTTCAGCGCATGGGTTCGCAAACACAAGGGGGTCACGTTGTTGCGTACCGTTCGCGATGGCGCGATCATCGCGACCTTTCCGGAAGCGGCCCTGATGGAGCTGAAGGGCTACAACAGCGGTCGCATCGTCGCTGTGAAACCGCGGTAAGACCCACGTTGGTTGCGAGGTCTCAGGCGTGAACCGGATTCGTCAGCATTCGCAATCCGGGCGGGAGGAAGCGCAGCGCTTGTCTGTCGCGAGAGCGGGAGGGACTACGACAGACTCGCCGGGCCGGTCCATTCGAATTCCGTCACGGCGGGCGAGTATTCGAACGGCTTGTATCCGTCCTTGTCCAGCGCGGTGAAGAACTCGTCGGATGTCCGAAAGATGCATCCTTTTTCGATGTAGCTGTCGGTCGTGAATGGGCTCAGGTTCTTCGGTGGAAAAATCATGTAGCGCCGCTTGAGGTAGTCGCGCGCGTGTCCCAGCTCATCCATCATCCCGGTCGAGAGCGGAGGGCGTTCCTCGTACGGATGCACGGCGACTGTGGCGTCCGTTTTGCCGACGAACCAGTGCAGGTCGCGATGCACGGTGTACGAAAATATTGCTTCGCGATCCTGGTCGTTGTCGAAGTTGCCGCCTATTTCGATCGCCTGTGGATCGATCACGAGTCCGTAACCGGCGAGTCGCTTGATCGTGCCGTTGATCTCGCGCCGGATCTCGTCGTCTGAATGGGTCATCGAGTAGGATACGTAGAAAGACGGCACGTCCTTGTCGCGAACCAGTTTGTACAAGCTCAACGGATGCTGGCTGACCGGAATGACGTAGTGGCGCACGCCGAGGTGCTCCGCCCAATCTTCACTGAGACTGACCTCCTCGTTCATCCAGCTCAGAATCTCGTGGATCGTGTGGTCCTGATCCTTCATTCTGCGCATGAAATCGTTGCTTTTACCTGGTGTACGCAGGCGATCGCGGATCAGCCATTCTGCGTCGATGAGCGTGACGATCAGGTCCGGCTTGATGTATTCGGCGATCTCCTCGTGGTCCTTCAGCTTGAAGTTGATTCGGTTCCACTCGATTGTGGCGGGCACGTGAATGATGGCATGCTGGCAGTCGTTCTTCAGTAAATCGTAACCGATCTTGCGGTATTCGCGTTCACGCAGAACCTGGAACAGGTAGTCCGTCGCGCCGAGCAATCGATCGAGTTTTTTTTCACCGGTCGCTTCAAGCTGATCGATCAGGTTGTAGTGCCGGATCTCGATGTCTTCCTTGCGCCCCATGTCGATGACATGCTGGATGAAGGGTCCGTGATTAATGCCGGCTATCATGCCGGTAACAAGTACTCGCATAGTTACCTCCGGTGATAAGGCGTGAATACTATAGTAGTCGAGGCGTCATGGCGACTTTTAACGAGACGACAACTGTCACGCGTCGCGCGTGCCGTTGTAGAGCATGCCGCCGGACTCAAGATATTGTGTTAGAACACGCACGGCGGCGGCGCGACATACATCACGTTGCGTTTCTATACCGTGCGTAGAAAGTTCACCGATCCAGTCTTTCGGCTTCGCGCCTTCTTTGAATCCGATCGATTCTGCGTCTTCCGCGCGCGCGCCACAGACGATCGACGATACGCCGGACCAGGGTACGGCACCGAGGCACATGGCACAGGGTTCGACGCTCGTAACCAGTTCATGGTCCTTGTCGCCGGCGCCCAGATCATAGTGGCCGATTTTCTGTTGAGCGGTCGCGATCGCCATCATTTCCGCGTGCGCGATCGAACAGTTTTGCCCGACGACGCAGTTGACGCCTGCGGCCACCAGGTGTCCGCTTAATCGTTCAAAAATAGCTGCTCCAAAAGGCCCGCCCGTACCGTTTTCGACGTTCAGCCGGGCTAGTTTGATCGCATATTGCATGCGTTCCTCGACCGTTGCGAACGTCACCGAATCATGGCCCGTTTCAGCGTCCAGCCAGGCGGGTAAGTGAATCTGTAGGGGCGGGGGCATTATTGATCCGAGCAGGCGAAGGCTGGATTTGGCCAGCAAGGCAGGACTCGTTCGGCGCCTGTAGAGACCTCAGAGGCTAGCCCTGGGATGCGTTCGACGCAAGGCGATTCGGGTCGATTCCACATCTGATTACGTTCGATTTCTGCGTTATTTCAATGGTATGGGTGACAGGTGTCGGCCCACACGATCAAGATTCTGGAGGACTGCGTGCGGGACGTCCTTCACGACACCCCCGCCGTGATCCGGATGCGACCGATTCCGACGGGCAAGTTCAACGACTCCTACTATGTCGATGCCGATGATCGGCAGTTCGTGCTGCGCGTCGCGCCGGCGCCCGATGCCGTTTTCCTGTTCTACGAAAAGGACATGATGCAGCAGGAACCCGAATTACATGCGCTCATCCTTGAGCATACGGATGCGCCCGTGGCACCGATCGTGGCCTTTGATGACAGTCGCGAACGGATCGACAGCGACTTCATCGTGATGGAGCGGCTGCCCGGCGCACCGATATCGGATGCGGGGTTTTACGACCGGGATGCCGTGTTGCGTGGGGTCGGGGAATCCCTCGCCCAGGTCCACGCGATTACCCGGGACCGCTACGGTTATCTGGGCGCTCACGCCCCAATGGAACCCCAGGCCAGCTGGAACGACGCGTTCCAAGATATGTGGCGGCGGTTGGTCGAGGATATCGTCAGCGTGGCGCACTACGACCGTTATGAGGCCACACAAATGATTGAACTGCTCGACCGGAACATGGGCTGTTTTGATCGCGATGTGCCCGCGAGTCTGCTGCACATGGACGTCTGGGCGCAGAACATTCTCGTCGATAATGGACGCCTGTCGGGTCTTGTTGATTGGGACCGCGCCGTCTGGGGCGATCCGGAGATCGAGTTTGCCGTCCTGGATTACTGTGGCATTTCGGAGCCGGCGTTCTGGGAGGGTTACGGCACGCGGCGCGACGAGTCAGACGCTGCCGGTATACGGCGCGTCTTTTATCTGCTCTACGAGATTCAGAAGTACATCGTGATTCGACAGGGCCGCGGGGGCGATACGGCGGGAGCCGCCGGTTACAAGGATCAGGCGATGCAGATCATCAGATCCTGTTTCGGATGACGCTCCCGGCACCCACATCACCGGTTCCGGCCCTTCCCACCCGCGCGACCCACACTGCCGGTTCCGAATCGTTCGCGAATTTCATCGAGCGCGTGATCCAGTTTCGTGTCTTTCTCGTCCTGCAGGTCGGAATCCAAAGCGGGGAAAAGCAGCTGTTGTTCCTCGTCACGCGCCTGTCCGGGTCGGCTCAGGTTGGATACGCCAAAGCCGACGAGTCGGATCGGTTCTCGTACGTTCTCCTTCTCAAAGAGTTCGACGGCTGCGTTTAAGAGCGAGCGATCATTGTCGGTGGCCGGTTGCAGTGGTAGTTGGCGCGTGATGGTACGGAAGTCGGAGAAGCGGAGCTTGATCTGCGCGGTAGTGGCCAGTTTGCCCGATCGGCGCAGACGGTGCGAAACCTTCTCGGCCAACCGCAGGAGCGTCTCGCGCACCCGTGCCGGGTCGCGACAGTCTTCGCCGTAGGTCATTTCGTTCGAGATGCTTTTTTCCTCGTTTCCGGTTTCCACGCTTCGTTCATCGCGACCGTGCGCCAGCGCGCTGAGATGCGCCGCCATCCGTTCGCCAAGAATGGTGCGCAGCTCTTCCATGGGCCGTTGTTGAATATGTTCGACCGTGTGTATTCCCAGGCTGTTCAGGCGCTCGTTGGTCTTGCCTCCTACGCCCCAGAGTCGACCGACCGGCAGCGGTGCAAGAAAGGCGATGATCTCCTTCTCGATGGTCGGCGCGACCGTCAGGCCGTCGGGTTTATCCATATCACTGGAAAGCTTGGCCAGGAACTTGTTGGGCGCCACGCCGATCGACCCTGTCAGCTTCAATTCGGCGCGGATACGATCCTTTATCGCCCGCGCGAGGCTGAGCGCGTCCTTCCACAGATGTAGAACGCCCGTCACATCCATGAATGCCTCGTCGACGGATATTTTCTCGACGAGCGGTGTAAAACTTTCCAGGACGTCCATGAGTTGTCCCGACACCTCGGCGTAGCGGCTCATCCGAACGGGCACGAAAACGCCGTTGGGGCAGAGTCGACCCGCTGTCCGTGACGGCATGGCGGAATGGACGCCGAATGCGCGCGCCTCGTAGGAGGCCGTCGCGACGACACCCCGCTTGTCGGGCGACGCGCCTACGATGACGGGTTTGCCAACCAGTTCGGGATTGTCAAGTTGCTCGATCGCGGCGTAGAACGCGTCCATGTCGAGATGCATGATGGTCCGGGACATGATCGTGTGCGGGAGTTGCCGGTCGTCTCGATTTCCAATTGTCATTCTATACCTGCGTGCTACGGTCAGCCGAATATAGCATGTGAGGGAGCGATAGAACGATGTCTCAAGCTGTGAATGAACTGCCCCAGCGCCTGCTGATGGGGCCCGGTCCGAGCGATGCGGATCCGCGCGTCCTGGCCGCAATGGCGACGCCCCTTGTCGGGCATCTCGATCCGGCCTTTCTCGCCCTGATGGACGACGTGCAGAGCATGCTGCGTGACCTTTTTCGTACCGGAAACGCGATGACCTTTCCCGTGTCTGCAACAGGCAGCGCGGGAATGGAAAGCACCGTTGCGAACCTGGTCGAGCCCGGGGACGGTGTCCTTGTCTGCGTCAACGGTGTCTTTGGCGGCCGGATGTGTGACGTCGCGGAACGTTGTGGAGCGACGGTGACGAAAGTCGAAGCGCCCTGGGGTAAACCGATTGATCCGGCGGACGTGCGCAAGGCGCTTGATCTTGTCGCCCCGAAGATTGTCGCGATTGTGCATGCCGAGACCTCGACGGGTGTCTTGCAGCCGCTGGAGGAGATTGGATCGCTGGTGCGTGACGCCGGCGCCCTGTACCTGGTCGATGCCGTTACGTCGCTCGGCGGTGTGGACGTGCGCGTGGATGACTGGGGAATCGATGCAGTCTATTCCGGGACGCAGAAATGTCTTAGTGCGCCGCCCGGCCTGTCGCCGGTTTCGTTTAGTACGCGCGCCCTGGAGGCGCTCGATGCGCGTGAAGGCAAGGTGCAAAGCTGGTACCTCGACATCACGATGCTGCGCAAGTATTGGGGGAGTGACCGCGTGTATCACCATACGGCGCCGATCTCGTCGATCTATGCGCTGCACGAAGCATTGCGACTGGTGATGGAGGAGGGGCCGGAGCAACGATTTGAGCGCCACCGTGTGACCCACGAGTATCTGCGCGATCAACTGGAGTCGCTCGGATTCGAATTCCTCGTCGCGCCTGAATATCGAACGCCGATGCTGAACACGGTGCGAATTCCGGACGGTTTCGAGGACGCGGACGTGCGCCGTCGCTTGCTGGTGGAACACAACATCGAGATTGGCGCGGGCCTGGGGGATTTTGCGGGCAAGTTCTGGCGCATCGGCCTGATGGGTGGCAGTTGCCGGATCGAGAACGTCGATCGCCTCGTCAGCGCGCTGCGTAATCTCTCATGACTGGATCGTTCGAGTCGGAGCTTCGGTCGCGTGTCAAAGGCGATGTTGCGACGGACGCCGCTACACGGGGCCTCTACGCGACCGATGCGAGTATCTACCAGATCACCCCGGTTGCCGTCTGTGCTCCGCAAGACGACGACGATGTACGGGCCGCGATCGAGACGGCGGCCAAGCATGGGGTAACGATCCTGCCGCGCGGTGGTGGGACAAGCCTTGCGGGTCAGACCGTGGGTGAGTCACTGGTCCTCGACTTCTCGAAGTACATGAACCAGATCCTTGAGCTCAACGTGGAAGAGCGTTGGGTGCGTGTGCAGCCCGGCGTGGTTCGCGACGAGCTGAATGACGTTCTAACGGAACATCGGCTCCAGTTCGCGCCGGATCCGGCCACAGCCAATCGAGCCAACGTGGGCGGCATGATCGGCAACAACTCGTCCGGCACACGCAGCATCGTGTACGGCAAGACGATCGACCACGTTCTCGATATGCGGGTTGTGCTCGCGCGCGGTGAGGTCGTCGAGTTCAAAGCCATGACCCCGGAGGAATACGAGGCGGCTTGCGCGCTTCAGTCGGATAGCGGACGGATTTATCGCGGCGTTCGGCGAATCGTGGAAGAAAACAGGGAGGAGATCGACGCTCGCTTTCCCAAGGTGATGCGACGCGTAGGGGGCTACTCGCTGGACGAGTTCCCCGCGGGTCAGGCCTGGAACTTGTCCAAACTGATGACCGGCAGTGAAGGCACGCTGGCGACGATGTTGGATGCGAGGATCAATCTCGAGCCCTTGCCCGAGGCCACGGCTGTGACCGTGATTCATTTTAGTGATTTGCTTGAGGCGATTCGCGCGGTGGAGCCGATTGTGGCGCACGGTCCATCCGCGGTCGAGATTCTCGACCGGACGGTGATCGGCCTGGCCCGCAGCAATCTCAGCACCGCGCCGCTGTGCCATTTTCTTGAGGGCGACCCGGCTGCCGTTCTGATTGTTGAGTTGTTTGGCGAGGATGAAGCGGGTGTGCGGGCGAAAGCCGAGGAGGTTATCGACGACATACGCGAGCGCGGTATGGGCTATGCCTTTCCTGTCTTTACAGACGCACCGCGCCAGGCGGACGTCTGGGCCGTGCGCAAGAACGGTCTGGGCCTGATGCTGGGCGTCAAGGGTGACCGCAAGCCGACGCCGTTCATTGAAGATGCCGCAGTGCCGATTGCCGTTCTGCCCGAGTATATCGACCAGGTCCTTGCTTTCTGTAAGGAGCGGAATGTTCCGGTTGCGATGTATGCGCATGCCAGTGTTGGTGTCATTCACGTCCGGCCGATGCTCGATCTCCGGACGGAGGAAGATGTCGAAAATCTGACTGTGATTGCCGACTACGCCCTCGGGTTGGTCATGAAGTACGAGGGGTCGTGGTCCGGCGAACATGGTGACGGTCTCGTGCGAAGTCCACATATGGAGACCTTCTTCGGGAAGCAGGTCTACGCTGCCTTCAAGGAGGTTAAGGCACTCTTTGATCCGGATAACCTGATGAATCCGGGTAAGATCGTTGACGCACCGCCAATGGATACCAATCTGCGCTATGGGACCCAGTACGAGATCGATGACATTGCACCCATGTTCCATTATCGCGATGATGGGAGTTTCGGTGCGGCCGTCGAAATGTGCACGGGGGTCGGGGCCTGCCGCAAGACACTTGGCGGCACGATGTGCCCCAGTTACATGGCCACGCGTGACGAACGCCATACGACGCGCGGTCGTGCCAACGCGTTGCGGCTGGCGATGACCGGCCAGTTGGGTGCAGACGGGCTGGCAAGCCGTGAGCTCTTCGACGTGCTGGACCTCTGCCTTTCTTGTAAGGCCTGTAAGTCCGAATGCCCCAGTAACGTGGACATGGCGAAGTTGAAGAGCGAGGTTTTGCAGGCCTATCACGACGAGCATGGCACGCGTCTTCGCGATCGCATGTTGGTTAACGCGCCGCGTATGGCAGAACGACTTGCCGGACCCCTGGCACCCCTCGTCAATGCAATCCAGGGGTCTTCCCTGGGGCGCCGGATCCTCGAATCTGCCGTCGGTATTGACCGTCGTCGTCGATTGCCGGGTTACGCCGGCCTGTCGCTGACGCGTTGGTTTGATCGGCGTGCCTCCGGGGCGGAAGGAGCCGCCGGCACGGTTGTCTTGTACGACGACACCTTCGTGAATTATTTCGAACCGCAGGTGGGGCGTGCGAGCGTGGCGCTACTCGAGGGTTGTGGCTACAAGGTGATATTGGCGCGCGCCGGTTGTTGTCAGCGTCCGCGGCTCTCGCACGGGTTCCTGCGCGACGCGAAGCGTGATGGAACGCGAACGCTGCAGGCATTGGACGCCTACATCTCCGCCGGCCTGCCGATCGTGGTGACTGAGCCGAGTTGTGCGGCTGCGCTGACCGACGATCTGCCGGACCTGGTTGACGATGCCGGTTTGGCCGAGCGTGTGCGATCGAACGTGATGATGATTGACGTGTTTCTCGATCGTGAATTAGAGGCGGGTAAGATCGATCCGCGGTTCGAGGCTGCCTCGACCGATGTGCTGGTGCATGGCCACTGCAACCAGAAGGCACTTTATGGTACGGCGGGAATGAATCGTATTCTCGCGCGTGCGGGCATGACTGTTGAAGAGGTCGATTCCGGTTGTTGCGGCATGGCGGGATCATTCGGCTATGAGAAAGAGCACTACGACATTTCCCAGGTGATCGGTGAGCGGCGCCTGTTTCCGGCGGTACGTAATCTCAGTGCTGACGCCGGTCTCGTGGCCTGCGGATTCAGTTGTCGCCACCAGATCGCGGACGCCACCGGCCGCCAGGCAAGTCACTGGGTCCAGCTACTCCGCACCGTCTAGCGCCCATCAGGGACAGACCCCGTCGCTCTCGTCGCGATGACGCTATATCCCCGGGGGCGTCAATCGAGAAACAGTTCAGCCATCGCGATTCCAGACTCGCCGGCGATGGAGTAGAGAATATAGGTCTGTCCTTCGTCATCGAAGATACATGGATCCCGAAGTTGATTGACGCGTTCGTGGACCGAGCCGCGTTCAGACCGTTCGATCGGGCAGTCGGCACCTTCGTAATCCGTTTCTGCCGCCAATAGCGTCTCCGGCGCGCCGGCTTGCCAGCGATTCCAGTCGTCCATGAGATGAATCTTCGACCACAGGATGCGTTCCGGGCAATCGTGAGCGTTAGAATAAAATACCGTCAGGGTGTCGCCACTCAGGCGCACGGCCGCGTGACGCATGTCCGGCGTAAAAAGGGTTGGCCCTTCCTCGAAGTCCGAGATGCCGTCCGGTGACCGTCGGAATACGCCAGGCATTTCAAGGGTGTACCAGGAGTCCCTCCAGCGAAAGGCTCTCCAGTACGATGCGCCTAATAACGCTTCGTTGGCCGTGAAATTCAGACCGTCTGCGGATGTTGCCAGGCGCGTGAACTGGAACGGCGGCTCCGGCAGGCAGCAGCCGTGATAGTACATACGAATTTCCTGCCGATCGTGCAGGACATGAACATCGGGCGACGCAACATGCGACGTGAAGAACGAGTCTGATAACTCGAGCGCACCGGGTGTATGCAGGCGCCATGGACCCTGCGGGCGGTCCGCATAGGCGAGTCGAATGTACGTGCCCTGGTGATGGGCGAAATAGAGATAATATGGGCCGAGCGGGTCGCGGACCCACTCGGGGACCCGTATCAGGGACGGCCCGTTGATGTTGTCGCCCATCCGAGCATCCATGTCGGGGTAAATGATGGGATTTTCGCTAAAACGACCGACATGCGTATGGGGTTGTAGAATAGGACCTGATCCTGCGGCGCTAATCGATGACGACCTGGCTGCCCCACCAGGATTCGTCGGGCTGCCAGTCGGGATCAAGGTAGGCGGCATGTTGGGCTTCGAGTTCGGGCATGAGTTCGTGTTCAAGCTTGTGAAGGCGGGCGGCTTCCAGGGCGGGCTTGTGTTCCGTATCAGGGACGGGAAACCGGGCGCCGGTATCGGTAAGCCAGCTGTCCAGGCGTTGGCGCAGGTCGGATGCCGTCGATGTATTCAGGGCCATGACGTCGGTGTGTTCACCCGGGTCGTGTTCGAGGTCGTACAATTCGTCGCGACCATCTTCATAGTAGTGAATCAGCTTCCATGCGCCGCTTCGAATTGTCGAGGACGGGTCGCCGCCCTGGTTGCCGTAATGCGGGTAGTGCCAGAATAGATCGCGTTCTGCGAAGACCGGATCCGGGTTTCCCCTTAGTAAGGCAGACATACTTGCCCCATCGATCGGCTGTTCTTCGGCCGGCGTCAATCCGGCCAGGTCGAGCAGGGTCGGATAGAAGTCGATTCCCGACACGGGAAGATCGCAGGTCGACCCGGGTTGGACCGTGCCGGGTGCCCGTACATAGAGCGGCTCACGTATGCCGCCTTCCCATTGCCGTCCCTTGCCGCCGCGCAGGGGCAGCATCGACGAGGCGTAGGCGTCGCCCGATGACACGCCTCCGTTGTCCGAGGTGAAGCAGACGATCGTATTCTCAGCCAATCCGAGATCGTCGAGTGCATCCAACACAATGCCAACGGCGTCATCCATGGCCTCAATCATGCCCGCATAGATCGGACAGTCCTGTACCTGGCGGACCGGAAGGTTGCGGTCAAATATGAAGCGACTTTGTGGCGGGTCCTGGCAACCGGCCTTCTTGCGGAATTTGTCCCATCGATCCTGAGATGTCTGTAGTGGTGCGTGAACGGAGTAAAAGGACAGGTACGCGAGAAAGGGCTCGGCCTTGTGGTCGCGCATAAAGGACGCGGTCTCCTTCGCTAGCCGAATGGGAAGCGACTCACCGTCCGGACCAGGCTCCAGTTTAGGGTTGTCCCACGGCGCGAAATATCCGCCGTGCGGCCCACCGGCGGACCAGCCACCCTTATTGATCTCGAAACCAAAGTTCTCAGGATCGGCACCGTCCTCCCCGAGATGCCATTTCCCCGCAAAAAAGGTGCGATAATCCGCCCGACGCAGTACCTCTGCAAAGGTAATCTCGTCGGGACGAAGGCCATGCTCGTACTCCGGTGGCAGCAACTTTGTGTTTCTGTCCAAGGCGCGCCATGCTTCGCCCGAGGGATCGCCTATCCAACTTGTGACGCCGTGTCGCGTCGGATATTTACCCGTGAGTATGCTTGCCCGGGACGGGCTGCAGACCTGGCAAGCCGCGTACGCCTGCGTGAAGCGCATGCCCTCGTGGGCGATCCGATCGAGGTTTGGACTTTCGTGGAACGAGCTTCCGTCGGCGCCAAGGTCACACCAGCCCAGGTCGTCCGCCAGTATGAATACGATATTCGGCTTCTTCATTGATTCTCACCATGGAAACAGCTTGAAAAGCAGTACACTACATAACTGCAGATTGAAATCCGATTGTGAGCGAGATCGGTCGCGGGTTCGAACGGTGCATGAACATGTACATTCGCGGAACCGGCGACAGCATGTCGCGTAGTTGATGATCCGGAAACCTTCGCGCCGCATCACTTTGAGAGTCGCATCGCCGCGCGAAGGATAGCATTGGCGGTGTCTATGTCGCCTTTGCGACGATAGACGCTCGCAAGCCAGTGGTAGATCTCGCGATTGGTCGGGTCAAGGGTCAGGGCGTACCTGTAGGCGTCGATCGCGGTGTCAAAGCGTCCGAGTTGGAAATGGCAAGTGCCCAGCAGGAGCATCGCATCAGCGTTCTCAGGATTGAACTGCACCGCCTGGCGCATCTTGACAAGCGCATTGGTATAGCGTTCTTCGTCGAAGAGTTCGCGACCCCAGACGACCAGCATACTGGAGAGATTCCGTTTGGTGACCGTGGATTCCGGTTCGGCCCTCAATGCCATCTGGAAATGATAGGACGCCATGCCGAACTGATTGCTGATCGCGTACAAGGAGGCCAGGTTGTTGTGCGCGGAGACCGAGCCCGGGGCCACAATCGTGGCGCGATGGAACGTCTTGGCGGCGGTCTCATAGTGGCCGGCACCGACGTAAAAGCTGCCGAGCCGGTTTAGATCATCGAGATCATCAACGCCTGTACCTTGGGCTCGCCCGGCCGCGGCGAGCGCTTCCTCTGGTTTCGCCACGGCCTGGAGGAGCAGCGCCAGATCGATCCACGTTGTTGCATCGTCCGATTGATTCGATAGGTAATGAAGGTATTCAGTGATCGCCTCGTCAGTCCGATCCTGTTTCTCCAATGTGGCGGCATGACTCAGGGCCAGTCCGCTATCCTCAGGCCGCAGCGACCGGGCATGGGCATAGAGTGCGCCGGCCGCAACATAATCCTTTGCCGCGAATTTAATGGCGGCGAGGGCGTTAACGGCATGGAAATGCTGCGAATCAATTTCGAGGCATTTTTCGTATTGTTCGGTGGCCTCCCGCAGGTGACCGTGTTCGAGATAGGCGTTGGCAAGCAAGGCGTGGGTACGCGCGTCGCGGTGAAGATCCAGCGCGGCGCGGAACTCGCTGACGGCCTGTGTGTACAACTGCGCACGGCGCGATGGGTCGCGCGCGGTGCGGTAGGCTTCCATGAGGGATTCCCCGAGGGCGTTGCGTGCGCGTACGCTGGTCGGGTTGTACAGAATGTCCGCGCGGAAGAGCGTGAGATTGTCCTTCCAGTCGGCATTGCGGAGAACCGTTTTCGTGCCGTAGGCAAAGACAAGGGCGCCGAACAGAATCGTCAGGGAGATGGAACGTGTGCGCCGGGCCGGGAACGCACCACGAACAATCTGGAGTAGAAAGTGGGCGACGATGAGACAGAACCCAATCGAGGGAATGAACAGGAATCGCTCCGCCATGATTCCACCGACGGGCAGGACGAGGTTCGAGACGGTGAACAGGCTGATGAGGTAAAACAGAATACCGAAGGCGGCGACGTCGCGAAGGCGAATTCGGATAACGACATAGGCCGCGAGAAGAAGATGCAGGACCAGGGAAACGAACGCCAGCGGACTGGCCCAGTCCACAACCTCGATGTGCCGATAGGAGTAGTCCCAGAGCAGTGGATGGGGGAGGACCAGCAGTCCGAGGTACTTGCCCAGAACGAGAAACACGGTCGCGTAGCGTTCAGAGAGGGATGCGTTGACAAACGGGTTGCTGAGAATATCAGTCGGGGCTCGATCGCCCGGAAAGCCGATCGCCATCCCGCGCATAATGATGTAGGCCAGCAATGCTGCACCGAGACCGCCCGCGATCGCCCCGAGGGTACGCGGCTTCGTGTTCCCGAATGTCCACAGCGCAAGTGGAATAAGGACGATGCCCGACAGCGCCATCTCCTTCGCAAGCAGGGCCAGCGCGAAGCACAGGGCCGTGCCGAGCAGCATACCCGCGCCCGGCCGGACCGTGTAGCGGATCGCAGCAAGAAGCGTAGCCAGCAAAAAGATCAGGCAGAGCAGTTCGTCGCGACTCTTGATGTTTGCAACAACTTCCGTGTGCAGGGGATGTGCCACGAAGAGCAGTGACGCGAGGAAGGCGAGCGCCGTTCGGTCCGTACCGAGCAACGTGCGCAGAACCACGAAGAGCAGTATCGCGCACAGAGCGTAGAGGACGACGTTGGATGTGTGCATCCGGCCCGCGTTGAGACCGAAGTATTCGACCTCCATCGCAAACGTCAGCAGCGATAGCGGCCGGTAGCGGCCGCCGGCGGATGAGCTGCCCCCGGGCCGCCAGCCCTCGAAACTATCGTGCGCGAGGATCTCCGGTACACCCGCAAGGCCCTCCTGCGTGAACCGGTTCTGCGCGATGACAATGGAATCGTCGAGGGCAAAGTCGTGGTGTATCGTGTTGACGTACAACAAGAGTGCCAACCCGCCGAGCAGGGTTGCCGCGAGGATGGCATGACGATGTGTCTCCATGATCAAAGAGCCGAATTGCGCGCGCTCAGGCGATGCGACGAGCAATTTTCAGTATGACCGAATCTCCTGCACAGGACCAGCCGAGAGTCCACGTTGCCGTGCCGGTTCTTGACGAGCGGGACTGGTTGCCGGGATGTCTGCGTTCGCTTATTGGCCAGACTTATCCTGGGTTCAAGACCTGGTTCTGCGTCAATCAGCCGGAGGCGTGGTGGGACGATGGCGACCAGGCCGCGATCTGCCGCCGTAACGTGGAGACATTGGATTACTTGCGGCGCGACTGGCCCATCGAATTGGAAGTGATCGATCGATGCAGTCGCGGAAAGGGCTGGGACGCTGGGCGATGCGGCGTGGGCTGGGCACGCAAGACATTGATGGACCGCATTTGCGAGGACGCCGAGGATAACGATGTGATCGTTTGCATGGATGCCGACACGGCGTTTGGAGCGCGATACATCGCATCCGTTGTCGCGACGCTCGAGGAGCATCCGCAGGCGGTCGGGGTGGCGGCGCCTTACCGACACCCGTTGTGCGGGGATGAGGATGTCGATCGCGCGATGCTGCGTTACGAGATCTATCTGCGTTATTATGTGCTCAACCTGTGGCGTATCGCATCGCCGTACGCTTTCACGGCCATGGGGTCGGTTATCTCTGTCCCGGTTCGGGCCTATCGCGCCGTCGGCGGACTCGATCCAAGGGAAAGCGGAGAAGATTTCTACTTTCTGCAGAAGCTGACGAAGTATGGCCCGGTCTTGCACTGGTTGGCGGACACGGCCTATCCCGGTACGCGCCTGTCGTCGCGTGTGCCCTTCGGTACCGGCCCGGCGATGCAGCGCGGAGTCGAAGGCGACTGGTCGCGCTATCCGCTCTATGCCGCCGGACGATTCGATGAACTGGGTGACACGATCAAGCTCTTTCCCGAACTTCAACAGGGGGATCATGAAACGTCGGTGACGGCCTTTCTCCGCCAGCAACTCAAGACGACGGATCTGTGGTCTCCGCTCCGGCGCACGCACGCGAAGCCGGAGCGGTTCAAGCGGGCCTGTCACGAACGTCTCGACGGTTTGCGAACGTTGCAGTACCTGAAGGCGTCACACGCGGATGACGGGCGACGGGACGAGGACATTCTTCGGGAGTATTTTGCGACCCACTACCCGGCGGCGGCGGACATGACCGACCTTTGGTCATCGGACGGGTGGACGTTCGATGACCTGCCGATTGAACGATTGGATCGATTGCGGGATTTTCTTGAAGAGCAGGAGAATCGTTACCGTCGCGCGAGCACGGAGTCGTTATGACGGCAGGAGCGTCGCCGATGGTATGCATCCTGGGGCCGACGGCGAGTGGTAAGTCCGCGTTGGCAGTCGAGGTCGCGCGGGAGCTGGGTGGGGAAGTCATCAGTGCGGACTCGCGCCAGGTCTATCGCGGCATGGACATCGGGACCGGCAAGGATCGCGACCTATACGGTTCCGGCGGGTCGCGGGTGGTCTGTCACCTGGTCGACATCGTCGATGTCGGGGAACCCTATAGCGTCTTCCGTTTTCAGCAGGACTTCGTTGACGTCTACAACGCCATGCACGCGCGCGGCGTGCGACCCGTTCTCTGCGGCGGATCGGGCCTGTACCTGGAAAGCATACTTCTGCGGTACCGCATGTCCGAGGTGCCGCGAAACGACGAATTGCGGGCCGATCTCGAAGCGAAAGACATGCCGGAGTTGGTTGCCATGCTCGAGCAGTTGCGCGCGTTGCACAACCGCACGGATACGGTTGACCGGGCTCGTCTTGAGCGGGCGATCGAGATCGCGGTATTTGAACGTGACCAGGGGGCGGAGGTAAGGCGCATGCCCGAGATCGCGACGAAGGTGTTCGGCGTCCGACTTGCCAGGGAACAAATGCGCGAGCGCGTGACCCGTCGGCTGCGGGAACGATTCGCCGACGGCATGATCGAGGAGGTGCAGGCGTTGCTGGCGCGCGGTGTCGAGCCCGGGCAGCTCCGTTTTTACGGACTGGAGTATCGCTATGTAACGGAACACGTTGCCGGTGACCTGAGTCGCGATGACATGTTTCGAAGACTCAATACTGCGATCCACCGGTTCGCCAAGCGGCAGGAGACCTGGTTTCGACGAATGGAGCGTCGCGGCGTGGAGATCACCTGGCTGGATGGCGAGCGGCCGCTGGAAGCGAACCGGGAAGCTGTTTGCGCCAGGTCCGTTTGAGTTGTGTGTTGGACCCGGAAGTTGAATTTATCGGGACATCCGTCGCGCGGTGGCTAAACTGGCCGGATGATGGGTCGATAACAGATGAACATTGAGTGTCATAAACCGAGTGAGGTTCCGGACGAGGTTCGCGTTTTCTGGGTGGATTGTGCGGTCGAGATGGATCGCATGCTCGCGCTGCTGCGCAGTCCCGGCTGGCTGGAGATGCTCGTGGACGGCGATGATGCGAAGGGTGTCGTGGTCGTATTGCGCGACGACGACGGCGCCTGTCGAGCGGTGCTACCGCTTCTCTTCCGAAGCTGGATTCTAAACTTCGCGATTGCGGGTAAATCGCTGGCGCGCTACGAACTGCCCGCCTTCCGTGTCTGCGGCGGCACCGTGGTCGAGCGGGACCTGTCGGACGTGGATCTCAACCGCGTGTTCGCGCATTTGGCGAAGCTGTTCCCGGGTTATGAAGCGTTCTGGTTCGACCTCGTCACCGACGACAAGCAACTGGCCATGATCCGGAAAGGTGGCGCCGATGGCTTTTTCTGTCATGAACCGCACGCCGGTATGCCGCATTACCGACTCGCCTTGCCGGCGACGGTGGAGGAATGCATGGCCCTGCGTTCGCGCAAGAGTCGTAAACGGTTGCATGAAAAAGAGCGCGCGCTCGTACGCGTGGCCGGATCAGATCTCGAGGTCGTCGAGATCCGAAGCGCCTCGGACTGGGCGCCTTACACACAACGTATCGAGGAGTTGATGCAGCGCACCTGGCAGGCGCGTGCGCTGGGTCACGAACTGGACATGCAGGAGCAGCACAAGGTCGCGGCGCGTGGATGGCTGCGCAGCTACCTGCTCCTGGCGGGGGACGAGGCGGTCGCCTTCGTGCTTTGCTACCAGGGAATGGAGACACTTTTTTATGAGTTTCTGGGATACGATCAGGCTTACGCCAAATATTCGCCGGGAACCATTCTGTTGTATAAGATTCTCGCACTGCTTTATCGCGCGGACACGCCACGCTATGTCGACTTTGGCGAAGGGGAGGCCGCGTACAAGAAGGAGATCGCAAACGAGGTGACGACGGCCCGCGCGGCGCTGGTTGTGCGTTGCCGGCTGAGACACCGCCTGCGCTTTGGTTGCCTGGCGCTCGTTCGGGGCCTGGACAAATTCGTGCGAGCGGTCGCCACCCGGACCGCGTTGGGTCAGCGCGCCGTGCGGCGTGCGCGCCAGGGTGCGGCGTAGGCTTATCGGGATGACGGAAATTCCTCCATATCAAACGGCTTCGAAGGTGCTGCGTGAGCAGACCGGCGTGGTGATTCCGGTTCACCTGCCGGCCAGCGCGGACACAGCGGCCGCCGCGGCCCTGGTCCGCGATACGATCGATTCCTACGCGGATTTGGTCGACGACCCGTCGCGCGTCTGTGTCAGCGTGGATGGCAGTCCAGGGGGGGGCGAATTGGCGAAGCAGGCCGTTGCCGATCGCGGGGTACAAGGAATCGAGCGGGAAGAGAATCGCGGCAAGCTCGCCGCCGTAGCCGCGGGCGTACGACAGCTTCTTCAGGACGAGCGACTGACGCATTTCGCGATAATCGACCAGGATGGCGATCACCTGGCGAATGAACTGATTACCTTTGTGCGGACCGCGGTGCATGTGCATGAGCGGACCGGTACCGATCAGATCCTCGTGCTCGGGCGGCGAATCTCCCGGCATCATCCCATGGGCTGGGGCCGCGGTGAGTTGGAAGAATTGGTCGATCGCGTGTTGCTGGATTCGCTGCAATACGCCGCCGCGATCAGCGACAAGCCTCTGCACCTCGAATACGCGACGGTGCATGATGAGTATCCGGATTTTCATTCCGGCTATAAAGTGTTAACCCGTGCGACGGCCGAATCAATTTTTTCGGGTTCCGAGAACCGGGCCGGTGTTTCGCAGGACTGTTACTATCGCCACGCGGTGGAGGCCGTGATGACGGTCGAGGCCATTCAGGGCGGAGCCTGGCTGGCGCAGGTGAGCCGTACCGCGATCAACGAACAGCCGATGACGACCTTCGGCACGCTTGACCGCTGCCGCCTGAACGCGGACATGATCATCTGGCCCTGCCGACGACTGGGTGTGCCCGCGCCGCACGTCGACCAGTGGCTGCGGAATCACATTCCACGCCTGTTGCTTTATACGCACGTGCCCGACGGCCGCGACCAGTTGAATGAGATTCGTCGGCTCGTGATGGAGGACTACGGGTGCGCCGTTACGGACGACCTTTGCGTTCCGCCGTACGTCTGATCATGCCGACCTCCGCGATCCGTGGACTGTTTCGAAAGCTTGGCCGCGCGCTGAGGCGCAGAGGCGTGGGGGGTACCCTGGGTCTCGTCGGGACCAAGTTGCGAATCATGGCAAGGCGCGGGACACCGGACACCGCCTATGATGATGCGCGCGGCGTCGACACCTCCGGCAATATCAGCCTCGCCGACCTCGACATCAAGAGCCGCAACTGGGAGTACGGTGTGCGCTACACACCGACGGTGCCCGAGGTCTTTCACGAGATGATGGGGCACCTGCAGATCGAGCATGAAAAGTTCACGTTCATCGACTACGGCGCAGGGAAGGGACGCGTGCTCTTGATGGCCGCGGACTACGGGTTTCGCCGGGTCATTGGCGTCGAGTTCTCGTCTGAACTTTGCGTGATCGCAAACGAGAACATCGCGCGTGCGCGCGGGGTCGCCGCGGGAGATCGCGTTATCTGCGAGTGCGCGGATGCGGTCGACTATCGTGCGCCCGAGGATCCGCTCGTGATCTATTTCTATAACCCGTTCGAAGAGAACATTATGCGCGCGGTGCTCGAAAACCTTGGGCAATCATTGCGCGCGACCCGCCGGGAGGCGTACGTGCTTTACTACAACCCGGTTCTGCTGGGCCTGTTGGAAGCGCAACCGGAGTGGAATGTTATCGGAAGCGGAGACGATTTCGCGATTCTTCGGGCGCACGCCTAGTGCGGTGTCGATTCCGTCTCGAGCTGGGCGGAGAATTTCCAGTCACCCCAGTTGTTCAAGACCTTGAAGAGCAGGAGGTTCTCGCCGGCCTCGAGGACGATCGCAACCTTGTCTTGTCCGGCCGCGTATACACGCTCGCCCCTGTGTCGGTGGACGCGCTCCCCGTTGAGCCAGACGTTGACGTCGGCGCCGCTGCCGACGCGAAGCACCGCTTCCCGGCGGTCGCTCGATTCGATGATGGTGCGAAGATAGGCCAGACGGTCTGGATAACGAAAATATCGGTCATGCAGCACGACCGTGCCACGTGGCCCCGTCGGTTTGATGGATTCCCAGCGGTACTCGACGTTCTCGCGTGTGATCGATTGGAAGGGCCCGGTTGGATGAAAGTCGGGATAGTCCAGGGGGGTCGAAAGCTTGTCGTTTGGAAGGGGCGCGATGACCTGGAAATCGGCAATGGCGGCGTGCATCTGATGCAGAAGATCAACTTCTTTCGCGGGTATCGAGCCGTGGGGTCGAACGGACGCGTGTTCGGGAACCGAGCTGACATCGGCGACGGCGGCCGCGTATGCGCGCAAGGTTGTGTAATGTTCGGGTGATTCGCGCGATGCAATGTCCGCCGCCCGGACGGCGATCCCGAGCACATTCAGCCTCCACTGGCGCGGAACGTCGGCTGCCGGCAGAGACTCGAATGCGCGCGCGGCGAGCAGGGGGTCGTCTTTACCTGCGCCGGCAACGGCCGCGAAATCTTTGTTATCGCCGATCCGGAGCATCGCCTTCATGGCGGCGAGACGCACGGCAGGCGACGGATCATCGAGTCCGGTCGCAATGTAACGGCGAAAATTGCGAAGGCGGTCGCCGGGCAAGGACTGCATGACGTCGAGGACCCGATCCAATTCGCCCGGGTGTAATAGTACTTTCAGAATGCTTCGTTTCGTCGTCTTGGAGGGCATGCGTAGAACGGACGCCAGTATTCCACGTCGTGCGGAGTCATCGCCCGTCTGGTAGAAGGCCGTCAAGGTCGCGAGCCGCGCTGGAGATTGAATGTGTGCGAGGGCCGACCCCATCGCCGCCCGTAGGGTCGGCGGAACATCCGGATTCGCCGCGAAGGCATTGTACATCGTGATAAGGACCTTGTCGCGACTTGGCTCGGGCAGCACCATGGCGGCCTGAATGGCTAACAGGCGTGTCGCCTCCTCGATATCCGACGATCGAGCAATGGCGGCGTATTCGGTTGCCATCGCGGCATCCGGGATCGAGCATAGGACACGTGCCGCGACGCTCCGTAGCGGTCCGGGCCGGCGCGCCGCGTCTGCGACGGCGGGCAGCATGTCGCGCAGGATATTACGCTGCACGTTCTCGAGCACTTCCAGGGCGCGTTGCGTATCGGATCCGGTCAGGATCTGCGTCAGCCCGGATACCACGATTGGCGTTCCATGCCAGCGCGCACGGGTGGCAGAGAGGCGATTGGTGCCCGGTACGAGACCCCACCAATTGCCTTCGAAGGTTCCCGGCTTTTGACACAGTCGCGCCATCACGTCGATCAGGTGACCGCGTCGTTCGTCTGTCTCCGCTGCGCGGTAGGCCTGCATGATGAGGATCACGGCGTTGGTGTCGTAGATGCCACGCAGCGTACTGAGCGCGCCGCTCGCCGCGTTTGCGTCGCGGTCGTCGAGCATGTCGAGGCATACCTGGTATGCGCCCATTCGTCGCAGTGCGCGGACCGCGGCGTGTCGCACGCGCGGGGCGCGGTCGGCCAGAAGTGGTGCGACGTGTGCGGCCGCGTCGGCACTCCCGAGACGCATGAGGGCGGCCGTCGCTTCGTAGCGAATCGAGGTGATATCGTCTGCCAGAAAGGGCGTGAAGGTTTCGGTTGAGACCATGGAGTCGCTGTCCGGGGGGTCGCTCAAGGCACGGAACACGTAGGGCACGTTGTCGGCGAGCACCGTGGCGACGAGAGGAATGATGTCTTCGTATTCGAGTAGATCCAGGAAAAAGGTTGTCGATTCGGCGCCCATGAGAGGCTTAAGCGCGAACAACGCAGCAATGCGCGAGTAGGCCGGGTAGTTATGGCGGCAGATGTTCTGCAGTCTGCCGATTGCTTCGTCTGAGCTTCCACGCCGAATAAGTGCACACATGGCGTTCATTCGGAGGACGTGACTATGCGAGAGCAGGTGATCCACGAGTTCGATATCGGTCGCGGTCTTCAGGTCGGGAAATGTTGGAGACCGGTTCTGGGCTGTCGACAGGCGATAGATCGTCCCGGCGACACCTTCCTTGCGGACGTCGCCACGAGCGCGATCCCAGGCGGCGACGAAGAGATTGCCGATGCCGTCAACATCCGTATCGATGACATTCGCGAAACGCCCGAGGTCGTGGTCGGTCGTCTCGTAACCCTTGTACGTGTTACGCAGTGCGTGGTACATGAGCCTGCTGCGCGCGAAGTCCGTGGTGACAAGTGGCGCGTGCGTGCGATTGGGGAACCAGCTCTCGGCTACCAGCGTACAACCACCAGCCTCGCCGTCCTCAAGCAGGGCCAGCGGCGGCGGTGTCTCATCAGAAAATCGAGCAAATTGGTACGGATATCCGTAGTCCGCACCGTCAATCACATGATAGAGCGCCGCGGGCCAACCGACGGCCGGATTGGCGGAATCGCGCACAAAAACGTTGAGATAGGGGTCGACCGCTACGCCGCGAATATTGTGGAACCCCCTGGCGAATAGCTCGAGGGAGGTGCCGTCCGGGCGTACGCGCAGGATACAACTGCCGGCGTTGGAGACCTTGCTGCCGTCGAGGCCACGGGCGCCGGCGACGCCCTGGCTGCCGACCGCGATGTAGAGGCGCCCGTCCACCGCCATCGTGCAATCGGCCGGAAGATGTTGGGTATAGCCGCCGGGTGGCGGGCCCAAACCCGTGATCAGGTCTTTCCGCCGCTCCGCGACCCCGTCACCGTCGCGATCGTACAGGGCGGTCAGGGTGGGCGCATGTACGACGTAGAGTGTTCCGTCGATGTAGGTCATGCCGTGGCAGATATTGAGTCGCCGCGCGAAAATCGTGAACCGGTCGGCCTTGCCGTCGTCGTCGCTGTCGCGGCAGAGCACAATGAACGAGAGGCCCTTTTCGCCCGTCGTCTTGCCGGTCGAGTTGTACTCATCGATCGCAACGAAGACATCACCGTCCGGCGTTGCGGCAATTGCACCCGGACTGTAGATGTCTGGAGCAGTCGCGAAGACATCGATCTCGAGCCCGTTCGCAACAACCGGAATTTCGAGAACCGGTTTGACCGATAGGTGCGCGGTGCGCCGATGCGGCATTCGACTCGCGGCGAGTGCCATCGAGCGAACAGGCGTCGGCTTCGCGACGAGTTGCCGCGCCTTCGACTTGGCGATCGCCGTGGTGCTTGTGCCAAGCAGCGCGAGCGCGAGACAGTGATAGAAGATGCAGCGTGCGTTCACAGCCGTTCCGTGATCAGTTGGCAGCCATTCGGAAAACGACGAATGCCAGTGCGAGAAGGATCGCTGAAACCAACGCGATGATTTTCATCTTCTCTCCCTTGTTTCCGCTGTCACCGCCGCCGCTGCGGGCGACGGTCGCTTCATCCGGCGCAGCGGACATCTTGCGGCGTGTCTTGAAGTTGTAACCGCAATCGACACAGATCACCGTGCCGGACTCCAGTGAGGTGTCGCAGGAGGGACATTGAACCTTGCGGTCGTCGGCACGAACAAACGGTTTGTGCGGCGAGGACTCCGGATCTTCAGCCCCCTCTTCCGCGGCGGCGGCACCGACAATCTGCGCGGCAGTTAGTGGGCCTTGCTGAGCCGGAACGGAAAGAAGCGTTTCACACGCCGGGCACTCGATGTCTACACCGGCCAAATCTTGTGGCGCTTCGAGATGTTGGTTGCACTTGGGGCAGTTGAATTCGATATCGCTCATGACAGACTTCGCGGGTCAGTAGTTCGACGAGGGAAGCGGCGAGGATTACACTTCAAAGGTGCGCTACCTGTCAAGATATGTGGGTCGGACAGGTATGAAACGAATGGGCGTCGCGGTCGAAACCCGCGGCCATGCAACCACCTGGGGGCGGGCAGTGAAAGACTCGGCGAACTATTTCCAGGTCTTTTTGAAGACTTTCTCGTCGAACCCGACCGTATGCGATCCACCGTTGAGAATGATGGGTCGCTTAACAAGGCGTCCGTTGTTCGCGAGCAGGTTGATCAGTGCGGCCTTGCTCATGGTCGGCATCTTGTCTTTCATCTTCAGTTCACGATACATCAGACCCGATCGATTAAAGAGTTGCTCGAGCGTATAGGCCTTGCCCTGCAGGATTGTCTGAATCACTTTCCTGGATGGAGGATTCATCGTGATGTCGACCTCCTTGTAGCGTATCTTCTTTCCGTTGAGATACTTCTTCGCCTTCTGACAGGTGGAGCATTTGGAGTAGCCGTAAAACGTGATCATGGAGTCCGTCTCCTCGTTGAGTAAGTTCCGTCCGCGAGGAATACTGGTACACAAATTCGAGAGAGCGGGCAAGGGTTCAATGGAAAAGTTTTCGGCTGGTCGAGCCACTTGCGATGGTGATGGTTAACGATGCGGGCAACGACTGTCAGTATCCTGGGGTGTGGCTGGCTTGGTGACCCCCTTGCGCGGTCGCTCGCGCGCGCGGGTTGTGTGGTCAAGGGGTCAACACGGTCGTCGGCGAAGCGGGTCGAACTTGAAGGAGCTGGGATCGATGCCAGTCAGTTCACCCTGACGCCGCATGGGATTGAAGGGAATCCTGACAATTTCTTTGAATGCGACGTATTGTTCCTGAATCTCCCGCCCGAACGTCGCGCCGATATCGAGCAGATCTATCCCGCACAGGTGCGACATGCCCTGGCGGCGATCTCGGGCGAGACCAGGATCGTCTTTGCCAGTTCGACATCGGTATATCCGAATACGAACGGCGTGGTGAACGAAGACTGCGTTACGGCGCCGGACAAATCGTCCGGAATTGCAATATTGGCGGCCGAGACGGAGGTGAGAAAAGCCGTCGCGGTCTGTGTGGTTTTGCGTTACGGCGGTTTGATTGGTGCCGAACGGACCCCCGGCACGTTTTTAACGGGAAAACAGGTCGTTTCCGGAGGAAATTGCCCGGTCAACCTCATACATCGCGACGATGCGGTCGCGCTGGCACGTCACGCGATCGAATCTCCCGCTACGAGCGTCGTACTGAATGCCGTGGCCGATGCTCATCCGCTGCGGCGAGACTATTACGTGGACGCGGCGAATGCGCTTGGACTTTCTCCGCCGACGTTTGCCCCGAATTCCGAGGCGGCGTGGAAGATCGTAGATAACACACGGATCAAAGATATTTTTGGCTACACGTTCAGCTATCCCGACCCCGCGCAATGCCTGACCGGATAGTGGCAACAGGAATCGAGGTCTGGCACGCTGTACGTTACGCGGTTGCCACCATCTCGTTCGTGCCGGCCGGTTTGTCGGGCCGACGCTGCTTGAATCGCCCCAGATCCGGTGCTACAAGGGTAGAAGGGGAAATGAACGACTGGCGAACAGATTTAGGTGCCTTCTTTGAGAAGGAAAACAAGTCGCGAGCCGAACGCCAACTTTCGGACATTGAGAAGTTCGTAAGAAACGTGGTGGTTCCCGCTTTTGACGACTTGAAGACCGAACTCGAGAATCACGGGCGCGCCGTGAACGTCCGAAGTTCGGCATCAACGGCGACCCTGTTTGTTCAGAACAGGGGAACCGACGAATTCACGTATTGCGTGCAGGGGCGGACGTTTCCCGATCGCATCGTGCCTTTTGCTGAAATCGTATGCAAGGAGCGCAAGGGCGTCCGGCTGATCCGGACCGAAAGCATGTTCCGTGGGGACAACGAATACACGATCGACAGCATTGAGAAGGATGAAGTTATACAGCACTTTCTATCGAACTACATGGGCCGCGTCAGGCTCTGAGGCGCATTCGTCCGCGCGGGCTGTCTCTCGTTTCAGGCGCTTTTATCGCTGAGCAACGTAATCGACATCGTCCTGAGACGGATGTCGAGATAGGTCCAGGTCAGGTCTTAGCCGGAAGCTCGTGCGTCATTATGAATTCCGCACGAGGGTCCGCCGCCAGGCGGGCCGCAAAGACTTCGTGGTCGTGGTCGAACCAGAGCACAATCTGTTCCTCGGCCACGCGCGTGAGCCATTTCCTCTTCCAACGACGGGTATCGATCGGGTAGGTATCGAACGACGTGGAAAAAACCATTCGGAGATGATGTTGAGTGGGACAGACGTCCGAGGCGAACAGGATTCCGGATGTGATCGGACAGTCCTCGGCCGAGGGATGGACCAGTTCGGGCTGACCATCGATAAATACGGTGCAGGATCCCCGTGTGTGACCGCCCGCAAGTATGAACCGGACGCCAGGCAGAATCTCGGTGTCCTCGCCATCGACGAGATGTAACATTGACTTGTCGACATGCAGCAGCGGCGTGATTGTCGTCGGCGGGTAGGCCTTGAACAGGTAGGGGTTGTCGCCCGTGGCATCGTCCCATTCGAATTGATGCACGTAATATTCGGCGTTCGGGAAGGTGAGTCGCGTCTCGCCGGATTCTGTGTCCGAGCCGACGCCGCCGGAGTGGTCCCAATGTAGATGCGTCAGGATAACAAACGAGATCTTTGCGCGATCCACGCCAACCCGATCCAATTCCGTACCGAGCCATTCGTCCGCGAGGCCGTTGATCCGACGATCTTTGGCCGGGTAGGATTCCGGATCGCCGCATCCGGGATCGACGATACCGAGTCGACCGTCATCCAGTTCAAGCAGCCACGCGTTAAGGTTCTGGGGGATTCGGTTTTTTTCGTCGGCGGGTGTTAAACGGTTCCAGATCGGCTTCGGAACCAGGCTGTACATGGCTCCGCCATCGACCAGGAAGCGGGATGCGATGAGGGGTGTTATTTTCATTTTGCTCCAAGTGCTTAGGTCTAAACCGTCATGTATTAATGGCTACAGCCTGCGTCGGCAAGACCGCAATGCCGCAACAGGGCGTCGGTTGAGGGTTCGCGCCCACGGAAATCGTGGAAGACTGTCATGGGATCTCGCCCGCCGCCCAGTGCAAGCACCGTATCGCGGAACCTGCGTCCCGTTTCGGCGATGGCGGAGGGATCGTCGAGTCCCGCCTCTTCAAATGCACTGAACGCATCGGACGACAGAACTTCTGCCCACTTGTAACTGTAGTACCCCGCGGCATATCCGCCGGCGAAAATATGCTGGAAACCGCATAGGAAGCGATCTTCGGGCAACGGGCGTAAGATCGTGGCGTCCCTCGCTACCCGTTCGACAATGTCCAGGACCGTATCGGCGCCGGCCGGTTGGTAGCGGTGGTGCAATTCCATGTCGAGCATGCCGAAATAGAGTTGTCGCAACGTCTGCGATCCTGCTCGGTAGGTTCGCGCGGCTAGAATCTTGTCGAACAATTCATCCGGTAGCGGCTCGCCGGTTTCGTAGTGGTTGCTCAGTCCGCGCAAGGTCGCCTGATGATAACACCAGTTTTCCATAAACTGGCTCGGTAGTTCGATGGCGTCCCATTCGACATTGTTGATGCCGGCCGCCTCGGGGTAACGAACGGTTGTCAGCATGTGTTGCAGACCGTGGCCGAACTCGTGAAACAGCGTGCGTACCTCATCGAAGGTCATCAGCGACGGTTTGTTGCCGACCGGCGGCGTCTGGTTGCAGACGAGATAGGCCACGGGCCGCGTGATTCGGCCATCCGGTCGCTCGGTTCGATTCAGGCATTCGCCCATCCATGCGCCACCACGTTTGTCGGCTGGACGACTGAAAGGGTCGAGATAGAAAGATGAAATCTGTTCGCCGTTCGAATCGGTTACGTGGAAGAAACGCACATCCGGATGCCATACGGTCGTGTCGTCGTCCGCCGCCGTTATGTTGATTCCAAACAGCCGTTCCGCCAATTCGAACATGCCCGTGAGTACGCGATCGAAAGAGAAGTAGGGGCGCAGCATCTCGTCATTGAATGCGAACCGGGCCTCGCGGTAGCGTTCGGCCCAGAACGCAACATCCCAGTGCCGGATGGTATACGTCGTATCACCCGTCTCCGCGTGGGCGTACGCCTGCAGTTCATCGAGATCACGCTGCGCGTGTGGCCGTGCCACCTCATGCAGTCGCAGGCTCAACGCATCCACGGCTGCCACGTCCGCCGCCATCTTGCTGGCGAGACTGAGGTCGGCCGGTGTCGCGTACCCGAGTAGCCGGCCCTTCTCGTAGCGCAATTCCAGGATCCGATCGATCAGGGGTGTGTTGTCGAAGGCTCCGCTCGATGCGCGTGTGATAAACGCACGATAGAGCTGCTCCCGCAGCTCCCTGTTGCGGCAGTGTTCCATGAACGGAATGAAAACGGGCGCGTCGAGCGTCATGCGCCACGGGCCGCCTTCGGCCGTGCAGGCCTCGGCATCGCCGGCGGTCTGTGCTTGCGCAGCCGCCGCCTCCCGCAAGGAATTCGGCAGGCCCTCAACGTCGGACGGTGAGGTCAGGACCAGGGCGAAAGCCTTGGTTGCGTCGAGCAGATGATTGCTGAATTGGGTGCCGATCTCGGCAAGCTCGGTTTGGATCGCGACGAACCGATCCTTTTCTGCGCCGTCCAGCGCGACACCGGCCAGTTCTGCCTGAAGCAGGGAGGCTTCCGCAATCCGTCGCTGCGCCTCGTCAAGGCGGTCCCAGTCATCGCTTGCGCGTAGACGATTCAGCGCCTCGTAGACCGGTCGACTTTGTCCCAACCGCAGGCTGAAGGCCACCACGTCCGGTTGAACCGCCTGGTGGGCCTCACGTAGTTCGGGACTGTTCTGGACACCCATCAGGTGATTCACGGTGCCCCAGGCGAACGCCAGCGGTTCTGTTACGGAGCGTAGTGCTTCGATGGTTCCAGTCCAGGAAGGTTCGAGCGCGGACTCCGCGGCGGCCAGATCGCTTTCTCCCCGCGCCAGGACCTGGCGGATCGCCGGCTCCACATCGTTGGGTGTGATTTCGTCGAAGCGCGGCAGGTCGCCGTGTGCGAGCAGGGGATTGTCGGTGTTCGCCATGCAGATCCTTAATGACGCTGTACAAAACGGGCCATGCGCTCCATCGCTTCCTTAATGTGCTCGAGGTTTGCGGCGAACGAACATCGGACGTGGCCCTCGCCGCTGGCGCCGAAAGCGGTGCCCGGCACGACCGCGACGGCTTCTTCTTCAACGAGCCGGGTGGCGAACTCGATCGAAGACAGGCCCGTCCGTGCAATGCTGGGAAAGGCGTAGAACGCGCCGCGCGGCGTTGTGCAGGCGAGCCCCATGTCTTTGAATGCGGCGAGCATCAGGTTGCGGCGCTTCTCATATTCAGATCGCATGTGTTCGACATGCGAGGATGAGCGCTTGAGTGCCTCCACGACGGCGGCCTGGCTGAGTATCGGGGCGCAGAGCATGGAGTATTGATGAATCTTCATCATCGCCTCGACCAGTTCGGCCGGGCCGCAGGCGTAGCCGCTACGAAAGCCGGTCATGGCCCAGGCCTTGGACTGGCCGTGCAGAAAGATGGTGCGTTCGCGCATGCCGGGCAGGGCGGCGATCGTGATCCGCTCGCCTTCGTAGGTCAGCTCGGAGTAGATCTCGTCCGTGATCACGATCAGGTCGTGTTCGATCGCGAAAGCGGCGATTTCCTCGGCGGTCGAGTGTTCGAGCACACCGCCGGTCGGATTGGTTGGAAAATTCAAAATCAACGCCTTGGTGCGATCACTGACAACGGCATCCAGTTGGCTGCGGCGCAGGACGAAGTTTTCGGCGGCCTCCGTGGCGACCGGAACCGGCACGCCGTGGGCGAAGGCAACCAAGGGACCGTAGGAGACGTAGCCGGGTTCGTGATAGAGCACCTCGTCGCCGGGCTCGACGACCGCGCGTACGGCGAGATCGAGTGCCTCGCTGACGCCGACGGTGACCAGGATTTCCTGATCCGGGTCATATGCGAGGCCGAACGACGATTCGAGATATCCGGCAATGGCGCGTCGGCAGACACGTTGGCCGCGATTGGGCGTGTACGACGTGGCGCCGTGATCGAGCGCGTAGATGGCCGCATCGCGGATCTGCCAGGGGGTCACAAAATCCGGTTCGCCGATGCCCAGGCTGAGCACATCGTCGCGCGTCGCGACGATCTCGAAGAAATCGCGAATGCCCGAACGTGGAACCTGTAGCAGGTGGGAAGCAACAAATCTATGGGGAGATGGAGAGTCTTTCATGGTCGTCGCTCGCTTGCATCAACACGCCCTGATCCTTGTAGGTCTTGAGCATGAAATGCGTGGCGGTTGAGATAATGCCTTCGAGCGTTGACAGTTTCTCGCTGACGAACGACGCGACTTCCTTAAGGTTATCGCCGCGGACGAAAACGAGTAAATCGTAGGATCCGGACATCAGGTAGAGCGACCGAACTTCATCGAACTTGCTGATGCGGTCGGCGACGCGATCGAATCCGCCCTCACGTTCGGGCGTAACCTTGACTTCGATAACAGCGTCGACGTGAGTCAGGTCCAACTTGTCCTCGTTGACAATTGCCTGGTAGCCGCGAATCACCCCGGTTTCCTCGTACTGTGCGATCTGCTGTTTGATCTCGTCTTCCGACTTGTCGAGCATCCTGGCGAGGGTAGCCGGCGATTCGAGTGCGTTGGCCTGCAATGTTTTAAGCAATTTATCCATCTGGCTCTCTCTCCTTAAATCAAGGGCGCCCGACGGTACCAGATCGACCGCCTGCCGACAACGGTCGATTCTCCCCGGATGTTGCCCGGGCATTCAGTCGTATAAGTGACGGCGTGATTAAAATCCGTCGGTACCGGCTGTTCAATTGGGTTCGATCGGATCAAGCCCGACTGAATTTCCTGGCCGGCCGAAGCTTCGGCCTGGCCCCAGAACTTCGCGGTTTCGCGTGCAACAGGTCTGGTCCATGCGATCAGGCTTGCATACATCGTGTCACACAGTATATAGTGGTCCGAGGTAAGGGCAGGGGAATGACAGTAATAAGATGAATAGCGAAAGGAGCGGAGATGCGTTTCGATAAGGATCTGACACGCAGTATGGTCGAGCCGATTCTAATGAGTCTCGTCTCGGAACGGGCCATGTATGGCTATGAGATCATCAAATTGGTGAACGAGCGGACGGGCGGCGCCTTCCAGTGGAAGGAAGGCACCCTGTATCCGTGCCTTCATCGACTCGAGGGGGCCGGACTGGTCAAGAGTTCCTGGCGGACCGCCGGGAACGGTCGACCACGCAAGTACTACACCGTGACGCGCAAGGGCGCGCAGCTACTGGACAACAAGCTGGAAGAATGGAGTGCGTTTTCGAGCGCGGTCAATTCTCTGCTGGATAGTCCGGCCAGCGCGTAGTCTCGTTCCGCACGTTTTCTGTTGAGCCCTTGTACGGGGCCTTTTCACGATGACTGGACCAACGTCTTGAACGAACCCAATCCAGATCCCGATCTCCAGGAGCTTCTCGATGAGGCGACCCTCGGATTGCGGGATGATCCGGAGCTGCGGCTCGATGTCCGCGCCGAGCTGCGATCGCATATCGAGGATACTGTGACCGCGACGACTGTGCGCGGTGACGCGGAATCGGCCGGCCTGTCACAGGCGATCGAAGCGTTCGGGTCCGGCGAGGCTGTCGCGGAAAACCTGGTGGCTGCCAATCGACATCGCATGCGCTTTCGGGCGTGGATCCGCGTGGCGATGCGCTACATCGTTATCCCTGCCGCCCTCGCCCTGACCATCATCGTCGGTGTGCGCATGTTCGTTCGCGCGCACCAGGTGATTTATGGCTTCCGCGCGCTGGCCGAAGCGCACCCGCGCCAGGAGGATGGCCGGTTCTGGCAGAACCTCGATATCCCGTGGTGGCGCTATTCCGATCCGATCGAACGCCTGCCTGAAGAGTTGGCCGTCTTTCTGCGCAAGGATGCCGGCGCCGCGCATTTTCGGTCGGCTTGGGTTCGCCAGCCCGACAACCGCGCCTTCTACGGTCGGTATGTCGATGCCCTGCTGAGCGGCCCCGGTCGCAAGGACACGGATTATGTCGAGGCCGAGATTCGGCGCGGGATGCGTGTGGATCCGGATAACGCGCTCTACCATTACCTGCTTGCGCATTGCCTCGCCGCGGATGCCTGTCGCCTCGAGCCGCGCACCAGCGGGGGGTACGATATAACCGTTTTCGACGCAGATCGCATGCAGCGTGCGATGGCGGAACTGCTGAAGGGGCACGCGAAGCCGCATTTTCGACGCTATCGTCAGGACGTGGTTGCCAAGACCTTGAAACTGATGCCGCGTGTGGAGAACCTTGAAGATCTCGCGGTGCAGGTGCGCCTGGTGGCGGGCGAACAGCGCCTGGACTCCCGATTCCTGCGCGACCTGGCCATGATCGCGTGGGCCGTCATCCCCTTCGCCGAGGGCTGGGTCATCGCCGATATCAATGTTGGCATTCTTTATCTATTCGCCGTGTCCTCGATGGGCGTCTATGGCGTCGTCATGGCGGGGTGGGCCAGCAACTCCCGCTACCCGTTCCTGGGCGCCCTGCGCTCGGCGGCGCAGATGGTGTCCTACGAAGTCTCCATGGGATTCGTCATTATCACGGTGCTGATCTGCGTGAATGATGTTACCACCACGTTCAAAAATCCAACCCGACATCTTTGCAACGATACCTGATTGATCAGGACCGGAAAGAAGTGCAGTCAGCGTTTCTCTAGAATCATTCACGATTGTGAGCTATTTACTTTCTGCGTAGTACTCCTGCAGAGACTTTACTTCGACCGGCTTATTCTCTAATGCCTCGATTGCTTGAACAGAGGACTCAGCTGCCATAATTGTGGTGGTTATACACACACTCATACTGATTGCTTCGGTCCGAATTATATTTTCGTCGCGACGAGGAATCATCCCCGATGAAGGCGTATTAACAATGAGCTGAATGCCGCCATTCTTAATCATATCGACCACATGGGGACGGCCTTCATCGATCTTGAAAAGTTTTTCAACCGTCACTCCATTTTCTTTGAGAAACTTTGCTGTGCCTGAGGTTGAGTAGATTTTGAACCCTAGGCTTACAAAGCGATTTGCCATGTTAATCACCTTGTTTTTGTCACTATCCTTTACACTGATAAACACATTTCCGGACGTCGGGAGTGCGGCCCTACTGTTACAGTAGTGATAGTACTTGAATTCAGTATACAATCTGAGATCACAAACAAAAACCAGACAAATCTGAGAACACCACAAAAAGTCTAGGAAAACTGAAAAACTATTTTC
>CAJWTS010000007.1 GCA_913047795.1 uncultured Verrucomicrobiota bacterium | reverse complement strand
CCCCCCCGCCGTTTGCTGTCGAGCTGGCGACACCTTGCCTTGAAGCTCAGCGCCGACGCGTTTGTCTTCGCCGATCTGCTGGCCGTGCGATCGATCACCGCGGACATCGGTGAAAACATCGGACCCAGTTACGCGGCGTTGGAGCTTGAGTCGACCGGAACGCGGCAGGTGGCGCAGGCGCAGTCAATCAGGGAGACAATCGATAGTGAGTTTCGATTTGCTTCCGGCGCCGGCGACGCTGCCTTCGTAAAGAATATCGAAGAGTCGGGCAGCATCTTCGCCAAGATCGCCAGTCCGCTCATTCGTGTTCGCATGCCGCCACTTCCGCCCAACGCGCCGCAGTCACTGCGCGATCACAAACCGTCGTACGGCGCCTCCAGGTTCATGCCGGCAAGTGCCATGTCCTCCGACCCGCGCGTTTTGTCGAACCTGCGGTGGGCGGAGCATGTCTTTATCGAGCAGCTGGCCATCGCGATCGCGACAGCGTTGTTCATCTGCATGATCGTGGCCATGGGCGTCCTGGCGTTGCGATGGCAGCGCGGGCATGGTGCCGGCACAACGTTTGTGTTGCTGCCGAGACCGACGGAGCTGGCGTACCTGTTGGGAAGTTGCGTTGTCTTGCCGCTCGCCGTTTATTACGTGTATACGCGCTGGACCGGCCATTCCGGCCGGGAATACGGGTTCAGCTTTCTCTGGCAACGCTTTGTGCTGGAGCTCGGGCTGGTCGCGGTTGTGATCAACGGGCTCTTCGAACGCGTGGCGTGGCAGATGATGCGCCGCCGCTGTCGGGAGCTGGGGATGCGTGTTCCGCCGCGGCCGGGTCGGCATCGCATGGCCATCACGGCGGGCGTCGTTGCCGTGCTCGCGATCGTGTGCCTGCGTCTGCGTGGCGACGCCGAGAACATGTTTATCGCACACCTGCCGTACCTGGCCGGCGGTGCGGCACTGATCGGGCTTGTCGACAGCCTGTGGCGATTCGTGGGTCGTCTCCTGGCTCCGGCCCGGTTCGGACTCTACTACCACGTCGCGGCGCGTTCATTGATTCCGCTCTACGCATCGGCGGTTCTCGTCTTCGGCATGCTTGTCTTCCCACTGCTCGACGTCCAGGAAAAGGCATTTCTGCGTGGGGAACGCGTATTCGAACGCCTGGCCACGGAGGGTTACGTGAACATGGAGTATCGAAGCCTATTGAATCTGAAACGCGAGATTAAACAGACCCTCAAGCGGGGTGGCGTGTAATCGCCCGCCCACTGGAACGCATGCAAGAAACCGAATCAAATGCGGCATGCCCCGGCGCCGATCGCGGCACGTTGGACGCCGTCCGCATCGTGCTGGTGAACCCGATCTACGGAGGAAATGTGGGCAGTGTCTGTCGCGCGATGATGAACATGGGGCTCGCGAAGCTGGTGCTTGTCGCGCCGCGGCAACTTGATATGAACGAGTTACGCATGATGTCGTGCTCCGGCTATCCGATTTATGAGAACAGGACGGAGGTCGCGAGCCTTGATGAGGCGATTGCCGATTGCGGGATGGTCGTCGGCACGACCGCACGCCTGGGACTGTATCGCAGTCACTCTTCAACGGCGCGGCAAGCGGCGCCCGGCATCCTGCAGGCGGCGGCGGAGCGTCCGGTCGCGATTCTCTTCGGCCGCGAAGATAATGGGCTGAGCAACGAGGATCTCAGTCGCTGCACGGCCTTGATCCAGATCCCCACCTCGGAGACGCTCAGCTCCTTGAATCTCGCGCAAGCCGTGCTGCTCTGCTGCTACGAGCTTTTCCTGGCAACCGATAGCTTCGCGCCGTCCGAGGAACGCTCGGATGATGCGCCCGCGAATATGCGTGACCGCATGTTCGATATCTGGCGCGAGACCATGTTGGAGATCGGATTTATGCAGGACGACAAGGCCGATCACATGATGATGGGCCTTCGGCGAATCTTCTCGCGCGGCCGCCTGACCGTTGACGACGTAAAGATATTGATGGGCGTTGCGCGCCAGGCGCAGTGGGCCGCAAGAAATCAGAATAAGCAACCCGTAGAAACGGAGTAAGAGTATGAAAACCATGAGTGGCCTGGGCGGACTCTTGGCCCGCACGGAAATCTTCGACGAGGCTCAGATCGACGAGCTGGTGCAGCATGATCATGAGCAGGACGCCAATCTGACGGAGCTCATCGTGGAGAAGGGTTTTGCCGAGGAGCAGGATTTCCTGAAAGCCATCGCGAGTCTGCTCAACTCCGAATTCGTTGAGTTGGGCACGCGCACGATCGAGTCCGACGTTCTCGACAGCCTGCCGACGAAAGCGGTGTTCCAGTACCACGTGATGCCGATCGAAATCCGCAGCGGTTCGTTACTGGTTGCGACACAGGATCCCTTCAACCCGGGCCTGGTGGATGCGCTGCGCCTGGCGGCCGGCATGCGCATTCGCCTGGTCCTGAGCACCTCCGCCGAGATAGACAAGGCGATCCGGACCTTTTATGGCGTGGGCGCCGAGACGGTCGACCAGTTGATCGAGGAAGATCGCATCGAGATCGAGGTCGGTGCGGACTCGCTGCAGAAGGTCGAGATCGACGAGTCCGACCAGGAGGCCTCGATTGTAACCTTTGTCAACCAGATCATCTGGGAAGCCTTCCAGGAGAAGGCAACAGACATTCATCTGGAACCGATGGAGGAGCGCTTGCGCATCCGTTATCGGGTGGACGGGATCCTGGTGGAGACGCCCTTGCCGTCCAAGTTGAGTCGCTTCCAGGCAGCGATCTCATCGCGCGTGAAGGTAATGGCGAACCTGGATATCGCGGAGAAGCGATTGCCGCAGGATGGCCGCATCGGACTGCGGATGCAGGGGCATGATATCGACATTCGTGTGTCGTCCATGCCGACCGTCTATGGCGAGAGCATCAGCCTGCGTATCCTGACCCGCGGCACGGAGTTCATCGGCTTGAGCGGACTCGGCATCTCGGACAAGGGCGCCAATATCATTCGCGAGATTATTCACCGGCCCAACGGCATTATCCTGGTTACCGGCCCGACCGGATCGGGTAAGTCGACCTCGCTGTATGCGTATCTGCACGAGTTGAATTCACTGGACGTGCGAATCCTGACGGTTGAAGACCCGATCGAGTACGAGATGCCCGGCATCAACCAGGTGCACGTGCGGGAGGATATCGGGCTTAGCTTTTCACATGCGTTGCGTGCCTTCCTGCGCCAGGACCCGGATATCATTATGGTCGGGGAAATTCGCGACTTCGATACAGCCGAGACGGCCATTCGCGCGGCGCTGACCGGTCATCTTGTCTTCAGCACCTTGCACACGAATGATGCCGCCGGCGCGATTACACGACTGCTCGACATGGGTGTTGAACCTTTCCTCGTGGCGTCGTCCGTGAAGGGCATCGTGGCGCAGCGACTGGTCCGGCGACTGTGTGAGGCGTGTCGCGAACCGGAGGAGCCGCGGGATCGGGTTTTCATGGAGAGCATCGGCTTCCCGATGGACGAGTTGGATGGGAACGTGATTTATGCGCCGAAGGGTTGCGAGGCCTGTCGGCAGACCGGTTATCGCGGCCGGACGGGAATTTACGAGGTCATGAAAGTGACTGAAACCGTCGAGCCGCTGATCATACAACGCGAGTCGTCCAGTGTGATCAAGCAGAACGCCTGCGGCGCGGGCATGGTGACGCTGCGCGACGATGGTTGGGACAAGGTGCTGAAGAGCGTGACATCGATCGACGAAATCCTGCGCGTTTCGGAAGATAGCGATTAGGGATATGTTGAAAGGTTTAAGGGTCAAGGGTTGGCAGAGTCGACGTTGACTGGATAGCGAAGGTTTCAATGGCAGTGTTTGTATATAAGGCCCGGACGTCGGGCGGCGAACGGACGGAGGGGTCTGTGGAGGCGACCGATCGCCGGGCGGCGACGCTGGCTGTCGAGCGTATGGGCGCGACGCCGGTATCGATCCAGGAGCAGTCGGAATCTAAGCCGGCGAAGGAGCCGAAGCGTAAGGCACGGTCTCGGACCCGGGCGGCGGCGCCGGAGGCTGCACAGCCCAAGCGCGCTGTACGCCGTTTGAAATTGCGCCCCCTGCTGGATTTTACGACCGAACTGAGCGATCTGCTTGCCGCGGGAATGAAGCTGAGTGGCGCGTTGGGCACCATGGCTCAGCGGCGTTCCGGGTCGGACGGAGACGCCATCATTACGTCAGTCCGCGATGATGTTGTGCAGGGCTTGTCGTTGTCGGAGGCGCTGGCCAAGCACAATCGAAGTTTTTCGCGCCTCTACATCAGTATGATTCGCGCGGGGGAGGCGAGCGGCGCGCTGCCTGAGATTCTGAATCGCCTGGTGGAACATCTCGAACGCATCCAGGAGACGCGCGAGAAGGTGCTGATGGCGCTCGTCTATCCGTCCTTCATTCTCGTGGCCGGCATCATCACGATTGTATTCACGATGGCGTTCGTGATTCCGCGATTCTCTAAGATTTTTACAGACCTGCAGAGCACGTTGCCCCTGCCGACACAGATCTTGATCAGCATCAGTAACGGGTTCGTGGACTACTGGTGGATGATCCTCACGGTGACCGTGGGGCTCGTGGTCATTGTGCATCGTTACCTGCAGACTGAGCAGGGCCGATACCAGGCGCATCGCATGCAGTTGAAGACACCCCTGATTCGGGGTGTGGTGGCCTCGGCGTCTTATTCGCAATTTGCCCGCACCCTGCGCACGCTGATGGATAACGGCGTACACGTGTTGCAGGCGCTGAGCATCGTGCAGCAGACCATGACGAACAGTGTGATCGCCGAGGAAATAAAAAATGCACGTGAACGTGTAACGGACGGCACGACGATATCGGGGCCGTTGGCGCGCGGCGACGTGTTTCCTTCTCTGCTGACCGACATGCTGGCCGTCGGGGAGCAGACGGGCGATATGTCGGGGGCCCTGGACCATATTGCACGTCGCTACGAGGGAGAATTGGATCGCAACGTCAAGATCATGACCACAGCCCTCGAGCCGATCTTGATTTTTACGATCGCGATCGTTGTCGGTTTCGTGGCGATTAGCATGTTGCTGGCCGTCTTCGATATGACGAGCGGGCTAAACATATAGAACGGATGTGGATCAGAAAGTTGCCGAAGTACGGCGAACGAACAAGAAGGAGACGAAAATGAACAGAAAAGATAATCGAGAGAACAGGGATCGAAAGGGCTTTACGCTGATCGAGGTCCTGCTCGTGGTCGTTATCATAGGCATCCTCGTCGGAGTGGCGGTTCCCAAGCTCTCCGGACGCGTGAAACAGACCCAGATCGCCGGTACACGCCAGACCATACGCGCGATAAGCGTCGCGATCGATGTCTACGAGGTCGACAGCGGAAAGTACCCATCGTCGATTCAGAACCTGTTGTCATCGTCCGGGGAGGCGAATTGGAACGGTCCGTATCTCAAGGACGGGCGAATGCCGACGGATGCGTGGGGTAATGCGCTGCAGTTCTCGGCGCAGGGCTCCGGATACAAGATCGTATCGGGCGGACCGGACGGCTCCATCGGCGGATCAGACGACATCACCAACTAGTTCGCTTTTTGGATCACGGCTTGAGGATAACGAATGGAACGTACACGGCAGCGATTCGGATTTACGCTGATCGAGGTGCTGATGGTGGCCTTGATCATCGGCTTCATGGT
Organism: uncultured Verrucomicrobiota bacterium; assembly: GCA_913047795.1. Lineage (GTDB taxonomy): Bacteria > Verrucomicrobiota > Kiritimatiellia > CAJWTS01 > CAJWTS01 > CAJWTS01. Next base: position 79,720 of record CAJWTS010000007.1, on the reverse strand, counting down.
AGCCGTCTCTGTTCCGTACATGGTGAAGTCCATCCGGGGCAACCGCCTGCGGACGGCGGCGCGATCGGTGATCCAAATGGCCCGTTACGCGCGCACCAAAGCGATCCTGTCGCAGGGGCGTTATATTCTGGAGATCCATTCGGGCAGCGGTCGCCTGGTGGCATCGCCCGCTGGCGGGGGCGAGGGTAAGGAGGAGCGAAGCATCGAGGGCGTGCGTATCGACTACATCGACGTCGGGGGGCAAGCGGGGTCGGACGGCGCCGGGCCGCACACCATACGCTTCGAACGCAACGGACTGAGTACGCCCTTCGAGGTGCGTCTGATCGATGAGTCGCAAGCCTCGATCACGATTGTTTCCGACGCCGTCGGCAGTATGCATAGCGACCGAGAGGCCGGGTTGTGATCATGGAGCGGTCGATCCAGCGCCGTCGCGGCATGACCTTGATCGAAGTCCTGATCGCGCTTGCGATCCTCGGCGCGGGGTTGTTTGGTTTGATGATGGCGGCATCGCGCTGCCTGGCAGTTGTGACCACGGCGCGCGACTACGAGCTTGCGCGCCGGACGCTCGATCTCGGCGAATTGGATCATCCGGCGCTTTCCGCTGTCGAGGTGAGCGATCTCGAGGTTTTCGGGCGGAGCTACGATACCGGGCTCGTTTACTCGCGCTCGGTCGAGGAAATCGACGGCGATGAAGACATGTTTATCCTGCGGTCTTTCGTGAAAAACGCGGGCGGCACACGGACACTGTTGTCCGTTGCCTGGTACCTGTACACGACGAATCACCCATGATCATTCAATCCTCCAGAGTCCAGCGTCCGGTGGCGGCTTTCACGTTGATCGAGTTGCTCGTGGCGATGTCGCTGATGGTGATCGCCCTCACCATTACGTATATGTCCTTCAGCGCGGTATCGAAGGCGTGGCAGCGTGGTGTTGCGCTTGCGGACCGTATCAACCGCGGCGATTTCGTGATGGAACAACTGACGGCAGCAATTCGATCGGCCTATTACCCCGACGCCGGGGGCCAGGCGGGCCGTTACGGTTTCTGGTTGGAAGATCGCGGCGGCGGCGCCTATGCGCGTGATGAGATCAGCTGGGTCAAGCAGGGGCAGGCGTTGATCGACCCGTCGGCGACCTATCGGGACGCCCCGCATCGCATTCAGTTTTCAATCGAGAATGGGTTCAACGCGCAACGATCGGTCGCTGTTCGCGGCTGGCGCGCCTATGGACAACCGGACGAGTTTTCCCCTTCGGACGTGTCGCCGACCTTTCTCACGAGCAAGATCACCGGATTCGATTGCCGCATTGCGACCAACATGATCAACGACGAGGTGGATTGGGAAAGCGATTGGGACGAGACGAACCGGTTGCCGGCCGCGGTTGAGTTGACGTTGTACCTGGAGCCGGTAGACGACGGCGAGCCGCCGGTGAAAATCATACGCGCCGTCGGAATACCTGCGGCGCCGATGTCGTGGCGATTTTAGAGAACGAGATGACGAACCGAATGCATAGCGATTCATGGACCGGCAGCGATCGATCGCAGCGCGAAGCGGGGTCCGCCCTCGTGGTGGCGTTGTGGGTCATCGCCTTGCTGTCCCTCCTGATCTCGGCCTTCGCGGTGGACATGCATCTCGAGGCGCGCATTACGTCGTACCAGAAAAAGCGCCTCAAGTCCGAGTACCTCGCACGAGCGGGCATTGAGCGCGTGGAGTGGTTGATTGCAAAAAGCCAGGACGTGAATCCCAAGGAGCCCGACTACGAGGTGATCAGCGAGTCATGGTTTCCAAGGGCTGCGCAGCTGAAGCAGGCCTCCACGCTCGTGATTCATGAAGAGCTTGGCGAGGGCGAGATGGAAATAAGTATCAAGCCGGAGCCCGCGCGCCGCAACGTCAATCAACTCTCGGCGAATGACTGGCGCAAGGTGCTGGAGGTGGGTGATATTCCGGAAGAGATGTGGGACGATCTGATCGCGAGCGTGCTCGATTGGATGGACGGTAACAACGATAAGCAGGACGGCGGTGCGGAGAACGACTACTACGAATCGCTTGAGGAGCCGTATAAGACCAAGAACGGCCCCTTGGACACGGTTGAAGAGTTGTTGCTCGTGAAGGGATTCACGCGCTCGATTCTCTTCGGTGGGCCGATCGACCCCGATGCAGAGGAAGGCCTGAATGTCAGCGGCATTGCCGATATGTTGACTGTCTTCGGCGACGGCAAAGTGAACGTAAACGCGGCACCACACCGCGTCTTGATGACATTGGAAGGGATGACCGAGGTGTCGGCAGACGATCTGCTGGCTGAACGGTCGGGGGAATATCTCGAGGACGACTCCGACGAGAGCCCTTTCTTTGAAAACATGTCTGACGTGTTTGAACGGGTGCCGGGTCTTGCCCAGCAGCTGAGTGCTGTGTTGACGACGGTCTCGCAGATCTATCGCGTTTCATCGAAGGGCAATTGGGGTGAGGTGGATCACCGGATATCGTGTATTGTGCAGGCCCGTCCCAAGGGAATGCGCGTCATACGCTGGCTCGAAGGCGACGAATTTAGTAGGGAACAGTAATGGCAAGGGAAGAAATAACGGGAATCGTCTGGCGCGATGAGGTCATCGAGTGGACGACTGCGCGCAAAAGCAGGAACCGCGTCGAGGTCCTGCGTTCAGAGCGGCTTGTAGTCGAATCGCCCGAGCCGCTCGGAGAGGGCGAAGAGCCGGTTGCGCCGGATGCCACCGACGTCGGGCGCGCGCTAAAATCGAGCTGGGGAAAGTCCCAGGGCCCCATTACGTTTGCCATCGGCTCCCATAATCTTCTGATGCGGGTTGTGAAGTTACCTGAGGCCGACGACGAAGAGATGCGTGAGATGGTGTTGCTGCAACTCGACAAATTCTGTCCGTTCCCGGTCGAAACGATGGTGGTCTCGCACGAAATTCTCTGCGCGACCGAGGGTACTTGCGATGTGCTCGTGGTGGCTGCCCAGCAGGATCATTTCCGGTCGCTCGAGTCGGTTGTCGACGAGTGTGGCATGCAGCCTGATCGCGTGGACGTGGATGTGCTGGGCTGGTGGAGTCTGCTGCAGGGGCATGACAAGGTGGCGGCGGCGGGCCGTCAGATCATTTTGCTCAAGGACGATCCTTCCTGTGCGCTGATCGCTGTTGAGAATGGCATTCCGCTGCTCTTCCGGTCGCTTGGCGATGCCGGTGAGCTATCGGCCCAGGATTACGCCGACGAGATTGCGCACGAGATCGACTACACTCTGACGTCGATTGAAATTGAGCATGGCCCTGCCGACGAGTTGAGGCTGGCCGTCTGGCATTGGAACGAGGTGCCAACGGATATCATCGCCCGGGTCGCGGGCGATGAACGATGGACGCTTTCGGTTGAGACCTTCGGGGCCCTGCCACCGCTCTCGGAGGGCGTGGCCCGGCGGCAGTTGACGAACGGGCAGGCACTGCTCGATCTCGTTCCGGACGCGTGGCGTGCGGCCGAGGATGCGCGTGCCATGCGCCGCCGCTTCATCTGGAGCAGCGCGGCCGTGCTCGTCGTCTGGGTCCTGGGCGTGGCGGCGTTGTTCGGGTTGGTGCAGGTGCAGAATCGGCGCCTGGCGGCGCGGGAAGGCCAACTGGAGGAGGTGCGAGTCCCCGCGATGCAGGTGCGCGACATGCGCCGGCGGGTCAAGGCCCTGGCACCGCAGTTTGACGATGACATCGTGGCCCTGGACTGCTTACGGGACGTGGCTGCGGCACTGCCACCCAGTAATATCGACTTGAAATCGTTTGGCTACGGACGCGGCAAGGTGCAGATCGCCGGCCGGGCCGATACGGCAACGCTGGTGTACTCGTTCAAATCATCACTGGACAAGATCGAACGATTCAAGGTGGTGACCCTTGCAGGCCTGACGAAGACACAGCAGGGCGAGAATTTCCGCATGACGCTTGAGACGGATGAGGAGTCGAAATGAAATTGAACCGACGCGAGATGGTACTGGCGTGGCTAACGGGTCTGGTTGCGCTTGCGGGCCTGACCTATGTTTTGTGCGAGCCGGTATTCGTGGAATTGAAGCAGTTGCAGACGAAGCTGGACGGGGTGAACGGAAACATCGAGACCGAGCAGGATGTCGCCGCCCTGGGTCCCCGCTGGGAGGTCAAGTTGACAGGCATGCTGGAGAAAATGCCGCGTCATGCGCAGGGCGTGGACGTGCTGGCCGGGATTTTACAGCAGATAGAGCAGCATGCTTTGCGTAGTGGATTTGTGGTCAAGTCACGATTGCCGAGCGACGAAAAGGTCCTGCCCGAGTATTCCTCGCGCGAGATTCTCTACATCGGCGAATTTAGATCGTCGCGCGATCGGGACGCGCTCGACGGTCTGTTGAAGTTTATATACGAGGTTCAGTCACCTTCGGCCATGATCGAGGTTGGAAGCCTCAAGATCGATCGATCGAAGGATTCGTTGCGAGTTCGCGTGACCTTCAGCTGCGTCTACGGCAGATTGGATGCCGGGGACGCGCGTGGCGCGTAAGAAGTATAAATTGGAAAGAGTGAATACAATGAAACGAAGGCATAGCAAGACCTTGAGTTGTGTGCTGGCAGCGCTTGCCATGGGCTTGATGGTATGGGCCCAGGAGGCGCCCGAGGAGGACGAAGACGATTTGCGTCAGCTCAAGTTCGAAGACGCGCCGCTTGAATTCATTCTCGGTCGTTACGCCGAGTTGAAATCGCGTACGCTGCTTTGGGCGCCCAAGGTCAATCGCGCATTGACGATTACGCTTAAGAGTGACGAGCAGTTGCTGACGACCGCGGAATATCTCGAGGCCATCGAGATCGTGCTCACGATGAACGGCATCGCGCTTCAGAAAAAGGGCGAGAAATTTCTGCGCGTCGTGCCGAGTGGCGAAGCGCGTAACACGCCGATGGAACTGAATCTTGAGAACGTCGAGGAGCTTGAGGAGCGCGAAGTCCTCATCAGCCAGATGATTACCCTCAAGCACATCGAGCTGGGCGACGCGCAGCAGGCGATCGATCATCTCAAGACGACGTACGCCAAGATCCAGACTTTCGAGCGCATGAACAGTATCTTGCTTACGGATTCAGCCGCAAACGTGAACAAGATCCTGCAATTGATCCATTACATTGATCAGCCGGCGGAAACGCGCGAGAAGCTGTTCATCATGAAGATCCTTTATTCCAAGCCCAGCGACATCAAGGGCAAGTTGGACGAGATCGTCAAGCAGGTTCAGAGTGAGGAAGACCGTAAGCAGCAGGCGACAGTCGCGCGTCCGAACCAGGCCGGTGCGCCGGGCGTTACGAGGACACCCACGCCGCGCGGCGTGATTCGGCGTCCCCGGGCCAGCACACCGACAGCAGCGGCAGCCGCCGCTGCGGGGCTCGGGGAATCGAGTGCGGATCGGATCATCCAGGGCGAGGTAAAGATCGTCGCGGACGATCGCACGGGCATTTTGATCCTCGTCATGCGCGAGGAGAACTACGAATTCTTCGAGAACATAGTGAAGACCCTGGACGTCGCGACGGATCCCGATGTGGTCGTGAAAGTGTTTCAGCTCGAATTTGCGGATGCGGCGGATGTTGCCGGGATGTTGAACGACCTGATCGGCGCCGCCAAGAAGGAGGAAGGGGTCGCGATTCCGGTCGAGGGTGAGGGGGGCGCCGTCGAGCGGCCGCGTACCACTAATTTGCGGGAGTTCATTCGTCAGCGCGATGTGGCGGCGGCGGCGACAAAGTCGGACGGGATATCGCGCATCGGCGAGCTATCGTCGGACAACATCAAGATTCTACAGGATAAACGTACGAACGCGCTGATCATTATGGGGCCCGCGAACGATATCGCCGCGCTTGAACTGATCATCCAGGAGATGGATATCATGTTGCAGCAGGTCCTGATCGAAGTCGTGATCCTGGAGATCGTCCTTTCCGAGGATCTTCAGACCGGCTTCGACTGGCTGCAGCGGGCGCTGCTGGTCGTGGATGAGGACTCCTCCGGGACCGAGGTTCCGCTACTCTCGTTTGCCGGGAAATTCGGCGGCGGTTCCGGTGGACCGTCTGATGTCGCGGGTCTCATTGATCCCGGAGCGTTGCCTGGGGGCATCGGAGGTCTGAGCTACTACTTTACGTACTTCGGACTTGATTCCGATCTGTTGTTCAGGGCGACGTCTGGCGACAGCCGGGCACGAATTCTTTCGTCGCCCGTGATCATGACGACGGACAACGAGCCCGCGACGATCAGGGTTGACGAACAGATTTATGTGCGCAGCGGCACCACGATCGACCAGTTCGGGAATACGACCACGGAAACCGAGCTGCGCAATGTAGGCCTGTTGTTGGAAGTCGAGCCTTCGATCAACAAGAACAACTTCGTGATGATGAAGATCAAGCAGGAACTGAGTAACCCGGCCAAGGAGCAGATTATCGACGGTGAAAAATTTCCGACGATCGCGACACGTTCGATGACCGCGAAGATCGCCGTTCGCGACCGGGAGACAATCATTCTTGGCGGGTTGGTTCGAAACGATGTGAAGGGGTCCGAGATCGGTGTTCCAATCCTGCGCGACCTTCCCTTCATTGGACGCCTTTTCGAGAACCGGAGTGAGTCGGAAAACATGGGCGAAGTTATCGTGTTGATCACGCCCTATGTCTCGGCTACGCCGCAAGATGCCGAACGCGAGACGAAGCGCCGTGCGGACGCGCTACACACTGACGGCATTTTCCGACAGGGCTGGTCGGCCAGCCCGCTTGCCGAGCCGTCGCGCGAACAGCTCAAGGAGATGAAGCTCGAGAAGCGGCGCGAGTCGAAAAGGAAGAAGAAGACCAGCGCCGCGCCGGAGCCTGCGGCGACCGAACGCGGCGCGGGCACACGCGTGAAAAGCGATAAGGAACCGGATGAGGACGCCGCGAAAGCCGAGCTCTTGATGACCATGTCCGAGCTGGTCGAACAGATGAAAGCCATCCAGGAACGCACCGAGACGGCGAGTCAGCGCGCGATACGGGCCGCGGAACGGATTGAGGCGGCGAAACGCACGGGTACGGACGCGGGCGGAGCGCCGGAGACGGGCATTCCGGAAGGGGCTCATCCGCCCGGCGAGCAGCCCGCTGATGCCGCCGCGGGAGCCGATGGTGGTTCAACGCAAACGGAGCCTGGCGTGCCGACCGACGAGGTGGACGAACTTGATCAGCTGGATGAGGACCTGCGCCGGTTCATCGAGAAGACGAACCGACGAACGGACGGCCTGATGCGTAAGATGGAATCGCGGCAAGACAGGGATTAGGCTGCACGGCGTATTTGACGTGGGTTCTCACGTTTCCGGCCCGAATCCAGGAAATGGCCCAAAATAGGCATTGACAATATGAGCGGTATTCAATAGCTTCACCCGCTTTTCCGATTATGAAAACGACCTTACCTCGCCAGTCTGAAATCGAGCGCAAGTGGGTGCTGATCGATGCTGACGGACAGCCGCTGGGGCGGATGGCCGTGCGCATCGCGAACCTGTTGCGTGGGCGTGGCAAACCGATCTTTACGCCGCATCTCGATACAGGAGATTTCGTGGTCGTGATCAATGCGGAGAAGGTTAAGCTGACCGGCCGCAAGGAAGAGCAGAAGATATATCAACGATTTACGGGATATCGCGGTGGTCTAAGAGAAGTGAACGCCGCGTTCATGCGTGAGCGGCATCCGGAGCGGATCATCGAACTGGCAGTCAAGGGCATGCTGCCGGGAAATAAATTGAGCCGTCAGATAATTAAGCGCTTGAAGATCCATGTGGGCAACGAACATCCGCACGAGGCGCAGGCCCCGGAAGCGATTGGATAGGTGGTATTGTGAGCACGATCGAATATAATGCGACCGGACGACGCAAGACAGCCGTAGCCAGGGTCAGGATGAGTGCCGGTGACGGAACCTGCACGGTAAACAAGCGCGACTTCACGGAGTACTTTCCATTGGAAGCATTGCGCAACTATATCCTGCAGCCATTGGAGCTGACGAATACGGCGCAGTCGTTCAATATCAGCGCACGCCTGACGGGCGGCGGCATGTCGGGCCAGGCCGGCGCTTTGCGCCATGCCATCTCCCGCGCGCTTACAACCGCTGATGAGGCGCACAAGGACGTGTTGAAAGCTTCGGGCTGCCTGACGCGCGATCCGCGTATGAAGGAGCGTAAGAAGCCGGGACAGCCGGGTGCCCGTAAGCGCTTCCAGTTCTCCAAGCGCTAGACACGGATCCGGACCCTGTTTCCGCCGATCTACGCTCGTTTCCACGAGGCCGTTGTTGGGTTTTCCGACTGGTATCCCGTTTTCAGTCGATGTTTTCAATAGGATTTTCATGCAATGATACCTTCGTTCCAGTTAATTAAGGGCGGAGTCACCACGCCCGCAGGGTTCAAGGCAGCCGCACACCGTGCGGGCATCAAGGCCGACGCGCCGGATATGGCGTTACTCGTCTCTGACGTGGACGCCGCCGTCGCCGGAACGTTCACCACGAACGCGTTTCGGGCGCCGCCGGTACGGCTCTCGGCAGAGAACCTCGGAACCGGATCCGGTCGAGCGGTGATCATAAACAGCGGCTGCGCCAACGCGTGTACCGGCGAGCAGGGCCTGGCGGCGGCACAGTGTATGCTGGCTGAGACGGCGGCGGCGCTGGGCGTGCCCGAGAACCAGGTTTTTGTTTGTTCAACCGGCGAAATCGGTACGCAATTGCCGATGGACCGCGTCCGTGCCGGGATCGGCGAATTGGCCGCGGGGCTGGATCCCGACGGCGGAGACGCTGCCGCGCGGGCCATTATGACAACCGACGCGTTCGACAAGCAGCGGGCCGTCCGGCTGTCCGTGGACGGGCGTGAGGTGACGATTGGCGGTATGGCAAAGGGGGCCGGCATGATTCATCCCAACATGGCGACCATGATCGCGGTCTTAACGACCGATGCTGCCGTGAATCCGGCCGCGTTGCAGACCTGTTTTTCCGATGCGGTGGAACGCTCGTTTAATCGCGTCACGGTCGACGGTGACACGAGCACAAATGACACGGCGTTGATCTTCGCCGGTGGCCAGGCCGGAAACCAGCCACTCTCCGAGGCGCATGCCGATTGGGAGGCGTTTACCCATGCGCTGCACGCCGTGATGTTGGAACTGGCGCTCGACATGGTGCGCGATGGCGAAGGCGCATCGCGGATCGTTACGATCGATGTGGAAGGTGCGGCGTCCGAGTTGGATGCTGCGCGCGCCGCGAAAGCGATTGGCACATCGCTGCTGGTCAAGACGGCCTGGGCCGGAGCCTTGCCGATCTGGGGTAGGGTATTGGCCGCGATCGGAACCAGCGGGGCAGCCTTTGACGATGAAGCCGTGGATCTCTGGTACGATGACATTCAGCTCGTGGCGGGCGGCGTGGGTGTGCCGGGCCTGGACCGCGAGGCTGTTCGGGGCGTTGTCTTACAGGATGCGTTTAACCTGCGTGTAGAGCTGAATGCGGGGGCTGCGGCGTACCGCATGTACGCCTCGGATTGTACCGAGGCCTATGTAAAATTTAATTCTGAGTACCTGAGCTGACGATCGCCGTCTGCTGGTCGATGGAGAGCAACGATGACGAGTAAAGAACAAGTAGAAATCGCGTACGAGAAGTACCTGATGCCTACCTATGCACCCGAGCTGACGCTTGTGCGCGGGCAGGGCACGCGCGTCTGGGACGCTGCGGATAATGTGTACCTGGATTTCACGACCGGCATCGCCGTTCTGAACCTCGGGCATTGTCACCCCCGGGTTGTCGAGGCCATTCGCGAGCAGGCCGGGCGGCTGATACATGTGTCCAACCTGCAGTACAACGAATGCCAGGCGCAGTTGGCCGAGAAGCTCTGGACGATTTCGGACGGATATCGCAGCTTCTTTTGTAACTCCGGTGCCGAAGGCAACGAGGCGTTGATCAAGCTGGCGCGGTTGTGGGGCAATCCGCGCGGGCGATATGAGGTCATTTCGATGCGGAACTCGTTCCATGGCCGAACGCTTGCCACGCTGACGGCGACGGGTCAGGCCAAGGTGCAGGCCGGTTTCGAACCGTTCCCGGAGGGCTTCCGCCACGCCGACCTGAATGATCTACCGTCTGTTCAGGCGCTGGTGACGGATGCTACGGCGGCCATTCTTGTCGAGGCGATACAGGCCGAAGGGGGCGTCGTCGAGGCTGACGCGGCCTTCATGGCCGGGTTGCGGGAATTATGTGACGAACAGGATATCCTGCTTCTCTGCGATGAGGTCCAGTGCGGCATGGGCCGTTGTGGGGAATGGTTCGGATTTGAGGCCACCGGCGCTGTTCCAGACGCGTTCTCGTTGGCCAAGGCGCTCGGTAACGGGTTTCCGATTGGTGCCGCCCTGGCCGGCCCGCGATTGGCTGAGACCTTTCAGCCGGGAAACCACGCTACGACCTTCGGCGGGACACCGCTTGCCTGCGCCGCCGCCTGCGCGGTGGTGGATGCGATCACGGAGGAGAACCTGGTCGCCAGCGCCCGCAATCGCGGTGCGAATTGGAAGAAAAGCTTGGGTGAATTATCGGAGAAGTATGAGTATGTTGATTGTGTGCGCGGCAGGGGGTTTCTCCTGGGCCTGGTGCTTAGCCGGTCGGCGAAGGGCCTGGCGGATTGCCTGACCCGGAAGGGCCTGTTGACGATTCCGACGGCAGGCAACGTCCTGCGCCTGCTGCCGCCGCTAAACGTTTCGGACGAAGATCTTGAAGAAGCGCTCGCATTGATTGACGATGCCCTGGACGAATGGCATGCGACGGCCGATGAAACGGCGCAGGTAGGAGACTAAGAGATGACACTCGATGAACTGAAGGGCGAGAAGGTAGGGATCTGCGTATCCGGCGGACTCGACAGTCGGACGGTGACCAAGCGATGCGTGGAACTCGGCATCGACGTAGCCTGCTTTACGGCCGACCTCGCGCAGCCGGACGAAGAGGACATCGCCGACGTCGTGGAGAAGATGGCGCCTTGCGGCGCTTCAACAAGCGTGGTGGATCTAAAGGCCAACATGGCGGACGCCTGTTTCGCGGTCTTGAAGGCGCAGGCGACGTACGATGGGGACTACTGGAACACGACGGGTATTGCGCGGGCCGTTACTGTGCACGGCCTGCTGCCCGAGATGAAGGCGGCCGGCTGCACGGTGCTGGCGCATGGCGCCACCGGTCGTGGTAACGATCAGATGCGCTTTGAAAGGTACACGAACGTCCTGGCACCCGACATGAAGGTTTATGCGCCCTGGCGCGATCCGGTTCTGCTTGAGCAGTTCCCGGGACGGAAACAGATGGCGGAGTATTTGCAGGGACACGGCATCGAAGCGTTTGCCGGCGGCGAACAGCGTTACTCGACTGACGGTAACCTGGCCGGACTGTCGCACGAAGCGGAAGACCTCGAGAGCCTCGAGACGGCTTGCACGATTGTCGAAACGACCATGGGCGTATGGCCCGTGGACGCGCCGGATGAGCAGGAAGACGTCACGATTCAGATCGAAGCCGGAAAAGCTGTCGCGATCAACGGGCAGAAGCTCGATCGCCTGGCCATGATGCTCGAGGCTAATCGCGTGGCCGGGCGCAATGGAGTTGGAATGAAGAATGCGCTGGAGAACCGGATCATTGGGATCAAGAGCCGTGGCGTATACGAGGCGCCCGGTATGGACCTGATCGGGACGTGCCTTCAATCGGTGTACCAGGCGACGATGGATCGGCGTGCAGCCAACTTGTTCGGCGAGATGTCGAGGTTGGTCGCGAACCAGATCTATGACGGCCGCTATTTCGAACCGGCTGCGACGGCAGCTCTCGCGGCGATCGACAGTCTGACTGCATGTGCCAGTGGGACGGTTACGGTGGGGCTGTACAAGGGTAACGTGCATTTCCTGAGTCTGACGGATTGCCCCGCCTCACTGTACAACGAGGCCGATTCGTCCATGGAGGAGAGCGCGGGCTTGAACCCGGTCAGTTCGCAGGGATACGCGGAAATTCAAAGTGTGGAAGCCCGTGCGTTGGCGCGCGCGGGCCAGATCCGCGACCGACTGTGATGCCGCCGCCGGTCGTCATGACGATCGCCGGCTCCGACAGCGGTGGTGGTGCCGGTATCCAGGCTGACCTGAAGACGTTTGCTGCGCACGACACGTTTGGAACCTGCGCGATTACCTGCGTAACGGCGCAAACCCCCAATGTCGTCGCGGGAATTGCCCCGATTGATCCGGAGATGGTGGCCCTCCAGATTCGCACGGTGTGTTCAGCCTTTGCGTTGCGCGCCATCAAGACCGGCATGCTCTTCTCCGCGGCGATCATCAACGCAACGGCAGATGTACTGCTGTCCTGCGGATCGATACCATTGGTGATCGATCCGGTTATGGTCGCCACGTCCGGCGCGCGTCTGCTCGAGGACGACGCGGTCCACGCGCTGACCACCCGCATGATGCCGTTGGCGCGCGTGGTGACGCCCAATGTGCCCGAGGCCGAGGTGCTCGCGGGGAGGCCCGTTGTCGATCATGAGGCGATGCGTGAGGCGGCCCGACGCATTGCGGGCCAATACGGCATTGCCTGTGTCGTAAAGGGCGGGCACATGCAAGGTGAGGGAATCATGGATGTGCTGTGCGATCACGATGACATCATCGAAATCAGCGGTAGCCGTGTGCCGGATGCGCAGACGCACGGAACGGGGTGCATGTATTCTGCGGCCCTGGCGGCCGGCCTGGCGCATGGCGATTCGCTTCCCGACGCCGTCGAGCGCGCACAATCGCACGTACGTGGCGCACTTGCCGGTCAAAGGCCTTGAAACGCAGGGTGTTTTCATTACACACTAGCGTCCCTCGTTTCAATTAATTGACACATTTCACCGTGGTTAAGCGATTCACTCTTCTCCTGGCGACCGGCTTTGGCCTCGGCCTGAGTCCGGTCGCATCCGGCACGGTCGGTACGCTCCTGGGGGTCGCCCTGGTGACCGCCACCTGGTCGGTATCACTCGCCGGCCAGATCGGCATTGCCGTGGCCGGCGTCCTTCTGACACTTCCGATTTGCAATGTTGCCGAGCAGCATTTTGGTGTGAAGGACGACGGCCGGATCGTTGCGGACGAGTACCTCACCTTCCCGCTTTGTATGGTGGGGCTGCCGCTCGAGCCCTGGGTGCTCGTCATGGCGTTTTTGTCGCACCGCGTCCTTGATATCATCAAGCCGCCACCGGCGCGCGGCGCGCAGAACTGGGCGGGCGGACTGGGCGTCGCGGCGGACGACTGGTTCTCGTCGCTCTACAGCCTCGCGGCGAATCACGCCATGTACTACGTGGTCGTCCGCGTTTTTTTCCCACAATGAATCCGTTGATCACGCTTGTTGTCGGTGCGCGACCGAATTTCATGAAGATCGCGCCGCTGATGCATGCCTTTGCGGCGCGCGCACCTGACTATGAGCTGTGCCTGGTGCATACGGGGCAGCATTACGATGATGCGATGTCAGGGGCGTTTTTCACCCAACTTGGTATTCCGGCCGCGGACGTGCATCTCGGTGTTGGTTCCGGAACGCATGCGGAGCAGGTCGGCCGTACCATGATCAAATTCGAAAAGGTGCTTCGCGCACGACGCCCGACCTGGGTGGTGGTGGTTGGCGACGTCAACGCGACCTGCGCCTGCGCGATTACGGCGAAGCAGGAACAGGTCCGCCTGGCGCACGTGGAGGCCGGACTCCGTTCGTTCGACTGGTCGATGCCGGAGGAGGTTAACCGTGTGGTGACCGACCGTCTCGCCGATTTTCTCTTTACACCGGATGCGATTGCGGATGCCAACCTTGAGAAGGAAGGGGTGGCAGCTGACCGGATTCATCGTGTGGGCAATATCATGATCGATACACTTGAGTCACAGCGTGAGGCCGCCGCTGCTTTGGACCCCAGCCGGATTGTAGCGGATTCGCTTGTCGCACCGCGCGGGAAGGTCGAATTGACGGACAAAGGTTACGCCTTGTTGACCATGCATCGGCCGGGCAACGTCGATACGGCAGAAGTGTTGGCGGCGCTGGTGGGCTATATCGTGGATGAACTCAGCGGCGAATGTCCCGTTGTCTGGCCGATTCATCCGCGCACGCAGAAGAACCTCGAGGCGGCCGGTCTTTGGGAACGTGTGGTGGGTTCGGCGCAGGTCCTGGTGACCCGGCCGCTCGATTATCGATCGATGCTGCGGCTCAATCAGGGCGCGCGCGTGTGCTTGACCGACAGTGGCGGGCTGCAGGAGGAGTGCTGTGTGCTGGGAACACCGTGTCTGACGATGCGCGACAATACGGAGCGCCCGATTACGCTCGTAGCGCACGGCGGTTGCAGTTTGTTGGTTGGTAACGACGTCGGTAGAATTCGAGCGGCAATGAGAGACGCAGGGGCGCTGTCGTGCACGACGTCGCGTCCTCCGCTGTGGGACGGGCAAACCGCGAACCGTATCGTTGACGCGTTTGTGGAGGCGGGATGAGCGCGCGACAACCACCGAATTCTCAATCGAGTCTTGAGAGCTAGACCCATGTATTGTATGCAGACGGACGTTAATCGCGTGCGAGTGTGCGGATACTGAATGCACCGACAGTTTCACGGCAGGATGATACGCGTCGCCGACGGGCCCTATATCAGCCGTGATGACCGTGGCGCTTCCGATTCGACATTCCCGATAATGGAGACGACTCAAGGTGGTTGTTCGTGCCTGGCGCGAATCGACGGGGTCGGCGTCCGGCCGGTCCTGATCATATCATGAAAATGAAGAATTTCCCGTTGACGCGTGGTGGCACACGGCCTCGAACCACGCGTGGGTGGCGGCGATTGACCCTTGTGACCCCGTTCCTTCTGTTCGGTTGCTTTGGCGCGGAAATTGTTCGGGCCGCCGGTCCGGGGCTCGAGGAGACGCCCGCCCAGCAGGGACATCGCGAGTCGCTGGAGCAAGGCGTAGCGAACGGAGTGGAGGAGTTGTTTGAGCACCTTGTGGATCTTGAGCGCCGTGCGTTACGGGCGGAGATCCGGCGGCCGAGCCGACGGCGATCGGCGCGCGAGCGGGTCGTAGACGCTGAACCAGATCGCGAACCGCCGAAACCGGATCGGCGCGAATCGCGCTTGAAAAATCGGATCAAGGACCTGGAAGACGAGGTGCGGGAGCAAGGGGACCGAAGTCGGAGCCTGGAGCACGCGTGGCGGAAGCAGAAGGATAAGTTTGACGACTTGCGGGACGAATACGCGGAGATCGAACGCCGGTTCGCGGACTTCCGGCACGCGACCACAGATGACGCTGATCGGGGTGATAACCGGCGGGCTGGTACGGCTCGCCGGGCGTTACGGCATGCCGAGGAGGAGTTGAGTGAGAAGCGTCAGTGGTTGGAGGCCGCGCGCGGTGAGATCGCCAACCTGAAACGTCAGGTCGAGAAACTGACGGTTAGTCTTGAGCAGGCATCACAGAAGCGTGATCAATTGGTTATGGATCGGGGCCATCAGCGCAAAGATCGCCGCGACACGTTGGCTGCCGGGCGTTCGCGTGAAAGGGAGTTGGCGGCCGAGGTCAAACGTTTGCACCGCCGCCTGGCGGATGCCGGGCTTGATGTTGGCGTCGACCATTGGGGAAAGGTTCCCAAATCAGCTGGACGCGGAGCGGCGTTGGACCGCGTGGCGCCTGATCTTGCAGACCGTGATGAACCGGAGACGCCACCGGTCGGAGCGCGGGGCGCGGTAATGTCGGCGCCTGGTGCGGAGGTTGAGCGGTTATTGGAAATGCCCGCGATCGATGCGGAACCTGGTCTGCCGGATAACGGAGTAGCGGGCGGCGGTGCCGAGAATATTGCACCGGACCCGGTTCTTCGTCCCGGCCTGGTTCTCAGCGTCGAGGTGTTGGTGCTCGACAACGCGGAAGTTGATGCTGTCAACCGGCGCATTTCACCCAAAGGCGAGATCAACCTGCCCATGCTCGGCAGCATGCAAGTCAACGGGATGACACGGACTGAACTGGTTGCAAGGCTGACCGTGGCGTATCGTGAATTTTTCCGTTTTCCACAGGTTATGATCCGGTACGTTGTCGATGAGAACGATAGTGCAACGTCTCCATGGGGATACGTCACGGTGCTCGGGCGGGTCAAGAACCCGGGCCGTATCATCATGCCGCCGTCGCGCGATATGACGTTGAGCATGGCGGTTAAGTCCTCCGGTGGTTTCGATACAAGCGCACAAATGCGTAAGATTCGTGTGACGCGTCGCGCTGGGGAAGGTGATTCCGAGGTCTTTATCGTGAACCTCAAGCCCCGGAGCAAGGACGGCGAACTCAGTGACGACATGCATCTGCGGCCGGGTGATCAGGTTTACGTTCCGGAGCGGCTGCTATAGGACTGTTCCAGCGCGGCTCGCGGGAAATCATTATTTTCTGGATGCCCGGTGGGTGTGTTCGAATGCGGTCGATGGGTTGAGCCCGACCGAACTCCTGGGCAATCGTTTCGTGCGCGAATTCCAGGGTTGGAACGGAGCAGATACGAGCAGGTGATCATTGATTCGATATCGTGTTCGTGAGAAAGGGAGTCGCAAGGCTGCGTGGGAAATTAAATTTCGGGAAACGGAGCAAGCCGTCCTCGATATCGTGTAGACATGTCTAACGCCATTCAAAACAAGGTTGTCACGGTTGTGGGTGCACGACCGCAGTTCATCAAGGCGGCACCTGTCAGCGTCGCTCTTCGGAAGGCCGACATACCAGAGTACCTGATTCATACGGGGCAGCACTATGATTACGGCATGTCCCAGGCGTTTTTCGACGATCTCGAACTGGCGACTCCGGATGTCAATCTTGGCATTGGATCGGGATTTCCCGGGCGGCAGACCGGGACCATGCTGAGCGAGATCGAAGCCGTTCTGGCCGAACAGAAGCCGGCAAGCGTGGTGATCTATGGTGATACAAACTCGACGCTCGCCGGTGCCCTTGCTGCCGTCAAACTGGGGCTACCGATATGTCATGTTGAGGCCGGTCTGCGTTCGTTCAACCGGGCGATGCCGGAAGAGACGAACCGCGTGCTGACCGATCACTGTTCCGATCTCCTGATGTGCCCGACCGAACGTGCCGTGCGCAACCTGAACCAGGAGAACATCGCGTCCGGTGTGCACCTGGTCGGCGACACCATGCTGGACGCGGTACGGGTTTACGGGGAACGGGCGGAGCAGCAGTCGACGATTCTATCGGATCTCAACATTGCGTCCCGCGGGTTCGCGCTGTTGACCGTTCATCGCCCGTCGAACACGGACGAGCCGGAGAATCTTCGCGCTATTCTTGAGGCCGCTGTTGAACTGGATATGCCGGTCGTCTTTCCTATTCATCCGCGGACGCGGGCGCCCCTGGAAGGTCTTTCCGGTGCCTATACCGAGAAACTTGCGCGTTCGGGCGGGGCTGTTATCGATCCCCTCGGGTACTTCGACATGTTGAAGCTGTTGCGCCACGCTGCCGTCGTGCTGACCGATTCGGGTGGGCTGCAAAAGGAAGCATACTTTCTCGCGACGCCGTGCGTCACGATGCGAGACGAGACTGAATGGTTGGAGACGGTTGAGTCGGGATGGAATCGCATCGTTGGACCGTCGACGCCGGCTATCGTTGAGGCTGTCGGGCGCGGAGATTGGCCGGACGGGAACCCGCCGGCACTGTTTGGTGATGGACACGCGGCGGACTTGATTGTGGAGATCATCGGCTCGTCCGAATGATGTCTGCGATTCCGGGAAACCGCCAATGACGGCGCGGCACTACGTGGCACCGTGACCTGTGGACCCCCGAGGCGCCAGGGTCTCATGGCGGGTATTGAGGTGTTCGCGGCCGACTAGAGTTTGTTCGCGAAAGCCTTTGCCATCAACTCTTCGCCGTCGTCGTTAGGATGCAGTCCGTCGGAAAGGAGCAGCGATGGGTCTCCGCCGAATGCCTTCTCCAAGTCTACGAGTCTGGCACCTTCTGTATTCGCCAGTACGCGAATGTCGCGGTTCAGGGCTTCAGTTGCGCTCGAGAGTCCACGGCCGATGATGGGCGTCAGCGTGGCGATGACCGGGATCGTTTGATTATCCTTGGCGAGACGAATGATCGTCCGCAGGTTTTCGATAATTGTGCTGTTGCCACGACCACGCAAGAGGTCGTTGGCGCCGTAGAGTATCAGGAGGAAACCCGGTTGCCGGCTCAATGCGCTGCGCGTGGTGCTGATGCCGCCGTCACTGGTCTGCCCTTGTTCACCGAAATTGAAGACGGTTTTGCCGGTTATGGCGGCCAGGATTTCAGGATAGCCGATACCGTCGAGCCCATCGGTGATGCTGTCGCCCACGGCCACGCAGAGCATGGGGTCGTTATCCCCGACGTCGGGTGTTGAGGAACCGGAACCATCGTTGTCACAGCCCACCATGATGGTTGCTGCTATCGCGATAATCGCCAGCGTGATTGGATAAATGCGGTTATGGTTAGACAGGATCAAGACGCTCCCCGATAGCTTCAATGGGTTATTTTACCAGAATCCGACCTATTTTGATAAGTCGATTTGCGTGGTCGACAGGGAGTGCCTCCGATTCGGCCAGGTAGCGGCTACGCAGGCGGGGATTCCACATCCCTGCCTTGATCTCGTAGGTGCCGGGAACGATATCAGCAGAAAGTACATGAATCTGACGCGGAGCGGCGGAAGACTCGTACCCGCAATTGGCAAGACCCCAGCCGAAAACGGCTACCACAACTCCGTTTCCATCGAGCATGTGCACGAAAAAGGCAGATTCCGGCAGCGTTGCAGCGGGGAAGCCTTCCAGCCTGACGCAGCACGTGATTTCGAATGCCTGACCCGGCCGAAGCTCATCGGGGATCTGCAGATCAAGTAATTCGCATGTTCCACGGAACGTTGCGATCGCGTCGCGGCCGGATTCACATGCCTTCCAGCTTGAGTCGAACCGTGCGGACCATTCGGGAAGTTTTCCCGTTACAAGCGCATGTTGAAGATCGGTCTCGATTTTTTGGGCGTCCGGCCTGAGGGACCACCCGACGAGCCGCCCACCGCCGCTGCGAGAACGAAGGCGGACCGTACATCGATAGGGGGCGTACGGTTTCACGAAACGATACGTGGCCCCGGAGCTCCCCGCGGGCACCGTCAGTTGTTGCGCTGTCTGCGAAAGTTCGATTCCCGTCACGGGATCAGCGACGACCACGTCGAAAACCATATCCTCACGCACGGCCGTCAGTTCGAGGGCAAGAACATATGCGCCATTGCCCAGCACAGTTTGGAGCGGAAAGAGATCCAGTGTTGTCGTGTCGTCGGCGCCGATCGTCACGTCATAGCCTTTCTCTGCCGAGACGTAGTACGCGTTTTCAATCGGGTTGTTGTCCGGCGCGGAGCGGTAGTGCGCCAGGCGCTCTCGCACCGTGTCGACATCCGTGAATCCGAAGGTGCGGAAGTTCAGCGCCGCGCGTTCGTCGTCGAGGATGCTTGTCCATGCGTCGCCGGCCCGTGAGTGAATCTCGAGCGGTACGCGATAGATGTCTTCGTCAACATTTCGCGCGGGAGCGGCGTGTTGCCATCGTACGGGTTCGAACGCCACGATTTGCTGGTCATTCGGCGCCATGCGGACCCTCTGGCGGTCACCGCCGAGATTGATTGTCAGATCGATCGGATGTGAAGCGGAACGAATACCCATTCGGATACGTGCAGGTTGCGTGTAGAGGACGAGTTCGCGCAGGGTTTTCTCCCGGGTTGGGACATGGAACAGGCGATCGTTACGCAGAAATACCGGGCCATTGCAGAATATCCAGTAAGGCGCGTTCGGGAATGGGACGGTTGCGCAGAGTGGCACATGGTTCGATGCCCAGTATTCCGGGTCATCGGTCACGATACAGCGGGGACGATTACGGAACACGGAGGGATTCGACGGCTCAAGGAAAAGCTTTTTTACGACGTGTTCACTGTTGTGCGGCCACTTTTCGGAACGCATACCGAAGCGCATCACGTCGGCATCAAAGATCTTGGCAATGCGTCGCGAGTCTTCTCGCTTCCAGAAATAGGTTTCACGATTGGCGGTGTGGCCGAGTTCGAGCAAGGCCAGACTCACGAGCAGGCCACAAGCGATGCGTCGCACCGAAGAGCCCTGGCGCCACGCGGTGTCCACGCAGTAGGCGGCGCCCAGGGCGAGCGGAATTTGAACGAACGAGAAATGAAAAGGCTGCACGTTGCGCTTGCCGGCAAGGGCAAGCGCAATAACGATCCATGGATACATGCAGATTGCAAATGCGATTGCGACACGACGCTGCTCGGGGTTCGGCTCCGCATCGGATCGAAAACCACGCATCAACGTTACGGCGGCATGGGCCGTTCCGGCTAGCGCGAGGACTGCGAGGACGATGCCCAGTGCCCCGAGTACGGGAATCGTATTGGTCGTGATGCCGAACCAGGCTCGGGACAGGAATGACTGTTGCAGGAAGGCTTCGTCGACGCGGTGATTTTTCACGTAGGCCAGGTAGGCCAGGATGTCGTGTGTGGAGCGATCCCAGGCGGTAACGAGGTGTGGCATGGCGACCGCGAGACCGAAGAGGAAAGCGAAGGCAATCATTGAGGCGGATGCGAGTGTGGGCCCGCGCGGCGCCCTGTTGAGTCGCGGCAGAAAGTAAAGGAACGCCGGCAAAGCGACGAGCACGCCGTGGTACTTGCTCGCGAACGTGAATGCAATCGCGATACCCAGCAAGATCAACCAGCCTTTTCGATCGGCCTTCGCGAACCGGGCGAGAAACAGCAAAGCCAGGCTGCTGAACAGATCTGTGCCGATGTCACCGGTGGCCGAATGTGAGATGGCGATTGACACCGGGGCCAACGCGACCGCCAGCGAGGCGAACAATGCGGCGGGCCGGCCGAGGCGCATCGCGCGTGCGGTTGCATAGACAAGCAGGACCACCGCGAGGCCGTAAAGAACCCGCAATGAACGTGCGCAGAAAAACAGGCTTAACCGGTCCGGCAGTGGCGGCGCAGGATTGTCGGGGCTAAAAAACGTCTGGGTGGCGCGGTATGCCGGCCAGGCGATACGAAGGATCCATTCGTCAAAATGGTTCAGGAAATAGGGGTAGCCGTCGTGTGTTCGGTTGGCCGCGTAATGAAAGTATTTGTTGTGCAGGAACTCGTTCAGTTCGGCGACCTGGCGCGAGGAGTCGGAATGAAAGATGTATGCGGGTGATGCGTGGAGACCGCGAAAGAGACCGGCGGAACGGCCGTAGAGTGCTACGACGCAGATCAATGCCAGCAGAAGCATCGGTGCCCGCACCTTCATTCTGTGCCCGCCGTGGTCATCTTCGAATAGGTTAAAGAACGAATTTGCATGTCCCCGGTGCGGAAGTAGATGATCGTGAATCGGATCGGGAGATTCGAGGGTTGGTGAAAAGAAATCATGCCGGACTCGCCGGATATCAATGGCACCGGCACCGTCTGTGTATCGTTGGCACGCCAGACGCGGAATTCGCCAAGAACGGTACCAGCGGGTGCTGTGCTGGAGAACTGCAGGCGAGCCTGGTAATGACCCCGCGCAATAGGTAGTAGCGGCCCGTAAGCTATCGTGCCGATTCGGTCTCGATCGGGGAGTAGCATGATCGCTTGTTCGTCGGGATCGTAATAGCCGGCGTGGAAGAGCGACTGGACGGGTAGTGTCACGGTCTCTGCATTTAGGGTCCATTTCCCCGCCATCAAGAGAATATGGTCAAGGTCCGGCTCGCCCTGCACCCACTGGAAGCGCGGTGTAAACGGGTGACTCAGAACGGCATCGTCGTCGGGCGCAACGATTAGCCAGGTCCAGTTTGTGTTCGAAAGTTCGTGCACCTGATCGTAACCGCCTTCTTCGAAGGTCAACCGAAAGGCCCCGGGTCCCCGCGCACGAATCATGAGCTGTGGGTCGGGTGCGGGACTGGCGTTGAATCGTTTTGCCACGAGCGATTCCGCGGTGGAATCGAGTGTGATGTAGCGGCGTCGGCAGGCGTCATCCGCATTCGATACGCGATGAGCGGCCCTTGCGAATCTTTCCAATTCGTAGCGTCGCGCGGGAAAGAAAGTGTCCAGATGACGGATAAACGTGGGCAAGTCCTCTTCATCGGGTTCCGCGAGGATTTTGAATGCCCATACTCGCTCGTCCTGCGCGAGGAATCGAATGCGGGGGTTCTCGAAGAGCAAACGCAGGGTCAGGGCGTAGGGATAGGGGCTGACCTTCTCGGGGTAGATATCGGAATGCAGGAGCAAATAGTGAATGCCGCGCCCGATAAGATTGTCGAGCTGTGCGTTGGTCAGGGTGCCGCGGTTGACGGACGAGAAACCCTCAAAGATCTGCTCACGATAGGACGCGGCGACGAAGGGCCGATAACCGTTGACCATGCGAAGGCGGTAGAGCGATGCGAAATGTTCGTAGATGGAAGAGAAATGTGAATTTCCCGGCCACAGTGGAATAGCCATCGCACGCGGTGGCTCGTCGTCGGCATCGTCGACGACGGCCTGGTAAGCCGCCTGCTGGTCCTGAATCAAAGAGATTGGCGGTGTAATTTGTGACGCCTGCTCAAACCAGACAGCGGCGATGAAGATGATCGCGACGACGCGCGGGCGGGCATCCGTGTGCCCGTGGGCAAGAGCATAGAGCATACAGAGTACGGTTGGGAGTAGCACCAGGATCTTGTCCGGTTGGCGAACCATCGTGTAGTACGGAACCAACTTCCGCGCGCCGATCAGGAGTCGCCCATCCAGCGGGCCATGGACACCCAGGCAGAGGAGAACAATAACCACCGCCGCCGTCGCGAGAGCGGCCGCAGATATCGCGAGACGCCACTCCCCGGAGGGGTTGCGCAAAAAACGCCACAGGCATATTCCCAGGCAGAGTGCGCCACCGAAAACCGTTGTGTACCCCAGGAAGATTCGATTATCGGGCGCGTCGGCCAGATTCCAGGTGAGCAGCCCGCGGGCATGTGGACTGGAGAGCGCGACTTCAGCCAGAGAACGTCCGCCGGCAGCCACAGAGCCCGCGATCTTGTTTGCAGTGGATTGACTGAGAAAAAGCGCGATCACCGCAAATAGAAGGTAGGGAAGCAAGGCCCGGATCAAGGCGGTGTAACCGCCCATTCGCGACCAGGCGAAATTTTTCCGCCGAATCAGAACGAGCAGACACCAGAAGGGTCCCACAAGGCCACCGTAGTAGAACACGAACGTGTCGCTGCAGTATGCCAACAGAATAGCCACGCCGGCGATCAGCCCGCCGATCCGGCAGTCGTCGGCGACGGCCCGATCCAGGCCGTACAGCAGGGCGGGGATGAGCGACATGGCGAAGCCAGATGGGCTTCCTCCGAGAAGTGCAACCCAGCGGAAGGGCAGGGCTATGGCCGGCACGGCAAGCAGTGCTGCGGACCAGTTGTTGCCGGTATAGCGGCGGATCAGCAGCCAGCTGAACAGGTACGTCATCCATATAGAGGCCCAACCCGCGAAGTTGAACCCAAGCGCTCGTCCGCCGAACCATGAGCCGATCGTAAAAAACAAGGAGAACGGAATATAGTAAGGGCTGAGATGGTATCGCTCGTCGTCGTCACCCGTGTTGAACTCGTACAGGTTGTACATCACCGGCGTATGACCCTCGATCATATCCTTGGCGAGCCAGAAGTGATACATCAGCTGGAGATGATCGCCCGGGACCATGTTTTGGTGTGCGATGGCTTCGATGCCCAGTTCGGCGCAATAGGCATCGATGGCCTCGCTCCCGTAGCTCGAGGGAATGCCCTGGGTCAGATACGTCGGTAGCGGCCACACGAACGTCAGCCAGACAATCGTCGATCCGACGAGCGAACAGAGTATTACAGTCCACGACCGCATGGCGGGTGAGGACGGCGAAGCTACAGGATGCGCCGGACGCCGATGCCGCCGGCGATATTGTCGAGGGTGAATGCGGCTGTTTTGCTGGATTCGTGTCTGCCGTGTATCCGGACATTGGCAGTTACATCTGTTTCGATAGACATGTAGCGTAGCAGGAGCTCCGCAACCCACTTGTCATGGAATTTCCAGTCGACGCCACCGACGATGACGATTCCGACCGCATCGTCGACCTTCATTTGGCGTCTTCGCCCAGAAGCCGATGGTGTCTGCGGGCGGCCCGCATCAATCCAATTCTGCGTATTGGGGTACCCCATGTCCCAGTACGTCTTCTCGGAGAAGGAACCATCGTAAAAGGCGAGGCCCAGGCCGCCGAAGGGCGTCAAAGAGGATTCTCCACGATGGTAATAGATGCCACTCAGGATCGGGCCGCTCATCTTCATGACCCCATCCGATTGCCCATCCTTCGTCCTCGTGCGGGCTTTGAGTTTATCCATCGTGATTTCTATGTCGAAACGGTCGGAGGTATGAATCTTCAGGACGATTCGGTTCGGGCGATAATCCTGGCTTTCCTCAAGGCCGGTGATACTGCCTAAGTCTGGATTGTCGTCCAGCAGCGTGTTGACCGTGAGACGCGATCCGATTTCGACGCGACCGGCGAACCATCGGTCGTTCCAATTGGAAAGCACATCACCGGTAGTTTCAAACCCCTGCCAGTTGCGTATGCCATTGAATAACGAATTTTGTTGCGAGGGTTCGGCCTCCGTCGCGGTGATCGGCTGAGGATCGACTGGAGCGACGACCTCCGGTTCGGCCGGTAGTGAATTCGTAGAAACGGATGCGTCCGCGACGGTTTCCGATTCATGCGTTGACGAAAAAAGTCCCTTAATCCCGGTTATAAATCGCGAACCAGATCCCGGATCGTTATCCTCCTCTGTCTTCTGGCTCGTCTTGCGCCCTTCTCGGGCCGCGCCCGTTTCCGTTGCTGCAGCCTCGGGTAGGTCTTCGATGTCCAGCAGGCGAACGATGTTATCGCGAGTTCCGGTTTCCACAAGACCATCGAGATCCCCGCGGTATTTCGTGCGGGCCTTGAGCAATGCTCGCCCGGCTTTTACGTCCGTGAGCCAGACCGTCAAGCTGTACGATTTTTCATCCTGTGCGGCAACGCCATGGAAGACGTGATCGACGGAAAGTATCTTGCCGGCTGCAAGGGCCGCCGCGGCCGGTGAGTCGTAGGTCGCGGGATCGAACGCCGCTGCTTCGAGTTTCTCATTTGTCGCCCTGCGCGGCAGAACCGTGTACTGCTCAGATTGCATCAAGAGTCTGGCACAGCGATTGGCGAGGACACCACCGAGTCCCGGGTGAATATCGGTGCCTACATCGAAGGACAGTACCGCGCATGACGGTCGGGCCTGCGCGCAAGCGAGTGTCGGGAGAGAGATGCATATTGCGAGTAGGCCGCATCTGAAGGCTGGAGCGATTGTGGTCATTTGATTAAAGCCTAAATTGGTTAAAGCAGGAACAAGCTTGCAGATTAGGGAATGCCTTGTCTGCCTGTCAAGAACTCTGCCGGAAGTGGTGAAAACCGCTTGTCGATGGTCCTATCCGCCACCGAGCCGCTTGCGCAACTGCATGGCACATTGGTTTACCAGATATCGAGAAAGTCCGTCAGCACGCCCGCAGGGATCGATGCGGATATCAGGGTCGCGTAAGGCCTGTAGTAGAACCGGTGTTGAGTAGTCCTGGTCGAGGTCGACTTGCACGAGGTCCCCGAAACGTCCGGCACGGGTCTGTTCCCGCCGGAATGGAAGCGGATCGCTCCCGCGAAGAACGCGAACGCCGCGCGAGGCCGCGAGCGCGAATTGGCCCGGCGGACGAGACCCGATAGGCCGGCCGCCGGAGTCGCCCAGGAAAAGATGCTCGGACGGGTCGGACAGAATTGCTTCATTGACCACTTGTCCGCGTCGAGATAGCCATTTTCCAGCACCCCAGGGCAGGATTGCGATGGCGCCGCTTTTCGAGACCGCGGCTATCGTGTCCCGTGTCGTTGCGGTTCGATCGGTGAAAGATTCGCGTGTTCCCACCGCGAGCACCTCGAGGTTGTCACGGCTCACGACCTGACGCCCGGCGATCAGTATGAGTTCGGCCCCTCCTGGGTCGGTGGCCGCAAGCGTGAGTTCATCGACCGCGCGAAAAGTCCATGGCGTCCCCGCCCGCAATGGTTCTCGCTCCGCACCACGATGGAGTTCCTGGAACATGTCGGTTCCCTGCGACTCGGTTAGGCAGAGTACCTGAGTCGTGGTGCCGCCGGCACGCGCCGCCATCGTGGCCATGTTGCGAGACGCCGCGCAAAGGAATGTCGTCAGGTCGTAGGCGGGGTGAATATGAACATGCGAGTCGAGTACAACCATACCGTTTGAGGATCTCCAGGGGCTCTCGGATCAGAAAGGAAACGTATAGCACGCACGATGCAGGCGCGGCAAGTAACGTCGGGTGCTTTCGTGGAGGTGGTCGCTTGAAAAGAGCGGGAGCATAGGTTAGCTTGGCCCGGGCTCATGAAGCAGGAAAGCGTTATAATTCAGAAGGAAATGGCGGACGCAAGCCGGTCGAAGGCCGATTGTTATGCAGATCTCATCGTGGGGCGTCGAGGCCTCTGGCCGTTGGTCAAGTTTGAGCTGATCACGATGATTTGCATTGGTGCGCCGGGCGCATTGGGGCTGTGGCTGCGGTCGCGATTGTATCCCCTTCTCCTGGGTGCCTGTGGCGCGAATGTCAACTTTGGCCGCAACGTTGTCCTTCGCCATCCGCACAAGATCAGGATCGGGTCCGACGTGGTCGTTGACGACAATTGCATGCTCGATGCAAAGGGATCTGATAATGACGGGATTCGGATCGGGAGCGGCGTGTTTATCGGCCGCAATACGATCCTCAGTTGCAAGAACGGAGATATCGTCCTCGGCGACAAGGTCAACATGGGGTTTAACAGCGAGATCTTCTCGGGGAGCCGAGTGGTTCTCGGCGACCGTGCGCTCGTGGCGGCGTACTGTTACTTCATTGGCGGTGGATACGACAGTAGTGATCCGGATGCCGCCACGACCGATCGCGACCGGGTCTCGTACGGTATCGAAGTCGGCGAGGACACCTGGTTCGGCGCGGGCGTCAAGGTGCTCGATGGTCGGTCGATCGGGCGTGGGTGTATTATCGGCGCCGGAGCGGTCGTCAACTGCGACATTCCGGAGTACGCAGTGGCCGTCGGAGTCCCGGCGAAGGTTGTGAAGAATCGCCGGCCCGGGGCGCCCGATCCCGAGACGTCCGAATGACCCGGCAGCGGAGCCGGGAGCCGCTGCCGACTTGAACACGGTTATCCAGTCTGGTTCGGTTTGGAATTGGCCGGATTCAATATCAAGGTGGCAGCTGTTGAGTTTGAACGGTATGAATAGCTGCGAGAATCCACGATGAGTCAAAACCCAGTTACAGTTCTCCAGCTTTGCGAACACTTCGGAGGCAAGGAGGCGTCACTGCACGGGGTCGCACGGGCGTTTCAGTGGTGGCTGCCGATGTTCGATAAGACCCGGTTCCGCATGTTGTTGTGTAGTCGCAAGGGTTACGACAAGGCCGCTGAACAGATGAAACAATGTGGCGTGGATCCGCTATATCTGGGGTACGGGAAAATGGATCCCCGCAACCTGTTGCGGCTGGTCAAGCTCGTGCGCGACGAGAATGTCGACATTATCCACGCGCACGGTTTCGGGGCTTGCATGTGGGCGCGTCTCGCCGAATTCATCGTCAAGAAGCCGGTGATCGTGCATGGGCGTGCCAATTATGTCACGGTGCCGATAGTCATGCGCCCCGTGGAACGCTTCCTGGGCCCGCGGACACGCTACGCGCTTGCCGTCTCCGAATCGACGCGACAATACATGATTCATAAGCGGCACATCCCGTCCGGAGCTGTGCAGACGGTCTACAACGGTATTCTCCTCGACAAGATCCGTCCCGCCGACCTGGCGTGGATTCGCGCGTTTCGCGCCGTGAACGGCGCTGCAACCGGCGAGAAGGTTATCGGTGTCGTGGGGCGATTAGTGGGCCACAAGGGACACCGGGATCTGTTCGACGCGTTATTGAGAATCAGGGACGACCATCCGAACGCACGTGTCTGGGTGGTCGGCGACGGCGACTTCCTGCCAGACCTGGAGGCATGGGTTCGGGCGCATGGTCTCGAAGAAGTTGTTCGATTTATCGGGTTTCGTTTGGATGTTCTCAATGTAATTCAATGTTTCGACGTACAGGTATTCCCCAGTCACCTGGAAGGAACGCCGAATACGCTTTACGAGGCCATGGGCGTAGGCAATTGCATTGTCGCGGCACCGACGGACGGTCAGGGCGAAGTGTTGACCGACGGTCGCGATGCGTTGATCTATCCCGTGGGAGATCGTGCGGCCCTGGCCGATTGCCTGCGTCGCGTCCTTGCGGTCGATGGCCCAGCGAACGACCTTCGGGCCGCGGCGCGTGCGCGCGCGCCTGACTTTGATGGGCGCAATTGCATACGGAAGCTCGAGGAACTCTATCAACGGATCATGGCGCAATGACGGACGCACCGCACAAACGAACCTGGGTCACCGTGCTCAAGTTCGCGATCGGCGTGGGCGTTATCGCTTTCGTTCTGACGAGAATTGAATTCGGGGACCTCGCGCGAACCTTGAAGCAGGCTTCGCTAGCCGGCGTGATCGCGGCCCTGGCGCTCTTTCTTTTGAATCGCGTTCTGACGGCGGTTAAGTGGGGACGGCTGCTTGCCCACGCGGGAACGCCGGTCCCGCTGCCGCGGCTGATCCGTGTCATGTTTGTAAGTGGATTCATCGGATCCGCGCTGCCGTCAGGTGCGGGCGTAGATATCGTTCGCTTCTTCCAGCTGAGGGGAACATCCGATGATTCCACCGCGGTGGCTGGATCGATCCTGGCGGATCGCGTCCTCAGTGTTCTGGCCCTCGCGTTGCTTTCTCTACCGGCATCGGCCATCGCCTGGCGGGTTGTTGCCGACGGTCGCCTGATTGGCTCCGTGGTCATACTGAGTATCCTGCTCATAGTCGGCATTGGCTTCGCTATGGCGCAGTGGTCGTCGCGGGCTTGTGCCGGAATCTATCGATGGAAGCGAAAGATGTTTCTCGGCGTCGGAGCTGCTGAATCCGGGCGCGTGGTTCGGTCGCTCGATCTGGTCTATTCGAAGTTCGAGCAGGTACACCGTTCGTTTGTGGCGTTGGGCTGCAAAAAGGGCCTGCTCTTGTCCGTGCTGGGACTGAACCTGATCGTTCAGTTTGTTCGTGTGGCGCAGATTCACTTTCTGTTCCGCGCGGTAGGTGCCGACCCGGCGTGGATATTCGAGCTTAGTTTCGTACCCATCATTATCTTCGTCACGTTGTTGCCGGTGATGCCCGCAATGGGACTGGGGGTCAAAGAGGGTTTCTTCATGACCTTTTTCGGCACGGTGGGTGTCACGCCCGCGGCCGCGGTATCTGTATCGTTACTCAGTCATCTTGTAGTATTGGTAGGACAACTTCCGGGCGCATGGCTGTTTTTTACTCGTGCGCGTGACCCGGAGGCGTCACCGCCGTGATGTCGTCGTCCTGGAGAAAACGTATGGGGATGATCGTCATGGCGGTCGTGACGCTGGAGCTTTCGGGGCTCGTCGCTCTGTCGCTTCTGCGGAAGTGGAAAGACGTGCGGTACGAGCCCGTACAGTTGTTCAGTTTTGCGGAGTCACATCGGAAGATGCTGGCGCGGGTCGTCTCCGGCGAAGCTCGCTACACGGTTTACAGTCGCGAGTTGGGGTGGGGCATCAAGCCGAATGGTAAATACAGTTATTATCGCGCCAATTCGAAGGGATTGCGGGGTAATAATGAATATAGTCTCGAACGGTCGACAAATTTGACCCGTATCGCTTGTTTCGGTGACTCCTTTACGCATTGCGATGAGGTTCGAAATCGCGAGACATGGCCGGAGTTGATGCAGCACGCGGATTCCGGTCTGGAGGTCATGAACTTCGGTGTTGGCGGATACGGGTTGGACCAGGCCTATTTGCGCTACCAGTTGGAAGGCGTTGCATACGACCCGCAGATCGTCTTGATCGGATTCATGAGCGAAAACATCAATCGTGTCGTTAACCGGTTCCGCCCCTTCTATGTGCCGAAGACGGGCATGCCGCTTGCGAAGCCACGCTACAGGCTGGATGGCGACGGATTGGCCCTTGTGGAGAACCCGCTCCCGACCATCGAGGCTTACCGCGCATTACTCGACAACCCGCAGGTGGTTCTGCCTCGACTGGGAGAGCAGGATTTCTGGTTTTCGCGCACCTACCGTGAGGGTCCAGCGGATTTTCTGGCCACCGTACGCTTGTTGAAGATGCTTCGCGTCGCGGCGGTCGGCGGGCTGCCGACGTCGGCCGGTTGCGTGTATAACACGGAATCAGAGGCATACCGTATCACGCTGCGCCTCTTCGATCAGTTTGTGGCCGCGGTTGCCGCCTCGGGTGCCGATCCTGTGATCGTGGTATTTCCCGATCGCAAGGACATGCAGCGGGCGTGGGAGGGTAAATCATGTGGCTACCAGGTTCTGGTCGATTGGCTTATAGGCAAGCATTACAGGGTCATTGATCTGATGCATGCCCTTGAGCCTCTCCGCGAAAAATATACTGTCCATGACCTGAACCACGGGCATTTTTCCCCGCTCGGCAATCAGATCGTCGCCGAGTATGTACGCACGCGTCTGGTGGATTACGGATTGATATCCGTTCCCGTGGAGGAGCCAACCGGCGCGCCCTGAAAATCACTTTTTTTCTGCGGTGATCTCCGCGAACTTGCGGTCGAGATAGCGTAGGCGGGTTTTTATCCACTTACGCAGATCGGCAACGGCCTGCTCGTGCGTCTGCCCCCGACTGGGCGGCCAGCGGTTGAAGTTGCGCTGGACGCTGCCGCCGGACAATTCAGATTCGAGGGCATCGATCCGTGCCATCAATTCATCTTCCGAAAGGAGGTCTTTGCGGAGTTCCGTCCAGCGCGTCAACAGCTGCCGGCGATAATCCGGCAGGTCGGCAATCAGGCGATCAAACAAGTAGTTTCGCAGCCAGCGGTTCTGGTAGTAGCCCATGTCATAGTCCCAGGGGATAAAGAAGAAGCGCGATCCGGGTTCGCTGCGACGGGCGAGGTAGTAGTTGAAGCGGACGCCTTCTGTATTACAGGTGAAATTCACGAGGATCTGGAAGTCGATGCAATTTTCGATATTCAGTAATTTCGGAATGCGAGCTGCGAAGGTGTCAGCGTCGGTGGATGACACAAAGCCGACAAAATCGGAGTAGGGCTGCCAGTGTTCGCCGAAACGCCAATGCGGCTCACGCTGGACCATGGCCTCCACGTGTAGTTCGCGAAAAGACGCCTTGCGGTCCATGGCCTTGTACAGCACGGCCGGGTGATCAAGTTGAACGTTATTGGGGTCGTAGCCCAGCATGTCGCCGTCCACTCGTTCCGTGACGCCGTAGACGCCATGATACCGTCCGTTGATGACCAGCTCCACGTACTGTGCCTGTGGACTCGCCCACGGCGTATCCGGCCCACCGAAGCTACGAAACAGATCGTAGGACAGACGGTCGCGCATGAGTGCCTTGTCGCGATACCACGATGTCAAGAGGAGGTATCGGGCATTCTTCATGCCGAAAAGATTGTGTGGTGCGTCGATCTTGATGGAGAAGTACTTCTTGCGCGCCTTCTGTAAGGATGAGTTGCCGCGGTAACGAATTCGGCCGGGGAAAATGGCGCTTGCCGTGCGCTCTTGTCCGTTGCGCACCTCGACCAGGCAGGCGTTACGCTGCGTGCTTGAGAATTTGCCCGAGGTGCGCACGCGCAAGGTCGGTACTTGGTTCGAAATCGATGTCGCCATGAAGTGGCGATTGGTCGACATGCTTTTCCCGTTGGCCGATGCCGTGACGCGCACGGTCATCCGTTTCGGATCGAGCGGTCGGAGGCTCCGGGCCGTGTCTGCGCGCTGCGGCGCAGGCGCGAGATGCTCGTAACGGAGGGTCACGCCGTTGCACTCGCGCAATGAAAAATCGAGGTCATCAAAGATCAGCTCGGCACAAGGGTTGTTTCCCAGGAGTTTTCGTTCGTCAATGTAACGGAGCGTTTGCGCAAGCTGTGACGGGGTGGTCCCATCCCCTTTCGTTTGAAGGGATTCGACCAGCCGACGCCGTTCCTTAGACTGCACGGCGTATCGAATGGCCCGGCTGCTGAGCGGGGATCGGGGGTCGCATTGTAGTAGACGCAGGTAGTGGTCGTTGACGGCATCGAATGTTGCGAGGACGTCTTCGGTGGAGACCGGCAACTCGCGGATCAGGTTGAGCCAATGATCCGTCGTATGTGGCCAGGCGAACGGCCGATCGATTGTATTGCGGATGACCATGTATGCGCCAAGAATATCGCCGTTTGCGCTCAGCACACAAAGATCCGGACCCACGTCGTCCTGACCGCAACGGCTTGCGAGGGCGCCGGCCGTTAGCGCCGTTATCGTCGCACGATGCTCAAACGGCTCGAGAAGTATGCGCTCACGTAATCCCGTCGTGTCGTTAACGAGCGTATCGACGATCAGGGTGCGCCGGGTCGGTGGACTTTCGGCGTCGTAGGCTGAGCCGAGTGCCTCGATACGTGCAGGGTAGGTCCTGTCTCCGATCCTGATCCGAATCGATTTTCGCGCCGATGTGTCGCGAGTGGTCTGCGCGTTGTCCAGTCGTTGATGGTGGTATCGATTGAGGGCCTTGATGTCGCTCTTCGACATGTGCAGGTCGATCGTCTGGAGGTCGGCCCGGTAGAGACGGCTTTCGTGCAGAAACGGGTTGAAGAGATCGAATGTCGCGGAGATCTTATGCAGCAGCGCCGCCATCGCACGTGAGAAACGCAATTGCAGAAGTTCGGTTCCCGCGAATCGACGTCCCACCGATTGACCCGAGCGGGAGAGTTCTCTTACGGCCTCAGCGGATAACGGGTTGTCCCATATAGCGAGGTCGTCGAGCACGAAGTCCGGTGGCGGCTTCCACTGGGACTGACCAAATTCGATCTTCTGTACGCGGTGGCGAATTTCCGCCTGGATTGCGAGCTGCGCCACCTCGTCTCCGTCGATGTACAATCGGGCGTTGCCCGTATCACTATTTAACGTTACGGCGAAGTGGAAGAAGGCGTTTGTTGCCGCGATCGGCCAGGAAAGCCCCTTGTTCTGTTGCGGCACCCAGTAGACCAGATTGCCGTCGGTGACGACAAGGTCTTGAAAGATGGCCTGGTTCGATATCGAGGGCGAGAGTTTTAGCCAGCCGGAAATCGAATAATTCTCGTCCGCGGTGGAGCGGCTGACACCGGTTAGCATGCGTCCGCCTTCGGAACGGGTGAAGTGCCGTGCCATGCCGTAGCGCCCGCGGGTCCGTTCCGCACCCGCGTGATCATGTGCTGCGTGCCGGACCCGTTCACGGACGGTCCGATCATCGAAGTCCCAGTACGCGAGAACTCTGTTCTCCTGCAGAATCCGGCTGATCTTACGTTCGTAGTGACCGATCTGTTTCTCGGGGTTCCGGAACATCAGGCGATCGGACGCGTAGCCGGTCGCGAGTACGAGGCTGCTGACCACGGCGGCAATCAGCTTGATGCGGCGTTTGCCCGATTTTTGGCGATTGTGCGCCAGCGCCATCACACGTGTCCGTCGCTATCTCAGCGGGGCAGGCCGATTGAAGTAGACATTGATGTCCGACGATTCGGACGCCTGGCCCACGTGACTACGCAGGGCCTCGATGTCGCAGGTTAGACCGGAGAAAGCGAACTGCAGGCTCACGAGATCATCACTGCTCGTGCTGCTCTCGAGTGCCGCGTCCCGCGTGTTATCGCGAACGCAGGCCTCGATCGCTGAGACCGCCTTATCGGCGTGTTCTTTCTTTACGGATATAATGATGATTCCATCGCCGCGATCTTGGCGCAATACGCTTCGGCCCCGGACAGCAAAGAGGGTGATCGCTGCGACGGCGTAGAGAATCACGAGGAATTGGAAGTTAAATGTTGCGCAGATAATCGACGCGGCGATGACCAGCATGATAAATCCGACTTCTTCCGGTTCTTTGATGGGTGTGCGGAATCTGATGATCGAGAGCGCACCGAGCAGTCCCAGCGAGAGCGGCAGAGACATCTGCACCGCGATGAACAACGTCGTAATCGATATCGCGAGGAGCGGGAACGAACGATGGACCTGGCTGCCGGTTCCGCGCCGTTCATAGAAGCGCGCATACAAGCCGGCGGCGATGATCGCTGCCGCCAGGGAGGCGAGCAGGGCCACGCAAAACATCCACGGGTCGACGCGACCCGACAGTTGTTGAATCTCTTTGATTCCCTTCAGCATCGTTACTCCCTAGTATTCTTCCGCTGTTACCCGCGCGACGCATTCGCCGTACTTGGAGAAGCTGCGCTGCCGGAATCCCGCAGCGTACACGGATTCGAGCCATGGTATCTGTGCAGCCTCGGCATCTTTCACTTCAATCACGACGTCGCGTATAGTGGCACAACCTTGCGCGGCCAGCAACCGACTGTTCACACGACCGGGTTGAATGCCGGTATCAAGGCAGACCCGCGCCTGCGAGATGGGGCAGATATATCGGATCCGGTGATACTGAACGACGAGGCTGGGGAAGAGCGCGGGGGCGGTGGCCTCAATCAATCCGGGTGCGGCCGTACGCAGGACATTCATAAAGCGTGCATCGCTTAACGGCGCGTTCTCAAGCCATTCGCTTTCCAGTACGAGCCGGATGCGCTCCTTCTGCCGCCCGCCGCCGACCTTGTGCTTCACCTCCAGAAAGGCGTTGCGTTTTGATGGGTCCGCGCCGGTATCCGGGTCGTACCACCGCAGCCGCACCTTCTGCTTATAGAAATCGCCGTTAACCTTCTCGTTGAACGCGTCCAATTGCGGCGTATCGTAGTAGACGCTGCGGATGATGCCTTCGCGATACGTGGGGTCCGGTCGGCAATGGTGTCTCAGCCAGCCACGTGCGAATTCGGTACAGGTCGTATCGGCCACGAACTTGAGTTCGGGCTTCACGACGGGCTGGACTGGGGGAGCGGAAGTTGCCATTGAATTCACCGGCGGCCTATCAGCTGATTCGACGCACGGCAAGCAAAGCCCTCTGTGCGCGCCGAATGCATCATGCGGATATCCAGCCCTGATTAACATACCAGCGCGTCGTCTGGCGAATGCCGTCTTCTACCGGATGAACGGGAGCGTAATCGAGTGTCCGAAAGACCTTGCCCGTGTCGAATTTGCGATCTTTCGTGAAAAACGCGACACGTCGACGATAGAGGGGCGGCTCGATCCGAAGCGGTTTGCATATCCCTTCGCAGAGCGCCGCCACGATGAAGAACGGCCAGGCGGGCAAGCGTATGATGCGTATACGACGATTCAGTTCAACGCCAACGATCCGCGCGATCTCGGCCAGCGTTGTCGCGTCGCGTGCCCCGCAGATAAAGGCCTCGCCGTCCGCGTCGGGATGGGCCGCGAGTTGCAGCATCATGTCAGTGAGATCCTCGACATGGACCAGGTGATAGGCGCCCGCCCCGCTTCCAAGCAGAAGGACGTTTCCCCCGGCTGCCATCCGGAAGAACTTTAACAAACGACGATCGCCGGGGCCGTAGATTCCCACCGGGCGCACGATCGTATATGGCATTCCAGATTCCCTGGCGAAGTCCGCGATCCATTTTTCGGCTTCCGCTTTGGTGGCCTGGTATTCGTCGCCCGGTCGGAAGGGATGGGTCTCGTCTGCAGGCGCGCCCTCGATATGCCCGTGGACGCCGATGGTCGAGACATGTACGAAGCGTTTGAACGAATCGTTGTCCAGAACCGCCCTGGCCAGATGTTGCGTGCTCGACACATGAACGCGATGATAGACATCGGGCGAGCTGCGCGCTTCACGATACGCGGTTGCCATGTGAAAGACATAGTTGACGTTCTGTGCCGCTTTCGCGACTAAATCCGGGTCCGCGACGTCGCCGAGTAGCCATTGGATGTGACAGTCAGCCAGTGGTTCGAGGTCGGACGATGGACGCGCAATCGCAACCACCTCCGCGCCGCGTTCACATAGCTTCCGGGTGAGCACGCGACCCGTGAAACCCGTTGCGCCGGTGACGAGAACACGATCGCCCGACTGGATGCCGGATCGTTCCACTACGAATCTCCCTCGCGACGCGTGGCCTTGAGGATGACCGGCGATCCCCACGCACGCGTCAGGCCTAATGCTGCACAGATCCGCTCCATTCCGTTCGACAGCCCGCGACAGCGCAGGGCGCGATGCATCACCATCGGTAGAAAAAATTGTCCACGTCGCGCCATGCCGGGGAATCCGTTGGCCTCGAACGCGCTTAGGACCTCAGCGTGCCTGAACAGTCGCCAGGGGCGGGTATTGCCTTCGAGATTCTTCTTGGCGGCGAAAAGCATCGGCGCGATTGCGTTGAGGCTCTGTTTCGTCGGGTAGTCGACCACGACAGCCTGGCGTGCCACGCGGCAGAGCTCGGCGACGAGTTGAGGCCACGCACCGCAGTGCGTCAGCATGCGGAAACTGATAACCGTGTCAAAGGAGCGGTCTTCAAACGGGAGATGGATGACATCTCCCACGACGAACGTGCAGTGACCATTCTCCGCGAGATCCGCGATTCTTTTGCGACAAGACGCGTCGCTTCCCAGCACTGTCACATCGTACCCCTTTTTGCAGAGCGGCCGGGTGAGTTGTCCATGCCCGCCGCCGACGTCGAGAACGGTGCTTCCGTCAGAACTCGCAATGTACTCGAGCGTGATCCGCTCCTGAGTGGCGAGCATCCATTCGCCGGTGGCGCCGCGAAATCGATCGGCGTACGCATCCGTCGAGGACTCGATGTCAGCTGTTTCCGAGTAGATGGTGTCAGTCATTGACCGTCCGAAATGCAGTGAGGCTTGATCAGTTGGCTCCGGAATTTGCGTTACACCTGCTGCCCATGTTGATACCGTCAGCATTCTATACATGTCCGACTCACGAGGAAGACTACTTTTTATTTCTCCCCAGCCTTTCTTCGAATGGCGTGGTTCACCCATTCGGATTGCGTCCAATGTCCAGATTCTCGCGGAGGCTGGATTCGAGGTCGACCTGCTGACGTTACCGGTCGGGGAGGAAAAGACGATTCCGGGCGTGCGCGTGCTGCGCGTACCGAACGTGATTGGGGCCCGGCGTCTGCCGATCGGGCCGTCGCTCTCCAAGCTTGTCTTTGACGTGGTGCTCCTGTTTGCCGCCGCACGACTCGCGCGACGCATGCGTTATCGCTACGTGCACGCCGTAGAGGATGCGGGTCCGATCGGGTTGTTGGCCGCGCGTCTCGCGGGTGGACGATTTGTCTTCGAAATTCATTCCGACCCGGATTCCTACAGGGGCGGATGGATCAGGAATATCATCATGAAAGCCTATGCATGCGTCATGCGCCGATGCATTCGGCGCGCGGACGCGGTGATCGCGACAGGGACCGGAATCGCAGAGCAGGCGAATCAAGTGCGTGCGGGATCGCGCGTGGTGTCGATTGCCGATGTCCCGTCGTCGCGAATGGAGCCGGATCCGGATCGTGCTGCGGAACACCGGGCGGAGTTGTTGAAGGGCGACGAGAGCCGGTTGGTGACCTATGTCGGATCGTTTGCGACCTACCAAGGCGTCGACATTGTATTCGAGATGATGCCGATCGTCAGGGCGAGTCGCGCCGACGTGCGATTCGTCATCATCGGCGGGAGTGAAGAGGAAATCGAGGAACGGCGTTCCTGGCTGAGAGAGAGAAACGTCGCGGATGCTGTTTCCTTCATGGGGCGCATGTCGCCCGACGATCTGCCGCATGCGCTCAGGGCTTCGGATATTTTGCTCTGTCCTCGCGCGGGGGGCACTAACTCGCCGCTAAAGTTGATGGACTACATGAAAGCCGCGAGGGCGATCCTGGCGGCGGATGCACCCGCGAATCGTGTTCTCCTGGACGAATCGATTGCGCAATTGGTGCCCGCCACGGCTGACGGGTTTGCGAACGGCACCCTTGAGCTGCTGAATGATGTTGAGCGGAGCGAGCGCCTCGGATCAGCCGCGCGCAAGGTCTTTGACGAGTCCTACGGATTAGACCGGTTTCGATTACAGCTCGTCGGCGTGTACGATGAGATGCTGGAGCGGATAGATCGTTAGGCGCTTGCGCGGAAGGGTTCGAATTCACTAGGATCACCTTGCGCCGTGTTGAGACCGGCGAATCGCTGATGAAAATCAAGATTGCAGATAAAGACAGGGCTTCCGACCTGGAATCCCGGATCCGGCAAAGGGTCGAAGCCTCGCGTCGGCACGACGACCTGCCCAAGTTTTTGCCCCGAAATCTGGCCTCCCTCTCGCTGAGCGATGAATTGGATCGGGAGGGCTATCTCGAAAAGTTGATTACGCTGCTCTGGTATCGCTCGGACATCGATACCGTTCAACCGCGAATATCGGGCGGACGGGGTCCTTTGCGCGGGTTGCTTGCGTGGCTACGCCGCCTCGCGTGGCGCTTTTTGCAATACCAGCACGATCATACAGCGTTTCAACAGAATGTCATCAATACGCAAATCACGTCCACGATCGAATTCATGCGCGAATCGCATCGCAAGGAGGTGGATGCGTTGCAGCGTCGCGTGGACGAGCTTGAGGCGCGAGTACGGCACAGCGGTGGACCGGAGGACAACAATGCCACGGATTGATCAGCTCCTGCCGGGATTCGCCGAGGGTGACGCAATTTCCGCCGAAGTTATGGTCTTCGACGGAATTTTGCGGAAGTGGGGAATAGAGACTGGCATCTACACCGATATGCAACATGTTGCGCCGGAGGTGCGCCATCTCTGCAGGGATCTGGGAGAGTACCAGGCTGAACGAGACGATGTCGCGATCCATCACTACTCGATCTGGTCGAAAGCCGTGGATGCGTTTCTCGGTGTCGCGGCCAGGAAGGTTCTCGTCTATCACAATATTACTCCCGCGCATTTCTTTCGGGGCTTTGACGATGACCTAGCCGACCAACTCACGGTCGCTCGCGAGAAACTGGGCGAAGCCGCGCGGAAAGCGGACCGTGTCTGGGCAGATTCGGCGTTTAACGCCGGCGAGCTCGCGGAACTCGGTATTGACGACGTGCACGTGTTTCCCCTGTTGTTCAACCCGAAGACCTTCGACGCGCCCAGCGGTGATAATGTTTTCAACAAATTTCCAGTACGGATACCTACCCTGACCTGGGTCGGGCGGCTTGTTCCAAACAAACGCGTGGAAGACCTGATCACCGCGTTTGCGTGGTACAACCGGACAATCAATCCGCGCAGTCGGCTCCTGCTGATCGGTTCGGAGCGTTCTTGTCCGCGCTACTACTTGATGCTGCGCATGCTCGTGTGCGAGCTCAAGGTTCCCAACGTGTGTTTCGAGCGATACGCGAGTCCCGCCAAGCTGGCGGCGTATTACGAGATCACCGATCTTTTTGTCACGGCCAGCGATCATGAAGGTTATTGCCTACCTCTCGTTGAGGCCATTTATAAGGATGTTCCGGTCCTGGCGAAAGAACGGGGCGGCATGCCGGAGGCGCTTGGCGGCGCGGGTGTGTTATACGATGACCTTGAGCCTGAGGAACTGGCGGCATTGTTTGATATTCTACTGACGGACGATGCCGTGCGAGCCGACGTCATGCAATCACAGGAACGCCGCAAGGCTGAAATTGCCGGGCGTGATCCGGAATCTGAACTCCGCGAGGCACTCGCGGGGCTTATCTAGGAGAGCAGCCCATGCATTCGATCGATACCTGTCTCTTTGAGGGGCGCCCGGCCGTACGTTTCGCGAACGACAGAATCGCCGTGACGGTTCTCACCGGGGGCGGACACATTGCGTCGATTGAGCCCGCCGCCGGGGGTGTAAACCCGCTCTGGGTTCCGGGTTGGCCGACGGTTGACCCGAGTCTGCACGCTGTCGCCGATCCCGCCATTTACGGTGAGGATATGGAGGGGCGGCTTCTTTCGAGTATCGTGGGCCACAACCTGTGCCTGGATGTTTTCGGGGCACAAAGCGAGGGTGAGACGCGAAGCGGGCTGACGTTTCATGGCGAAGCCGGGATGGTTACCTGGGATGCCGTTGAGGGTAAGAGTGACGACACGAGCGTCACGCTCGTCATGGCGGCGCGGCTACCCCGCACGGCGATAGACGTGACGCGCCGGTTCACGCTCAGTCGTGGCGAGGCCGTTGTTCGCGTGGAGGAAACGATGGTCAACCGCGTTGGCTTCGAGCGGGCCATGGGTCGCTCCCAGCACGCAACGATCGGGGCCGCGTTTCTGGAGCCCTCGCCGGCCCTGTTCGCCTGTAACGCGGACCGCGGGCAGACCTGGCCGACCCGAGATGAAACGGACTCGTTTTTCGCTCTCGACGCTGCGTTTGATTACCCGATGGTGCCGCTCGAGGGTGGTGGCGAGACCGATTGGCGGCGCTATCCCCGTGATCCGAAAAATGCCGATCTGTGCACGCTGCGAATTCGACCGGAAGACGATCGCGGTTGGTTTGTGTGCGCGCAGAACGACCATCGTTCCGCCCTGGTCTACGCCTGGGAGCGCGCCGCATTTCCGTGGTTGATGACCTGGGAGGAGAATCGCGCGCGCGCCGTTCCGCCCTGGAATGGCAAAGAACTGACGCGTGGTATGGAATTCACGTCTTACGCCTTCGCGACGAGCCGGCGTTCGAACGTCGAAATGGGACGTCTGCACGATACGCCGACGTTCGAATGGCTCGATGCCTATGAGACGAGCACAACGACGTTCTCCTTCGGCTTATTCGAGTATGACGGCGATTTCGATGAAGCGCCGGTACTTGAGAAGACCGCCGATGGGCGCCTGGGCGCACATGACTGGGTCATCTAGCACGGATCAGTCAGAACCGTCGCGCGTCAGACGCACGATGACTCGATTGGCGCCAAGGTTTTTGAGTCCGAGCCGAACCAACAGTTTCCCAAAGATGCCGGACGCCACGCAGGTGAGGTCAAGAATACGATAGCCGTCCTGGTCACAGAGCCGCAGAAAGTCCTTTAACGTCGTCAGGTGAATATTGGGCGTGTCGTACCATTCAAACGGCAACGTACGGGATTTCGGCATCCGGCCGAACAGTGTCAGGTAGGCGCGGTAGCGCCACCGGGCGAAGTTCGGGAAGCTAACGATGCCCTCGTTGGCCACGCGTAACATTTCCTTGAGTACGGTCCGCGGTTGGCGAACGACCTGCAACGTTTCGCTTAGGATCGCGTAGTCGTAAGCCTTGTCCGGAATCATCGCGAGGCCCTCGTCGATATCGGCCTGAAAGATGTCGATGCCTTTACCCAGAACGTCGATCACGTGTTCCAGCTCGATGTCGACGCCGAGGCCATGTACCTCGTGATCGCGGGCCAGTAATTCGAGAATTTGGCCGTTACCGCAACCGAGGTCGAGCACGCGCGAACCCTTCTTGACCGATCGTTTGATCAGGTTGTCTTCTTCGCGCCGCCACGGTTCGGTGACCCATGCCGCGGGGGGGGCGCTGGTTGTCGATGGGGCACGCGTGAGGTTGGCGATGAATGTACTGACCAGTTCGCCGAGGTGCTCGATGTCGACCAGGAATGCATCGTGTCCGTGCGGCGCAAGAAGCTCGCAGTACGACACGTCTTTACCGGCTTGCAAGAGCGCGATCGAGAGATCGAGAGATTGCTCCGGCGGAAAGAGCCAATCGGAACTCAGCGCGACGACCAGGCAGCGCGAGCGCACACGTTCAAGGGCCGCCTCGACACTGCCGTATTTCTCTTCGACGTCGTAGGCGTCCATGGCTTTCGTGATGTGCAGATAGGAATTGGCGTCGAAATGTTCGACGAATTTGCCGCCCTGGTAGTCGAGATAGCTCTCGACCTGGAAGCGCTTGTCGTCGCGGCGCTCGCGGCCAAACTTGCGCGTCATCATCTCCGGCGATAGATATGTAATGTGCCCGATCATGCGTGCCTGTGACAGGCCGGGAGCGGGTACCTGATCGGTTTCATAGTAGTCGCCGCCAGCCCAGGCGGGATCGCCCGTGATGGCCCGTCGCCCGACAATATCAAAGGCCAACGCCTGGGCGGAAAGACTCATGGCCGACGCGATGCAAATACAACTCTCGACCGCATCCGGGAACTGGATGGCCCACTCGATCGCCTGCATGCCGCCCAGCGATCCCCCAATAACTGCCTCCAGACGGTCGATCCCGATATGCTTGAGGAAGTCGTGCTGGACGCGCACGATATCTCCCACCGTGATGTCGGGAAATCTCGAGCCGTAGGGTTTGCCGTTCTCCGGCGAGATTGATCCCGGTCCGGTTGTGCCCTTGCATCCACCCAGGATGTTGGCGCAGATGACGTGATAGCGGTTCGTGTCGAGGGCCTTGCCGGGGCCCACCATCTGGTCCCACCAGCCGGGTTTCGGATCGTCCGGCGAATGATAACCGGCGACGTGCGCGTCACCGGTAAGCGCGTGGCAGATGTATACGGCGTTGCTCTTGTCGGGCGCGAGGTCCCCATACCGCTCGAAGGCCACCGTCAACTCAGGTAGTCGACCGCCGCCTTCCAGTTCAAGGCCACCAGCTGGCACCGGTACCTGCACCGTTTCCGGCGTTACGATACCGACACTATTGGCGGCCTGGGGTCCGATTGATTCAGGTCCTGGCATGTTCAATTCCGGTGATCACAGTGCACTACGGCACCGGTGGGCCACACGGTCTTCGTAAAGCGCCACCGGCAGGGAATAAAGTGCGGAGAAGATAGCGGAATCAAAGAAGCGCGTCAAACGGCATCATGGAGCAGTAACGCTCGCCGGAATCGGGCAGAATAACAACGATTGTTTTACCCTGAAACGCTGGTTCTTTGACCAGGCGCGCAGTCGCAGCGACAGCTGCGCCGCAGGAGATGCCGCATAAAATGCCTTCGTCGACGGAGAGACGCTGCGTGTACTCAAGCGCTGCATGGTTTTCGATTTTCTCAACGCGATCGACGACTGAAAGGTCGAGCGTATCCGGCACGAAACCGGCGCCGATGCCCTGGATGACATGGTCCTTCGGCGTGAGCGGCTCCCCGGCGAGCGTCTGTGAGATCACCGGACTGCTTGCCGGTTCCACGGCAACGCTGACGATATCCCTCTTCATCTCTTGCTTGATGTAGCGCGAGACGCCGCTGATCGTGCCGCCGGTACCTACGCAGGAGACGAGCACGTCGATTTTGCCATCGGTGTCGCGCCATATCTCGGGGCCGGTCGTTCTTTCGTGAATCGCTGGATTTGCCGGATTTCGAAACTGCTGAGGCATGAAGTACTTATCGGGATCGCTATCCACGACTTCCTGTGCCTTGTCGATCGCCCCGGTCATGCCTTCGGCGCCCTCCGTCAGGATAACTTCAGCACCGAACGCGGACATAATCTTACGGCGCTCAATCGACATGGAGTGCGGCATGACGATGTTTACCTTGTAGCCGCGCGCGGCGCCGACATATGCGAGCGCGATTCCGGTGTTGCCGCTCGTCGGCTCAATGATTTCCACTCCCGGCTTGAGTACGCCACGTTTCTCGGCATCCCAGACCATCGAAGCGCCGATGCGGCATTTTACTGAATAGGCGGGATTGCGGCCCTCAATTTTGCCAAGTACAAGGCCGCCGTTGTCCTCGATCAGCCGCTTAAGCTGGATCATGGGCGTATTGCCGATCGCCAGCGAGTTGTCTTCGAAATAGTTCACGTCTAAATCTCGTGGATAGCCACTTCTTCCGGTACGCCGTCAATCATCGCGTATCCACGCAGCGCCTCAGCGGCAGGCGCCACGAGGGAACTGATGACGTAGATGACGTCAGGCGTAAAGGCGAGGCGTATATCTTCGTCTGACATACGTGCCGGGGAGGCGGGATGACTGTGCCATATCGCGAGCATTTGCGTCCCCTTGTCCCGCATGTCCTTGATGGCCGCAAACTGTTCTTCGGGGACCATGGTGAAATGATCTTCCGATGCGTCCGCATTTGTCATTGGATAGAAGGTGTCTACGCGCCCCTCGCGCCCGGCCAGCAGTCCACAGACCTCGAGGGGGGCGCCGGCGTGGGCCGCATCGACAAGTTGCAGCCGGATAGCCTCTGGTATCTCGAGCGGTTTCATCGGCCCGCGGCAAGATCGCAAACGGCCTCCTCGGCATCTACGACTTCGGTAATGATGGGGTTCTCGCCACAGAGTGGGCACTTCGACTGCCGGCTGATGGAGACGGTCCGGAAGTTCAGCTTCAGCGCGTCATACATTAGCAGGCGATTCGTTAGCAGGTCTCCTGTGCCGAGAATGCTCTTGATGGCTTCCGTCGCCTGAAGGCAACCGACGACGCCTGCCAATGCGCCGAGCACGCCGGCCTGGGAGCAGGACGGTACGGCATTCGGCGGTGGTGGAGAGTTGAAAACACAGCGGTAGCAGGCGGACTCGTTCGGCACAACCGTCATCGTCTGTCCCTGGAACCGCAGAATGCCC
Source organism: uncultured Verrucomicrobiota bacterium (assembly GCA_913047795.1). Lineage (GTDB taxonomy): Bacteria > Verrucomicrobiota > Kiritimatiellia > CAJWTS01 > CAJWTS01 > CAJWTS01. The sequence goes on along the minus strand of CAJWTS010000007.1, from coordinate 35,333 downwards.
GCGTGTGAGTAGGCTACGTCGGCAAAATGGCAGGCGTCCGCTACCAGAAACTTCGTGGGGAAATTGTCCGCACCGTCGACGACAAAATCGTAATCGTTGATGATATCGAGCGCGTTGTCCGCCATGATTCGCGCATGGTAGGTCCGCACGTTTACATCGGGGTTCATCGCCTTGAATGTTTCGGCTGCCGATTCGACCTTCGGCCGATTGAGGTCAGGGGTGGCGTGCGCGATCTGACGCTGCAGATTGCTCAGGTCCACGACGTCGCTGTCGATCACTCCGATCGTGCCGACGCCCGCAGCGGCAAGGTACATGCCGGCGGGTGAGCCCAGGCCGCCTGCGCCAATCAACAGGACACGACCGGCCAGGAGTTTCTCCTGGCCCGCGCTCCCCAGCTCGGGCAGCAGAATGTGCCGCGAGTAGCGCTCAATTTGTTCGTCCGAAAGGTTCATGCTTTGCCTTTTCAGATTCCGATCGCGCCACCGCCCATGAAGTAGAGCAGTTCCACGGAATCCCCGTTCGAGAGCTGTGTGCTCTCGTACTTGTCCCGTTCCAGAATTTCGCCGTTCAGTTCGATCGAAACCATCTCCGGCATCTTCACTTCGTGCAACTTGAGCAATTCGGTGACGGAGGTGTCGTCCGGAATCTCGGTCGCTTCAGCATTGATCGTAATCGTCATCGCTTGTCCTCTTAATTCAATTTTTTAAGGCCCCGATCGAGATCGTCGAGAATGTCATCGGCATGCTCGATACCTACGGCAAGTCGTATGAGGCCCTCGTTGACACCCATTGCCGTGCGCTCGTCTTCTGACGCTTCGCGGCAGAACGTGGAGGCGGGGTGGATAATCAATGATTTGGCGTCGCCCAGATTCGCGAGACGTTGGATATGCTCCACGCCATTGATCACGGCGAAGGCCCGTTCGCGGGTGCCGACGTTTAAGGTGATCAGCGCGCCGTATCGTTCGTTGAACTGACGTTTCGCGACCGCATGGTCGGAATGTGACTCGAGGCCGGGATAGCGGACCTCGTCGACCCGCGCGTCCTCGCTGAGCGCGCGCGCGATTTTTAACGAGTTGTCGCAATGACGCTCCATGCGCACGGCCAACGAGTCGATGCCAATCGCGGTCAGGAAGACATTGAACGGGGAGGGGCAGGTGCCGATGTCGCGGCAAATATGGGTCCGCAACGAGGCTAGAAACGCGAAATGCCGCACGCGCGCATGAAGTTCGTGCAGATAGGTGGTGCGTGGGCTGCTCCAGTCAAACGTTCCACAGTCGAGAATCAGGCCGCCGATCGCGTTGCCATGCCCGTTCAGGTATTTCGATGTTGAATAGATCACGACGTCCGCCCCGAGCGTCTTGGGCTTCAGAAGCGCGGGCGTCGTGGCCGTGTTATCGACAATGAGTGGAATCTGGTGCTCACGCGCAACAGCCGAGATGGCAACGATGTCGGGTACGTCGAGTTTTGGATTTCCGAGCGTCTCCACGAAGATCAGTTTTGTCCGGTCCGTGATGGCGTCACGATAGGACTCCGCGTTGGTCGACTCCACGAAGCTGGTCTCGATGCCGATGCGGGAAAACGTTCGATTGAACAGGGAATGCGTGCCGCCGAAGATGCTCTGGCCGGATATGATCTGGTCGCCCTGGCCGGCCAGGGCCAGCACGGTTGATGTAATGGCCGCCATTCCGGATGCGCAAGCGACGGCACCCAGCCCGTCGTCGAGGGCCGTCATGCGTTGCTCGAACAGGTTCGTGGTCGGATTGTTGATTCGACTGTAGATGAATCCGGCGTCCTTGCCTGCGAAGACAGCGGCGATATCCTCCGCCGATTTATATGCAAAGGCCGTGGATAGGTGGATCGGTATCGTGGTCGAACCCGTATCGGGGTCGGCCGCGTACGCGGCGTGAATAACCTGCGTATCAATATGTAGCTCTTTATCCGGCATGATGGTTCCCGTTGAGGCCGTTCCGGTGCGTGGGAAGACCTGTTGAAACAGAAATTCGATGTAACGCTATCATTAGATTGAATACTGGAGAATGACTTTCTTTTCACGGAGCATGTCGCAGATCTTTTTGACCCACTCGTCGGGGTCCGGAGATTCGGGCAGGACCATGCTCGGCGCATAGGTGTTGAAGCTGTTGTCGCCGACATGCACCACAACGATCTCGTTAGGCTTGTTGAGCAACTCCAACATTTCGAGGTCGTAGTCGTCGACGTGCGAAAGCGACGTAATGAAGATCTGTCCCGAGTCCGTGAGGATGCGGGCCAGTTCGCCCAGTCGCCGCAGATGCTCATCGCGTGACTCGTCGCCGATGTCCGCATCCAGGCCGCTCATCACGTCGCCGAGTTCCAGATAGTACGCCTTGAAATTTGCGTAGAACAATTTACGTTCGAGCGCATGTGCCAGTATCTCCTTGCCGACACCGTCATCGCCGGTGATCAGTACGAACTTAGCGCCATGGTTGTAGACGGCCGTCCGTTCGTCGGCCCTGATCGAACTGCCCTTCCACTCCATTTCGCGATCGCGAATGTGATCCTTCAGCATCGACTGATCGTCCTCGATTGTTTCGAGGAGAATGCCTGCACCGGCGATCTCGTAATTGTCGATGATCACCAGGCGTCCAGTCGCTTCGATGGATTCGTTCAAGTCGAATGCCAACGGTTTCGGGCACTCGAGGACGCATTCCGCCACATCGTGGCGGTCGACCTGTTGCTTGTTGGACACGGAACTCAACTCCGAGGCATCCAGCACGTTGAGGATGTCGACCAGTTGGATCGTCGATCGACTTGCGCCGAGCTTAACCTTGTAGGCCTTGTTCTTGACCATCGGAGCCGTACCCATCCAGAACAAGTTCACCTTGAATCGCCGGCTGACCTGCGGTGCCGGTTCGTCCGCGCGGACCATTAACTCGCCGCGCCGGGCATAGATCTGTGTTGTGAGCGTGACCCCCACCGCTTCACCTGCCTGTGCGTCGGCGCGCGTGTTGGTATTGAAAGACTCTATCGACTTCACCTGCGACCCTTTATGCGATGGCAGAAAAACGACATCGTCTCCAACGTGGATTTGGCCCGTCGTGATGGTGCCGGCCACGATGCGGCGGCTGTCATCTTCTTCCGTGAACTTGTAGATGTCCTGCACGGGAAGTCGGAACGGCAGTTCGGTCGGGGCGCCCTCCTCGACGAAGGCGTCAATCTGTTCAAGGACGGTGGGCCCTTTGTACCAGTCGGTGCGTTCGTCGCGCGCCGCGATATTCGTGCCCTGGCTGCCGCTTGCCGGGATGAAGCCCAGGGGGTGGACCCCGATCTTTGCGAGGAACTCGGTGAAGTTGCGCTGAATCGCTTCAAATCGCTCCTGGTCATAATCGATCAGGTCCATCTTGTTCACCACGACGGCGATCTGTCGCAAGCCGAGCATGGAGACCATATAGCCATGGCGCTTTGAGTTCTCCTGGATGCCTTCGTGGGCGTCGATCACGATCAGGCCGGCCTCGGCGCGCGCCGCACCGGTGATCATGTTCTTGAGAAATTCGATATGCCCCGGCGCATCGATCAGGATGTAGTGGCGCCGATCGGTCTTAAAGAAGCAGCGTGCCGTATCGATCGTGATTCCCTGGGAGCGCTCATCCTTGAGCGCATCCAGTAGAAAGGCGTACTCGAAGGGTCGCGCATTGCGTTCGCACATCAGGCGTACCTGCTCGAGCTTGCCTTCGGGAAGGGAGTTCGTATCGGCCAGCAGCCGCCCGATAACGGTACTCTTGCCGTGGTCGACGTGGCCGGCCATGACCACATTCATACGGTAATTTTGTGCGATCGTTGTCGTCATTACATGTACCCGTCACGGCGAAGCGTTTCGAGGCCGCCTTCGTCTTCCTTATCCTGTTCGCGACCGGATCGCTCGGCGATGTTTGCAAACCGTCCCGTGCGCAGTTCTTGTACGATTTCGCCCACGTTACGCGCGGTTGACTGCACGGGGGTGGTGCAGGGGAAACATCCCAACGAGCGATAGCGTGTGCCGTCGCCCTGGTCGAAGTAGAGGTTCGTGATCGGGATCTCCTCGCGGTCGATGTATTCCCATATGTTCAGCTCGGTCCAGTCGAGCAGGGGGTGCACACGAACGTGGGTTCCCGGTGCGAAGTCCGTCTTGTATTGACTCCAGAGCTCCGGCGGCTGATCACCAACATCCCAGTCGTTATCTTTGTCGCGCGGGGAGAAATAGCGTTCCTTCGAGCGGCTGCCTTCCTCGTCTGCACGCGCACCCACGATGACGCCGGTATAGGGTTCCTTGTCGGTATCAAGTTCGTACTCACCGGTGGTGTGATTCATCCGCTGGCGTGGCCATTCGCCGGAGAGCGTATGTTTGAGTGCTTCGCTCTTTAGCGCCTTGCAGCATTCGATGCGGGACAGCGTGCCGTCCGGAAAGGTCTGTTTGGTTTTGAGCGCCGCCGTGTTCTGACCCACCACCATGTTCAGTTTCCATTTGATGGCAAGCCGGTCACGATACGCGATCATTTCGGGAATCTTGAAATTCGTGTCGATATGAACGAGCGGGAAGGGCACGTGTCCGAAGAAGGCCTTGCGTGTCAGCCATAGCAGAACGGTGCTGTCCTTGCCGATCGACCACAGCATCACAAGGTTCTTAAACTCGCGATAGGCCTCGCGCAGGATGTGCACGCTCTGGGCTTCAAGTTTTTGAAGATGATCCATCGCCTTACGCGCCCTGGCCGTCGTCCTCATCCCCGTCGTGATCGAGGTGCAGACCGCATTCCTTGTGTTTCGAGCTTTCCCACCACCAGCGTCCTGCACGTTCGTCCTCGCCGGGTTTAACGGCACGGGTGCAGGGTGCGCATCCAATCGACGGAAAACCGCGATCGTGCAGCGCGTTATTCGGCAGATCGTGTTCGCGGATGTAGGTCCATACGCGTTCGCTCGACCAATTGGCGATGGGATTCAGTTTGCGAATCGAGCCATGCTGCTCGTCGGTTTCGATTGGTTCGATGGTGCCACGAGTTACGTTTTGATCGCGTCGCAATCCTGTGATCCAGGCGCGACGTTTACTGAGGGCGCGATTGAGCGGTTCCACTTTTCGGATCGCGCAGCACTCTTTACGATTCTCCACGCTTTCACGAAAAGAGTAGAGGCCTTTCGCGCGCTCTAGTCCTTCGACCGCGGCGCGTTCCGGGAAAAACCACTCGATGTTCACCTGCAGATGTCGACGAACGGCGTCGGCGCAGGCGTAGGTCTCTTCGTGCATACGGCCGGTGTCGAGCGAGAAGACACAGATGTCGTCGCGGACCTGCTTCATCATGTGGATCACGACAATGTCCTCGGCACCGAAGCTGCACGCGGCGGCGATATCGGGGGAAAAGTTGTCGAGACCCCAGCGGACGATTTCCTGAGCATCGGCTTTCGGATCGATGGTAAGTGTAGCGTCAGATGACAAAGCTGACCTCCTTCGAATTCGCGAGTTCCTCTGTGCGCTCAACAAGGTCCTGGATTGTAACGCTGTTGAGCTTGCGATCGAGAGCACCATCAATTTCGTGCCAGAGTTCACGCACTGCGCATGGGGCATCCTGAGCGAAGGCAATGGAGGAACCATTTCCTTCGCTCAACCGCACAATCTCCCCGACTGTGATCTCTTCGGGATCGCTCGTAAGGTGGTAGCCACCTTTCGGACCGCGCTTACTGGTGATCAGGTCGGCGCTGCGTAGAGGCATCAATATCTGTTCCAGGAACTTTACCGGGATGTTCTGACGACGTGCAATCGCCGACGCCGACGCAATGCCGTCGTCCCTATGCTGGGCGAGATCGATCAACGTCTTGAGCGCGTATTCGGTTTTCTGGCAGAAGCGCATAAATCCTACTTATCCTATATACTTAGTCTGATATATTCTATGCCCCGCCTGCTGTCCACAAGATTTTTATCTAGATTCTCCTCTGAACGAGACTGTCCGTCCCGCTCTCGGGGTTTAGGGACAGCCCCCGAAATGGATAATTCGCCATTATTGTTCGAAAAATGGACGTTTCCCCGCAGCGGGGACAGGCCCCGTCCCGTACAGGGACGGACCCCGGCTATTGGGGCCCCGTCGATTGGGGACAGGTGCCGCCGCGCCGGAGATCAGGGTCAGAAAATACCGCATAAGGACGCTGGCCACGCTCCCATAAGCACAAAGGCGAGCCATCGTGTTGTCGCATACTTCCGCCTTCCTGGTCCCAATCATAACGCCGTCGCGCCGCCGGCGGCGCTGCAGAGAATGATGAACGGCGCGGCGTTAACGTTACAACTATTCGGAACGCCGCCGACGCCTCGCCCGCTTTGTCGAGCCCGGCGGGAGAACTGGTCTGGCTCCTTTGCAGGTGTCACGGCCGCCTATGTCGATGGCCGTTTTGTGGACCGCCTTGTGCGTATATTTCGTTCAGACCCTGTTCAATCCAACCCGAATTCCAGTGGTGCTTCAGGTGTGGCCGCGGAAGGAAAGTATGCTCGACCCTGATCTTACCGATGGACCTGGAAAGTGTGCGCATCTCGTCGTGATAGCCGTCACCTGAGATCAGCACAAGCGAGTGCGTAGCGGGCATTGCGGTCTTGAAGGCGGGCACGGTGCGATTGGGCAGGTCTTCCCTCCAGGATGCGTCACTGGCGTAGAATGGGGCGGTCTCAGGCACAGGCCGTTCATCCCGCGCAACAGGTGCGTCGAAGATGATCGTGCCAGAAATACAGTCCGGAATCGTTCGCGCGATATTCCACGCGCCAAGGCCGGACTTGCTGAATCCGACAAGGACGATTGACGCAACGTCGAGAGCGCGGATTTGATCGATTGCTTCCTGGCGAATTGCGGCGTTGTACCACACCATGCCGGGGTAGCGGACCTGGTGAATCGATGTCGAAGAACAGCCCTCGATCCGCGTCGGGATCTTTCCGAACGTTTCGTCATCCGGCTCCGTGGCCGGTAGAAACACGAGGTTCAGCACGACCTTCTTCCCGGCCACGAGGCGGCGTCGATGACGTTCCTGTTCACGAAATGTTCACCTGGCCCGTGTGTCCTCGTCCGGTTCAATTGATGTCATGAGTTGTGGGAGGGGAACCCTCGCCTAGGCATTGACAGGATACTTCGTAGCTGGATTCAGAGCAAGGGCAGGGGCCGCCCAGATACAGAGATTCCCTTATTTGAACGTGATATTCAGGGGATTCTTGGTCGGGTGCAACGGACGAGCACGAAGAACGATTGCCCGCGGAAAGAGGCGAGCCTATACTTCTGCCATGAGCTTTTTGATCCCAGCACTGGTTGCGCTCGGTGTATTCGGACTATGCTTTGCCGGAATGGCGATCGGTCTGATCGTCCGTGGCCGGGCCATGCGTGGAGGTTGCGCAGACGAACCGGTGATTGAGGATGGACATCTGATGTCCTGTGGCGGCTGTCCCAAAAAAGAGATCAGCCTCTGCGAGGAGGAAGACGACATGGGGTTAGCGGGAATCTCCGAGCTTAGTACGCTGGGACGCTTCGCGGACGAGGGCTCGGCGCATCATAAGCCCAGGCCGGCAGATTATGAAGATCCAGAGCCGGCCTCGCGCTAAAGTTTCGGCGCTGCTGACTCTATGTCCTGAAACCCGCTGCTCTTGATTTCTTCGAAACCTTCTTCGGTTCGCCAGATGACGAGCGCCTCGACTTGCGGGATAGATTCGATCATTTCAAGCCCATCACGCGCGCCCATGACCATCACGGTTGTAGCCAGTCCATCGGCGACCATGCATAAGGGTGCAACGACGGTTACGCTGGCGACGTGATTCGTGACCGGCCAGCCCGTGCGCGGATCGATGATATGCGAATACACGCGACCCTTGTCTCGAAAGTAATTGCGGTAGTCGCCGGAGGTCGCAATCGCGGCATCAGAAAGATAGATTTTTCCGGGTCGTAGAGATTCGCCGGGCAACGAGTCGTATTCAGGCCGTTCAAGTTGAAGCGTCCACGCCCGGGACGACGGATTCTTGCCACATACGGCGATTTCGCCTCCGATCTCGACATAGGCGTTCTTACAGCCGGCCGCCTTCACGGTCGCGAGGAGGCGGTCCACGGCGTAGCCCTTCGCGACGGCGCTCAGATCAAGCCGTAACCCCGGTATCGCTTTCTGCAGCCCTCCGGTGGAGATCGTCAGCCAACTCGATCCGCAACGTGCAGCGGCGTCTTCGATTGCTTTGGCAGGTGGTGACTCCTCGCGCCAGGCATCGTGGCCGAATCCCCAAAGTTCGATCATCGGCCCAACGGTGACGTCGAATGCGCCACCGGAGCGTTCAGACAGCTGACGCGCGTAGGCCATGACGTTGAGGAAATCGGGGGAAACGGCGACGGGCGCGATGGATGTTGTGGAGTTGAACCGTGAAATCTCGCTGTCCGGAATGTAGGTGGACATAGCCTGATTGAGTGTCTCGAGTTCCTTCTCGATTTCCGCACGTAATGCCTTCAGCTCTTTGAGGCCGAGTGGATTGTGGGCGATCTGGATACGATAGGTCGTGCCCATGGTAGGGCCCGACCACGACGGGTTGGGCGGCAACGGCGGCTTGCGATAAGCCGAATAGATGATGAGCCCGAGTATGACGGAACCCAGGATCAGGGTCTTGCGAGGGCTGAATTCGGGTCGTTCACGCATGGGTAGGCAGCATAGCGGTGCCGCGAGTCGTGTGCGATAGAAGAAGTGGAGATTTCGCTACCGAAGACATGGCGGGATGCCACTCGACTCACCGCGCTCGCCCGGGACGGGATCGGATCAACCGAACTCGTCGTAGCGAATCATCTCCGGCTCGACGCCGAGGCTGTCCAGCATGTTGCGGACGGCGGCGAGCATCATGGGCGGGCCGCAGAGGTAGTACTCGACCTCTTCGGGTTCCGGGTGCTTGGAGAGATAGTTGTCCAGCACGACCTGGTGGATGAAGCCCGTGTAACCGGTCCAGTTGTCCTCGGGCTGGGCGTCACTCAGCGCCACATGGTAAGAGAAGTTCGGGAACTTCGACTCGATGTCCGCGAAGTCCTCCGTGTAGAACATCTCGCGGAGGGATCGCGCGCCGTACCAGTAGGAGACCTTGCGTCCGGTCTTGTTCGTGTGAAACAGGTCGAAGAGATGGCTGCGCATGGGCGCCATGCCGGCGCCGCCGCCGATGTAGACCATCTCGCGCTGAGTATCCTGGGCAAAAAATTCTCCGTAGGGTCCGCTGAGCAACACCTTGTCGCCGGGCTTCATGTTGAAAATATAGGAAGAGGCAATGCCGGGAGGATGGTTCGTGCGGGGCGGCGGTGCGGCGACACGGACATTCAGCATCACGCGGTTACCTTCGGCCGGATGGTTAGCCATGGAGTACGCCCGGAAGACGGGTTCTTCGTTCTTGGCGTTGATGTCCCACATCTTGAACTTGTCCCAGTCGGGGTGATACTCGCCTTCGATGTCGAACTGCTTAAAGGACAGGTCGTATTCGGGAATGTCAATCTGGACATAGCCCCCGGCCTTGAAGTTAAGATCAACACCCTCGGGCAGGGTCATGTCGAGTTCCTTGATGAAGGTCGCGACGTTCTTGTTGGACTGGACAGTGGCCTCGAATTTCTGAATATCGAGCACCTCGTCCTCTACTTCGATCTTCAAATCTTCTTTGACCTTAACCTGACAGGAGAGGCGCATACCCTGTTTGGCTTCCTTCTTCTTGATGAATCCGGTCTCCGTGGGGAGGATCTCGCCGCCACCTTCGTGGATGATGCATTTACACATGGCGCAGGTGCCACCGCCGCCACACGCGGAGGGGACGAAAATTTTTGCATCGGCCAGGGTCGCAAGCAGGGTGCTGCCCGGAGCGACTTCGAGTGTCTTGTGCCCGTCGTTGATATCGATCGTAACCAATCCGCCGGGCATGAGTTTCTTCGACAGGACGGACAGGATCACTACGAGCAGTACGATGACACCCGTAAAAACCGCTGTGCTCGCCATGACAGTGGGGTCCATGATCAGGCGTCCTCCTCGAGATCGACGGCTTCGGCTACCACGTCCGCTTCAATCTCAGCGACGGGTGCGGCTTTCGGTGCGGGCTCCTTATCCAGGTCGATCCCGGAGAATCCGAGGAAACCAATGGCCATCAGGCCGGTGACCGTGAACGCCATGCCCAGTCCGCGCATACCCTCGGGAATGTTCGAATAGCGGATTTTCTTGCGAATGGCCGCGAGGGCGACGATTGCGAGAAACCAGCCAAGGCCGGACGAGAAACCAAAGACAATCGTGTGGGTGAGATCGTAGCTGCGCTCGTGCATAAACAGGGACGCACCCAGGATCGAGCAGTTGACCGTAATCAACGGAAGGAAGATACCCAGCGTGGTGTAGAGGGCGGGGAAGAACCGATCGATAACCATCTCGACGAGCTGGACGAGCGCCGCAATGACGGCGATATAGCAGATGAAGCTGAGGAATGAGAGGTCGACCGACTGTAAGGCGGCTATTTTTGTCCAGGAAGCAAGGGCTCCCTTGTTCAGGAGAAATTCCTTAATCGCCCAATTCATGGGGCAGGACAGGGTAAGAACGAATACCACGGCAAAACCGAGACCCGTCGCCGATTCGACTTTCTTCGACTGACTCAGGTACGAGCACATCCCGAGAAAGAACGCCAACAGGATGTTCTCAACGAAGATCGCCTTCAGGGCCAGGTTGATATAATCCATTGTTCTACTCCTTAGTCTTCCTCAAACTTTTTGGTCATCCAGGTCCGCTGGGCCCAGATCATCAGGCCGATGATCAAGAATGCGCTGGGAGCCAACACCATCAGGCCGTTGCCCGGATACGACGCTGGAAGCACGCGAAACCCGTACCAGGTTCCGGATCCGATAATCTCGCGCAGGGTTGCGACGAGGATTAGGATGATGCTGTATCCGCCACCGTTACCGACCGCGTCCAGAATCGAGTCCCTGGCGTTGTTCTGCATTGCGAAGGCTTCGGCGCGTCCCATGACGATGCAGTTCGTGATGATCAATCCGACAAAAACGCTGAGCTGTTTGCTGACGTCATAGGCGGTCGCCTTGAGCACTTGATCGACCAGGATGACGAGCGTCGCAATGACCGAAAGCTCGACGATCATGCGGATGCGGCTCGGAATCATGTTGCGCATTAGCGAGATAACCAGGTTGGATCCGGCGAGCACGAGCGTCAGCGCGATGCACATCACGAACGCGGTCTGAACCTGCACGGTTACGGCAAGGGCCGAGCATACGCCGAGAACCTGGTAGGTGATCGGATTGTCGTCGGAGAGGGGATCCAGAATGATGGTTTTTGCTTTCGCCATGAGCTCTATCCTATTCGCAGCCGGCTTCGGCGCGGAGTTGATCCAAGTACGGACGATAGGTAGCTATATCACCATTCATGAATCGTTGCAGCCCCTTGGAGGTCATCGTCGCTCCCGGAATGCCGTCAACAGCGTGATCGGCACCCTTGGGGTAAACATCCACGACCTTGCCCTTCACGACTCGGAAGTTATTATAGTTTCCATTGGCATAGACAAGTTTCTCGGGAAATTGGTCTTGGAACCAGGGTTTGTCCACTTCGCCGCCAAGGCCCGGCGTCTCCTTGTGCTCATAAAAGGTGATGCCCACGACACTCTGCAGGCAGTTGTCGAGGGCGAGGTAGCCCTTCAGGGTGGACCACAATCCCTTGCCACTAATATGGATGGCGTACCGTCGATCTCCCGTTTCGGGATCGGTCAGGGCGTATATCGGAAAGTGGTCTTTCGGCTTGTTGGAAAGGCCCGCTATCTGTGCGTCCGTCAATTCGTCAGCCTTTGCGTCGGGCAGTATGTTGCCGTTCATATCGAGAACCGTTGCCTCTATATGTGCGCTGAAGAATTGTTCGACCTCGTCGGGTGTCATGACCTTCTTGCCCTTTTCGTTGATGACCGGCACGCCAAGGGCCTTGAGCACATTGTATTTCTGATCGAGTTTGACGTTGCGGACCTGTTGGTCCACGAGCTGGGAGTAGGCGGCTGAGAGCAGTAGACTACAAATGATGCAGACGATCGCAGCAAATCCCACAATTTTCAGTTCTTCACGCATAACGTGCTTTTCTCTTCCTGATGTGAGCCTGCAGAACGTAGTGATCAATCATGGGGGCCATGACGTTCATGAATAGAATGGAAAGCATGACGCCCTCAGGATAGGCCGGATTGGCGAGGCGAATGATAACGACCAGCATGCCGATCAGGACGCCATAGATCCATTTGCCGATACCGGTAGCGGCTGAGGATACCGGATCAGTGGCCATGAAGACGCAGCCGAAGGCGAAACCACCCATGACAAGATGATATTGCGGAGGCAGTTGCGCGAAGACGCTGGTTCCCATCGCACCCGCCAGTCCAGCGGTGGCGAGCGTGCCGATCACCATTCCGGCCATAATCTGCCAGGACCCAATACGGGTCAGAATGAGTATGGCGGCCCCTATGAGACAGGCGAGCGTGGAGGTCTCCCCGATGCTGCCCGGGATCGTGCCCAGGAACATGTTCTTAAAGGTCAGACCGGCGTCCGTCAGGGCGTTAGTGAGCGGCACCCCCGGCTCAGCGATTGCGGCGATCGCCAGTGCGGTTGCGCCGGAGAAGCCTTGTACGGCGTCACCGGACATCGCGACCCAGACGGCGTCACCGGACATCTGGCTGGGATAGGCGAAAAAGATAAAGGCACGCGCGGTGAGTGCCGGATTCAGCACGTTCATGCCGGTGCCGCCAAAGATTTCCTTTCCGATCACGACGCCAAAGGAGATGCCGACGGCGACCTGCCAGAGTGGGATTGTCGGTGGCAGCGTGAGCGGAAACAGCATACCCGTGACCAGGAATCCTTCGTTAATCTCATGCTTACGCACGATGCAGAAGAGCACTTCCCAGATGCCACCGACCGCATACGAGACAATGATCACCGGGACCACGTAGCGCAGGCCCATCAGGATGTCCGGCATGATTCCCTGCGCCGCTCCGTCGGTTGCGAGATTGTGCTGATGGCCGGCATTCCAGATCCCGAAGAGGATCGCCGGAAAGAGCGCAAAGACGACGGTGATCATCACGCGCTTCAAGTCCAGCGCGTCGCGGACATGGGGGCCGCTGCTCGTGGTCGTCGCCGGCGTGAACATGAAGGTGTCCTGCGCGTCGAAGAGCGGCCAGAATTTCTCGAACTTGCCACCCTTCTCGAAGTGGTGGCGGACCTTGTCGTGCATATCGAGCATGAACTTCATATCAGAATCCTTCGTCCTCTATCTGGTCCAGTCCTGCCTTGATAATGGCGCAGATCGCGGTCTTGCAAGGGCAGATATATTCGCAGAGCGCAAAGTCTTCAGGATCGGTCTCAAGGATGCCGAGGTTGATCGCCTCATCGGAGTCCATGGCAAGGCAGGCGCGCACCAGGAAGTCGACCTGGATGTCCAGGGGCATGACCTTGTCGTAGTACCCGGTGAGCACCATGGCACGATGGTCGCCGTTGCGATTCGTGGTGAGATTCCAATCGCGATCGATGATGCCCCAGCCGGAGAGATAGGCGTGCGAAAAACTCAATCGCGTGAAGCCCGGTTCGAGCCAGCCCATGGCGAAGCGCTCGCGTCCTTCCGGGATGATTGTGACGCCGGAGTCATAGAACCGCGCGCTGCTGTCAGGCGCTACCGTGGTACCCGTCAATACGTCGCCTGAGATCACGCGCTGTTCGCCCTCCGCAAGTTGTCCTTCAAGGATGCCGGCGAGTGAACTGCCAACGCGCACCCGATAATATTTTCGAGCGTCGTCGTTCACGCTTTCTCCCGCCACCGAGATGACCCGGGTTTGAGGAAGGGATCCGTTGAGTAGAAGTTTGCCGATTAAAAGAAGATTGCGCGCATCGACGACCCAGACGACATCGCCGGGTTTGATCGGATCGAGGGAAGCAATGTGAACGCTTGTATTTCCGGAGGGGTGCGGTCCGCCGAACGTGTGTAGCTGTACGTTCTTGGCGTCAGTCAACGCTGACGCGGAATCCTTAGCATCGGCGTCGATGCAAAGGTGTACCTCGCCATCGGTGAGAACGGTCAGCGCGTCGAGTCCGGCCTGGAAGGCAAGGTCTTCATCTTTCAGTATGACGTTGCAGTCGGCTTGATGCGGCGCCGTGTTCATGCCATTGACGAATATCGATTTCGGCGTGACGTCCGGATTCGCGATCTTGGAGAAAGGGCGTTGTTTAATGAAGGCGAGGTATCCGGTCTCCAACAGGTACGCGATCATCTCCTCGCGCCCGATGGTTGCAATGTTTCCGGGATCGTAAGACTTGAACGTTTCGATCTGTTCATCTGCGGAAACGTCGATAGCGATTTCTTCCACGAAACGACGGTGTCCACGTGTGATCGATTTAATGGTTCCGCCCGCCGGTGAACGGTACTTCAGTCGTTCATCGCGCTTGTCGACGAACAGCTCTGCACCGCGGCTTACGGTGTCGCCTTCCTGAACACTCAGGCGGAGTTTGATGCCTTCGAACTCGCCCGGGTAGACGGCCGCCGTGGGGGCGTTCGCGGCCTCGTCGATGGCAGGACGGGCAGCTCCGGAGAGCTTAATATCGAGGCCTTTTCGCGTTGTTGTTGTTGCCATTTCAGGTCCAAGGCAATCGTGGGTACGATTCCGAAATAATGGCGCTGGATCTTATGCGAACAGCGGGGGCTGTCAAGCCCGTTATAGGGACGAAAATTCAGCCGGGCCTTCGCGGGGAACTCAGGCGATGCTGGAGATATCGAGCGCACCTGTGAACCTGGCCACGGCCGGTCGAATCTCGGTGTTCAGAAAAGTATTCCAGGCGTCCCCGACCGGGCCCCACGGCTCGAGCAAGCCGATCGACAATGCCAGCATCTCGTCGATGACTTCTTCGGCCGATCCCTCCGGAGAAACTGAAGCCGCGGTCACCTTTTCACGTTTCCGGTCGGTACCGAGTGTCTTGCCGGCCAGCTCGTCGTTTCCACTGACGTCCAGGAGGTCGTCGGCGATCTGGTAGGCCGTGCCCACCGCGTAGGCAGCCTCCTCCAGGGCCCGGCAGAGCGTTTCATCCTTACCCCCGGCCGCGTAGCCGACAAAAGCGAACAGCGAACCGGTCTTACGCCGCGCGATGCTGACGCATTGTTCCCAGGTGGCCTCCTTGCCGCGCAACAGAAGCTCCTGCTCGGACTCCGCATCGCACATTTCGCCTGCTTTTTCTACGAGAACGGGCATCAGGGCTCCGCCGGAGACGTTTCCTACGAGCCCGATGGCGCGGCAATAAAAGAGATCGCCCAGCAAAATCGCGCCTGACGTGCCCCGTTCGGTCCAGAACGATGGTTCGCCCCGGCGCAAGGAGGCGCCATCGATCACGTCATCGTGTAAAAGGCTCGCGCCGTGGATCAGCTCGATCGACGCGGCGGCGTGCTCGAGGACATCGTGATCGGTGCCGGCGGCCGTGCCGATCAGCATGGCGAGGCGCGAGCGCAGCATCTTGCCGCTACCGACGAGTTTTCCCAGATCGGGGATGACGGGCCCCAGCGACGTGGCATAGAGGCACTCCCGGATCAGGCGGCGGACGCCGTCGAGTTGTGATTCGAGGGGTTGCATTCGGGTCGAAGAATGATCGTATTGTCCGTATGCCGACATTTGCTTGCAAGCGAATTCTCCGAATTGGGGATCCAGCGGATCGTTCCTTGCGTGATCCCGCCGTCCGCCGGGCCGGAGAAGGGCTGGACGATCGTGGGACCCGGTGCTACTGTTCGTTTCGCAATTTCAAACCCGTTTCACACTGGTTCAAAACGCGGAGGATAACATCATGGCTATCACGGATCGGCGAAGCAAAGTTCTGTTTCTACCCCTCGTAAGGAGCTTCTTCAATGCGGAGCTTGGCAAGCGCGCCAAGCGTTACGCTATGGATGCCGCTGGAGAGCTGGGGGTCGACGGTATCTTCCCCGAGGACGACAAGTACACCGGCGGATCGATCTGCAGCGACGAGGACGTCCGCGGCTATTACGATGTCTGGCGCAAAGAATTGTCGGACATCAAGGCGATGGTTATCATCGGGGGCAACTTCATGGAGGAGCGTGGCTTTCAGGATACGCTGCGCCTTCTTCCGGACGATGTGCCGGTCTTCTTGATCTTCCAGAACGACAACCCGTCCAAGATGGACTTCCCAAATCGCGGAGACGCGCTCTGCGGTTCGCTCTCGATTCATGCAAACGCACGTCTACTGGGCCGTGAAGTCGTCTCGTCCAGCGGTATCGATCTCGCAGATCGAAACGTGCTGATCACCGTGCTGCGCTCGTACATGAAGACCATCGACGGGATTGAAAGTCTACGCAACATGCGCGTGGCACTCGTCGGCGTGAATCCCGTGGAGTTTGCGACCACGTTCACGAACCAGGTGGAACTGTTCCGCCTGGGCTTTTCACTTCATACCTACGAATTGCTCGATCTCTGGGGCGGCACGGTACTTGCCGGAAAACAGGAAGAACATAAAGAGGAGATGGAGAAAGTTTTCCCGGGCATGACGCCGGACAACCCGATCTACCCATCCGATCCGCGTGTCGCGGAGACACGCGAGACGTTGGCGGACGTGATCGCAAATTCGCATATTCCACAGGATAAGGTCGACCTGATGATTCGTTGCTTTCTCTGGATCCGGGATGTCTTCGAGCGCGATCGAATCGACACGGGCGGCATCCATTGTTGGACATCGTTCGAACGGTATTTCCAGATCACGCCGTGCACCTTTGCGGCCATGGCGAATTCGATGCTGGAGAAACCGCTCGTATGCGAAACGGACATCTGTCACGCGATCGTAACGAAGCTGGCTTGGGACGTGACGGGCGAGCCGGGGGTCATTCTGGATATTAACAATCCGGGTTGGGACCCGCGCATATTCAACGTCTTCCACTGTTCGCAGACACCCCCGGAGTGGATCGAGGGGCAGGCGCGCATGACGAATCAGGAAATTATCGAGGGTGACGCAGCGGTTGGCGAGGGCAATGCGTTCGGTCCGGTCGAGGGCGACATCGTGGCAACGCCGTTTACGGCGGTTTCGGCCGCGACTACGTCGGACGCGTTCCATACAACGGTCTTCCAGGGGCAGATTCTGAAAGAGAGCGTAGGGTCCTTCGGTTCAAACGGCTGGGCATTCGTTCCGAACCTGGACGAGGTGCTGGATGAGGTTCATCGCACGGGGATCCATCACACCGTCCTGATGAAGGGGCATCACGGTCCCGAGGTGGTGAAGGCATTGGCGTTCCGCGGTTGTTTTGTTGCCGATTGTGTCGAGGAGGTGCCGTCGGCGGCTGAGATCGAAGGCGACCTCGGGCCCATCCCGGAGTCGGGCCGCAGCGTGTGCGCGGTGCATTCGCAGTAGCCGGGACGCGAGATGCGGACGGCGCTCCGTTGATTTGGCACGTCCGCTCTTTCATCGACCACTACGAATCGCGCGTGCCTGCGCCGCGTCCGGGGAGCCGGGAGCAGGTTCTCAATATACAGCCTCACTGACAAAGGCGAAGATCTCCATCGATGCAACTCTCCGCGGTCATTTTCGATTTCGATGGAGTTCTGGTGGATACGGAGCGTTTGCACTGGGGTGCCGTGTGCGACGTTATTCGTCCGTTGGATCGCGACATTAAGTGGGAGGCGTACCTGGCGACTCTGGTCGGGTTCAATGACCGCGAGACCTTTGAAATTTTGCATCGCGAGTGGGGCGTCGACTACGATGAAACGAATATCCAGTTTCTGATCGACGCGAAGGCCAGATTTTTCGCGGATCACGTGGATCGGGGTGTGCAGTTGTATCCCGGAGTCGATGCGCTCGTGCGCGCGTTGGCCGGATGTGTTCCGGTCGCGGTCTGCAGCGGCGCATCCCGCGCGGATATTGAGGCCGTGCTTGCACGAGTCGATCTGGACGGATTGTTCGACGTGATCATCGCGGGGGACGAGGTGCGCTGCGGAAAGCCCGCCCCGGAGGGATATCGCCTTGCAATCGACCGACTGTCCGAGCGTCAGCCGGATGCGCACCTGGAACCCGCCCGTTGCGTGGCGATCGAGGACACCCCCACGGGTATTCTTGCTGCGCGCGCCGCCGGGACGAAAGTGCTCGCGGTTACGAATACCTTTTCGGATACTGAACTCAGTGAGGCGACATGGATCGTCAATGAACTCAGCGGGATGACGCCAGCGGCCCTGGCGACGATGCTGAACCGATTGTCCGACTGAATATCCGCGAGGTCACGATATGCCCGACGCCGTTGTAGCGATATCCGCCGAGTTCTGGGGGGCGCTAACGGACATGGCGCCGTACCTGCTACTTGGGTTTCTTGTCGCAGGTATTTTGTCGGTCGTGATCTCGGAGCGGGCCGTTGAGGCCCATCTTGGCGGGCGCGGTTTTCGTCAGGTGGTCAAGGCGTGCCTGATCGGCGTGCCATTGCCGCTCTGCTCCTGTTCGGTGATCCCCGTTTCGGCTTCGTTGTACCGTCACGGCGCGGGACGCGGTCCAACCACCGCCTTCCTGCTATCGACGCCGCAGACGGGCGTGGACAGCATCATGGTCACATACGGCTTGCTGGGGCCGGTACTCACCGTTCTGCGCCCGATCATCGCGTTGATCACGGGCTTGCTGGGAGGCAGCCTTGTCAATGCGATGGTGCTCGATGAGAACGCCCGCGCCCCGGGACAGACGAGCGGTGCTGAAGCACAGACCATACGAGAATCTGACGGGCCTGCACGACGCGCTTTGCACTACGGATTCCTGCAACTTCCCGCCGAACTTGCGGGCCCGATGTTGGTGGGCCTCCTTCTTGCCGGATTGATCGGAGCGCTGGTGCCTGCGGATTTCTTTCCGGCGATCATCGGCACCGGATTCGTTGCCTTGCTCGCCATGATGTTCGTAAGCGTGCCGCTCTATGTTTGCGCCACCGCGTCGGTCCCGATAGCAGCCGCGTTGCTGATGAAGGGCGTATCTCCCGGCGCCGTACTCGTTTTCCTGATCGCGGGTCCGGCTACAAACGCCGCATCGCTGGCGATCATCTGGCGCGTCCTTGGTCGACGGACGACCTGCATCTATCTCGCGACGGTTGTCGTGATGGCCCTGGCCTCGGGGTTGCTCGTCGACCAGTTTCTTGGCGGGGCAGGATTGGCGCATGTACACGCGCACGGCGAGCATGCACCGGGATGGCTGAAGAATCTCAGCGCCGTTCTATTGCTTGGATTGCTTGTGCGCCCGATCCTGTGGCGATCATCGCCGGGCCAGGCATCGGCCGCTGAACGGCCCGGGACCGAATCGGTCCGCCTGCGCGTTGACGGTATGACCTGCGATTATTGCGCCGTGCGCATCACGAAAGGCCTGCTGGCGGAGGAGTCGGTGCAGGAGGCAATTGTCGACCGTGGCGCCTCGGAGGCACGCATCGTCTCAAAAAATATCGATACAAATCGATTGATCGACGTGATAGAATCGCTGGGATACGAAGCAAACCCGATTGACAAGGAGACATAGAATGAATTCACGATCCGTAAAGCCGATTGTCGCCATCGTTGCAGTCGTCGTCTTATTTGTTGGCCCGTCGATGCTGTTGGCGAAGGACGCGGTCCTGAAGGCGCAGACGAAGTGCCCGGTCATGGGCAAGAAGATGAAGGCGTCCAAGTTCGTCGATCACGAAGATCATCGCTACTTCTTCTGCTGCAATTCCTGTATGAGTAAGTTCAAGAAGGATCCAGCCAAGTACATCAAGCACATGGAAGACGCAGGAATCGCGGCTGCCAAGACACCGAGCGAAGGTGAGAAGAAGGAGTCGGAACCCAAGCGCGAGGGAAGCTAGGACGGGGACGGGATGCGCTGCGCACGCTAAAGCCGGCAAGGCTGGTTGTCGCGAAGCGTATGCCGTGGTGAGACTTCTGGGGTAGTCATAGGTCGCACGGTCAGCGACGCCACGCTTTGATGCCGATCATCAATCGGTCTGCACGTTGACATTTCGGGCGAACCAATTCGACGTGACCGTTTCGTACTGGGCCAGATCGTAGTCGAGTAGCGACTCGTGTTTCGCGCCTTGAAAGACGTGGAGGGTCGCGTTGGTGCCGATGGCGTGCTTGATCGAACGCACGGCTTCCACCGTGACGCGTGGATCGTTTTCGCCGTGGAGCAGAAGAGTGGGGCACTCTATCGCGGTGGCGTACACGACGGGATTGTGTCTGAAGCCGTTGTATCCAAGTTGAACTCCGCCCCAGAATGTGAGCAGGTTTGCGGACGGAAACCCGGGAACATGCATCGCGCGGAATCGGTTACGAATCGTATCGAGCATTCGAGCGAACGGTTTTTCGGCGATGACGGCATGCGGTTTAATGAAGCCCTCGTGAATCGCATTCATCATGGCAACGCCGCCCATGGAGTCTCCGTAGCCGACCAGTCGCGCCTTCGGGTAGTGGTCACGGGCCCAACCCCAGACCGCCGATACGTCGAGCGCTTCGCGAACGCCGAGCGTGGTGACGCGACCCTGCGAATCTCCCGAGCCGCGGAAATCGAGGACGAGACAGGTCCACCCCTTGGCATACCAGTACTGCGCAACCCCCAGCATCGTATCCTTGGCTGCGGCATAGCCGTGGAAGAAGATCATGATATCCTTCGGCTCGCGTGTCTCGATGCGCCAACCGTGGAGCCGAACGCCGTCCGTTGAATCCAGTTCGAAACTCTGAAACGGCAGATTGAAGTCCTGCGGGGATTGACGATTCCTTGGTTTCGGAATCGTGACGCCGGAGACCAGGACCATTGTCTTGCGCAGTCGGGAGAGATCCTCGGGCCGATCCGTTCGTCTTCCCGCCTTGGAATAGTGCGTCATGCGATAGGCGTGATAAAAAACAACGCCATTAAACGCGAGCCCGATCAGGACGATCAGCACAACCAGGTTCTTGAATCGCTGGAGGTGGGATCGCATGGGGAGAGCGTAGCACTATCGAACCCGAAAGGAAAAGTCCGCGGCCCTCCGCTTCGCAGCCAGGGTTGTCAGTTCGAACTGAAATTGGGGCCGCGCAGATCCAGGCAGAGCAGCGTCGTCTCATCGCGAACATACAGCCTCCCGTTCGCAAGGACGGGCGGTGACCAGGACGGATAGCCGAGGCATTGGATGCGGTATTTCTCGGTGTAGTGATCTGGACTCATTTCGATCAATGCCAGTTGACCGCGTTCGCCGAGAGCGATGAAATGCTTCTCGACGAGAATCATGGATGCGCGACCGAGTCCGCGCCCGCCTGTCCAGCGAACTTTTCCCGTGGCAAGCTCGATGCAGCGCAGGCGAGCTTCGGACTCGTGCCGACCGTGTGCGCCGTAAAGATTGCCGTCTACGTGAATGCATGTCGCCCAGTGGTTTTGCATGTTCGTCGTGTTGCGCCAGTGCGTTTCGATCTTGTCGCCCGCGATCCGGAGTGCGACGGAGCCAACGCGGTAAGCTGCGGAGAGAAAGACCATATTCCCCACGACCACGGGGGATGCGGCGTTGACGGATTCATTCACACGCGCGCGAAGCGGATAGGTGTGGCGGATCGACCCGGTGGGCAGGGCTACCGTCATCAGTCCGGAGCGTGTAAAAAAGATACCGAGCCTTTCATCACCGATCGTATGAACAACGGGTGTCGCGTAGCTTGCTTCGTCGTTGCCGACGCGCCACTTCAGCTTACCGCTAGACCGATCGAAGGCCATGATGCTGCCGTTGTCCGGTGCGCCGACATTGAGCAGCAACAGCCCGTGATCGATGACAGGCGCCGTGGCGACGCCGAAGAATCCCTGGGGCACCTTGAATTCGCGGTTGATGTGGCGCTGCCAGACTTTCCGGCCGTCCTTCAGGGCGAGACAGGTCAGCATGCCCTCGGCACCGTAGGTATAGACCTTGTCGTCGTGGATCAACGGTGACGCGCGCGGGCCGCCGTTATATCCGTATCGATCAACGTAGCCGCTGGCATAGGTATGGCTCCAGATTGGCGCGCCGTTGGTGGCGTTAAGGCAGTCCACTCGTTCTTTGTTGTCGACGCGGTGGAAGACCACGAGTCGATCGCGTTGCACCACCGGCGTGCTATACGAAAGCCCCAGCGTCTTGCGCCAGATGATTTCTGGTCCGGCGGCGGGCCACTCCAGCAGGATCCCTGTCTCGAGCGACGTGTTGTTCTGATGTGGACCGAGAAACCGCGGCCAGTCGTCGGCCATAGCAGTGACGGAGGTGAGCGCGATCAGGGCAAGCAGGGATAGCCGAGGTCTCGGCCGCCATCCGCCATCCGCCACTCGCGTGGTCATTCTGCTAATTACCAAGGCTCTGCATTGCGTTGCTGATTTGAGAGAGTAGCGAGTGCTGGCTCAGCACCTGGCCGGGTGCAAAGCGCTCGCAGCGAGTGGATAGAGCTCCTTTGACTTGTCGGGGATCAAGCCGTAGGCGCGTTCTGATTCCCTCCCGAGCGCGCGAAGATCCATGGCATTTCGTCCGTTGCCCCCGCCGTGCCGGGGTAGCGGATCGAGTCTTATCATGTTCAGTTCGAACGCGTCGCGGTCCTTCTAAAGTGTTTCTGCCATTCGAAGATAACGCGATTGCCGACACTCACAAGGAGATTCGGAGCTGGAATCATGCCGCGACGGGGTAGAGGCTGGCATGGAACGACATGAAGAACAGGCCGGTGTGCAGGACACTGCGCAGGCCGATTGCTTCGGCTTCGCTGACGACAATGAAGCCCTTGAAGACTTCTTCGCCATCTTTTGATTTGCGCGATATGCCCAACACGTAGCCCGTGCCGCGATCACTCTTGTTCAGCGAGATGATGGTGCTGGCGTGGCCGGTTTCGTGATAGATGCCTTTCTGTTTGTTGCCGGCACCCGTTTGGTTACCCTCGAGCACCGTCAGCATCTCGCAGACGTCGCCGAAGTCGAGTTTGACGATCGCCTTGTTTTCCCAATCGAAGGTTGCCAACTGGCGACCGTTGAGTTCGTGGCAGGGCTTTGTCTTCTGATTGGCCATTTCCAGGAAGAAGCAATCCGGCCGGCCGTCGCGGTCGTGATTGAGCTTCAGCTCGAGGCGCATCGCGGCCCCGGTACCCTTGGTGTTGGCGTGGTAGAGCGCGACTCGTCCATTACGCGGACGAGTGCGCCGTTCGGTGGTTTCGTTGTGTTCGTTTGTCATGGGTCTGTCTCCTTATTAAAATGGGAGCGGTTCATCGGCGTTGGATGCCGCCTTGCTGACGGCAGCAGGCTGTGGCGGCCGCGCGTTGTTCGATCGCGAGCTCCAGAGAAACTGCACGCGCCGGGCGCGAATGCGCAGTTTGCTGCGCTTCTGCCCATCGCTGGTATCCCATTGATCGAGCTGTAAGCCGCCCTCCACCAGTACCGGTGCGCCCTTGCACAGGTATTGCTCACAGTTCTCGGCCGTACGACCCCAGACCACAACGTCCGCGAAGCAGGTCTTCTCGACCGTCTCGCCGGATCGATTGCGGTACGTCTCGTTGATTGCAATTCCGAGGTCCGTCACGGCGTCGCCACTGGGTAGCCGTTTCAGCTCGGGGTCTCGCGTCAGGTTACCCATGAGAAACACGCGGTTCATTGAACTCATTGTTAGTCTCCTTGCTGTTTGTGTTCTCGTTCATCACCCCCTGGAAGGAATCAGCCCGCCACTTTTCCGGAACTTTTTTCATAAAGGGGCGATATTGCCGCTTTGGCCGGTGGTTTAGGGCAAACTTTTTTGCGCACCACGACAGATGATCGGGCGTTTGTGGGGGATGCGGTTGCCGCGGGGGGAACGATGGGTGGAGACAACGCGACCCGCCTAAGCCGGAAATTGCGCGAGTGGTCAGTTGCGAGCTAAGGGCGGATCAGGAGTCGTCGGGAGTGACGTTCATGCGTGTGCCGTCCGAAAGCGCGACGGTGAGACCGCTGCCTATCGAATCGATCGAAAGTCGCGCACAGCCTTCTTCGATGGCGGCCGAAGCCGTATCGGTTGCGACCCTTGCTCCGTCGAGCGCCTCGCTAGCGCGGCCGTCCGCGTCATCGACGAAAATCACGCATCCGTCACCCGATCGATCGAGCACAAGGCGGAGCGTAAGGGCGGTGTCCGCGATGCGGTAGCGCGACGGGATGCCGTAGGCCAATCTCGTATCCGCCGCCAGAGGCAGGGCCGCCTCCTCTTCCGCGCGTATCGGGTAGATCAGCGGTTCCGTGTCCGGGTTTTGCAATTGCTCCATGCGCGCCATCTCTTCCGCGACGTAGGTGTGGCGTGGGTCGGCCGGGTGCTGGATAGGCGGTCCGACGCGATCAGCGAGTTCAGGCTCCAGTTCCGTCTCGTCCGTAATGTGCTGTAGCATCGATTGAACGTCGGAAAACAGGCCATCATCGATCGCGTCAACTTGCCAACTTTGTTGTACCAGGGACTTGGATAATCGGGTTGCGTTCCAGACGCACAACACGGTCAGCCCCGTGCTTTCGAGGTCGGTGTGCAGCTCTCCGGGCGTGGCCGGTGTCGCAAAGCGTGAGAAGGGTGCGACGAGCCACTTGTGTTTCCCTGCCGCCTCAAGAATCGCGATCAAGATCGGCCGCGAGCCTGCGACCTTCGAGTCGGGTGCAAGCAGGCGGATGTCTCCGCACGCCGGTGCCGGTTCGTCCTCTGGTTCATTCGTCGGTGCATCGAGTGTCGGACCGAAGTCCCCGGGCACCGATACCTGCGCCAGAAGTTGATCGGCATACCATTCGTCAAGCCAGGCCGAGAGCTTGGGCATCCAGTCATCCGGGCGCTGCGCAGGCTTTGTTGTGGGTAATGGACTCATCGTTTATGGGGGTGATTCTGGGCGCGGTCACCCCCTAGAAGGAATCAGGTTGCTGGTTTTCCGGAATCTTTTTTCTGCACGACCATTTTGGCCAGTTCTTCCAGGCAAAATTGGGTCAAAATAAATAGCGCGTCCCTGTCTTCATCGGAGAATTTGCCGCTGACGTGCTTCCATGTGCGTTTTG
Organism: uncultured Verrucomicrobiota bacterium; assembly: GCA_913047795.1. Classification (GTDB taxonomy): domain Bacteria; phylum Verrucomicrobiota; class Kiritimatiellia; order CAJWTS01; family CAJWTS01; genus CAJWTS01. The sequence goes on along the minus strand of CAJWTS010000007.1, from coordinate 10,369 downwards.
CCAGGGCGCGGTATGCGTCATGCAACGTGGTCTTGCTTCGCTGCGCTTTGCGCAGAACGCTGGGGTGCGAGAAGGCACGTCCGTCGCCCAGCGCGCGTAGTGTGGTTCGTTCATCGGTTGTGAGGTCAGCCGCTAACTCGGCGGCCTGCTGCCGGGCGAGATCCCGAAAATCGCGTTGTTCCGCTTCGCTCGCGGGTGTTACGTCGCCGGGCAGCAGTTCATCGGCCGAGAGGTGGCCTTCGTCCGGGTGGTTGGAGAGCGAGACCAGGCGCCTGGATTGGAACTCAAGGCGGAGCTGATCGCGCACCACGTCCCGCATGATCAAGGTGGCACTGCTCTGTACCGCGTCCAGGTCGCGTTTCCTGCCGGGCCGGCAGCGGAACATCCAATCCTTACGTGCGGTACGGTTGCGCATGCGGTGCAACAGCGTATACGTTTCGAAGAGATGCCAGGCCTCCTGTTCCGAGACCTCGATGTAGGCGGCGTGCTCGAGATTGGACAGCCAGAAGAACCGCCGCAGGAAGTAGATAAAACGTTGATGCGCAAACGTGCGTAGTTCGTCCTGGGTCTCTGCGCCACAGAGATCCAAGGCACACCGACGCTTCCATTCACGCCACGCCTCCACCCGTCGCTCCATGCCGGGCAGGATCGAGAACGCGGACCCTGATGTCGAGTCATAAACGGAATGGGTTCAACGGCTCAGGGGGTTTGCAGGGCGTACATCTTGCGGTAGAGACCGTCGCGCGCGAGGAGTTCGTCGTGCGTGCCGCGGTCGTCGACGCTGCCGTTGCGAATGACGACGATCTCGTTGACATGGCGGATAGTGGAAAGTCGATGAGCAATGATGATGGTCGACTTCTGCGTCATGACGAAGTCCAGCGCATGTTGGATCATGCGTTCGGTCTCGGTGTCGATATTGGCCGTCGATTCGTCGAAGATCAGGATCTGTGCATCGGAGACGAGTGCACGCGCCAGTGCGATGAGTTGGCGTTGGCCCATCGAGAGGTTCGTTCCATCGGTCTCGAGCATGGTGTGGTAACCGTCCGGCATCTCGAGAATGAACGTGTGGGCGGTCAGCTTCTCGCAAACATCGATCACGCGATCGAGACCGATATTCGGCCGGTCGATGGCGATATTCTCGAGGATTGAGCCGTTAAAGATCGCCGGCTCCTGCGGAACGAGGACCATCGCCTGCTTCAGTTCTTCGCGTGCAATCTCCCGGATGTCGGTGTCAGCCAGGGTGATCGCGCCGGCGCCGACTTCATACTGCCGGGTCAGGAGACGCACGATGGTCGTTTTGCCCGATCCGGTGGGCCCTACGATGGCGAGACTGCCGCCGGCGGGTACGCGCAGCGAGACATCGTTCAGCACGTTGCGGTCCGGCGCGTAGCCGAAGGTGACGGCTTGCATGCCCAGGTCGAGGCCATCGACCGAGCGATCGCCGGTGTCGGCCGGAAGGGGGATCGACAGGATGTCGTCGATCTTCTTTAGCGCAGCAAAGGTGGCTTGCAATGTCGTGAAGCGTTGGCCCAGTTGCTTGAACGGCTCAAAGAGCTGGTTCAGCAGGAGAATGTACATGGCTACTTCGCCGACAGTCATCGTCTGGCCCAGCAACCAGGATCCACTGATGAGCATGAGCACGAGCCCGACGCTGACATGCGAGAGCCCTTCGATGACGGAGAACGTACAGGCATCGTAACTGACTGATTGGATGCTCGTATCGCGGTAGGCGCGGTTGTTTTCTTCAAAGTCCTGCGCGAGTCCCTCCGCAAGATGAAAGTTGGCGACTTCAAAACGCATGGAGATGGTCTCGTTGAGCTGGCCCGCGATCCGACCGTTGATGGTGCGAATGCGCTCGTGCAGGGGGCGCAGGCGAATCCGGAACCAGTTGATGATACCGGCGACGATTGGAACGAGGATGAACGTCAGGACGGCCAGTTGGGGATTCTTGTGCGCGATGACCAGGAAGATCGCGACGATGGCGAAGAGATCCGTGACAATCGTCATCAGGCTTGTTGCCAGTGTTTCGCCGATCGCCTCGACATCGGCTGTCGCGCGGCTTACAAAAACGCCCAGCGGTTGGCGCTCGAAGACGTTGCGTCCGAGGCTCGACACGTGGCGCACAATGGTGGCTCGAATTTCGCGCAGCGTCCGGATGCCGGCGGACTGCAACACGATCTGCACGCAGGGCTCAAGCAGGATACGAGCGATGAAGACGGCGAAAAACGCGAGTGACATACGCGTCAGGTAATGCACGTCGTTGGCAATGATCCCGTTGTCGATGGCAAGCTGCAGAATCTTGGGGCCACTGACGGCAACGATTGCGGTCAGCGGCATCAACCCAAAGGCGAGCACGTACTTGCGCCGATGCTTGCGGGCTTCCCTGATGAAGAATTCGGTCAGTTTGCGATCACTGGCCATCGTTGAGTTCCTCGATCTGCTGCTCGATGATCTGATGGTTGTAGGTGCGCCGGTAGACGGCGTGGCTTGCCAGTAGTTCAGCGTGTGTGCCGCGCTGAACAATCTGGCCCTGGTCCATGATCAGGATTTCGTCACAGGGGATCAGGGCCGAGATGCGATGGGAGACGAAGATGACACTGTCGTCAGGGTTCAGGTTCGCGTAGAGATGCTGCAGGATCGCAGTCTCGGTATGGTGATCGATGGAGGAGAGTATGTCGTCGAGCATCAGGATACGGTGTGGCTTGACGAGGGCGCGCAGGATGGAGAGTCGCTGTTTCTGGCCGCCGGACAGGTTGATGCCGTTTTCGCCGAGCAGGGTGTCGAGGCCATCGTTGAACTCGGCAAGATCGGGTTCGAGTTGGCTGACGGTGTAAGCCTGTTCAAAGGCGAGGGCATGGTGCGCGTCCGAGGGCTGAGCGGCATGGCGAACGACCTGATCAATGTTCTCCCGTATTGACATGGCGAAGTGGCGACTTTCTTGCGGTGCAATGGAGAACTCACGAGCAAGGGTTTCGTCGGTAACATCGTTGTAATCGACGCCGTGAAAGGTGCACATGCCGCGCGGCACGGCAAGCGACCCGTTAAGAATGTTCAGCAGCGTGGATTTTCCGCACCCGACGGGGCCGAAGAACCCATAGCGGCGGCCGCGCCGTATTTCGAGGGAGGGTATCGAGAGCGCGAAACCGCGCGCGTACGTTGTGCCGTTGGAGGAACCGTTTGCGGGGTAAGCGTAGGCCAGGTTCGTGACGGCGATCGACACATCGGTCCCGTCTTCGTGTGCATGCAGTGCCTGCGTCGAGGCCACGTTGCGATCCGCCTGTGCGGCCCTGTATTCGTCGGCCGCATCGCGCACGCCGTAGATGCGCTCGAGTGCCGCTTCGCCCCGTTGAAACATCGACATCAAGAATCCGCCGAGGCGCAGGGGGTCCTGGATCAAGGTGATGTAGGAGCCGAACGCTACGAATTCCTCGACGGATAGACGCGCCGAATCGCCGAGGGCCATCCGGCCGCCAACCATCAGGAGGATGACCTTCGCGAAGCCGCCGAGGCTGGCGATCATCGTGAACAGATACACGCGTCCGCGCATATACTCCTCGCTGGCGTTTCGATAAGCATCGTTGGTGGACATGAAACGGGCGATCATCTGGTCATAGACCGGGTAGATCGTGATTAACATGTGCGCCCGGAAGGTCTCGCGGATCTTCTCCGAAAGTTGTCCCAGTTGCGTTTGCACAGCGCGGGCCTGGTGAATCATGCTCTTCGAGAAATGGCGGATGGCCAGTTGCATGAGCGGCGCGGGCAATACGCAGATCAGGGTCAGGAGCGGACTCATCGACAACAGGTGATAGAGGCAGAACATAAGCAGCAGGGAACTGTTGACGATATGCAGGACGCCCATCGAGAGCAGGACGCGTGACGCCGAGACATCACTGATGCCGCGACTGATCAGGTCACCCGTGGTGAATTCGGCCGCGCGGTGAGCGGGCAGCACGACGGCGGCATCGTAGTAAGCGCGTCGAAGACGGGCTTCCACGCGACGGCCCGGTATGAAGATCAGGATGCGCGAAAGGGATCGACAGAGGGCGAGAACGAGACCGAGCAGGATGATGGCCCAGCCCGCGACGAGGAGTGCCTGGCGTTGGTCATCCGCCAGTCCGTCACTCGAGTTCTTCAATATCGCGACGGCGCGCTTGACCCAGAGCGGGATCGTCGTCGTCGCCACGACGGTGATCAAGAGAAACGTCAGGCCCCCAAAATACCATCGACCTGTGCCGGGAAGATATTCGCGGAGAAATCGTTTGGTGAAGGGTAGCATGCGGGAGAGTTATACGGGGGCGGCGCGCAAATCGCAGCCGTAATCGAAGGAGGGGGAGATCGAAGATTAGGATTGGGCAGCTGCGTGGGACGCGGGGATGTTTGTTCGTGTGGCCTTTGACGGTATGGGGCGCGAAAGGGATTGGGGAGATGCGTCGGGAATATCAAATTGACATCAAGGCGGGGTGGGAGATGATCACCACATGCAACGCACCTTTCTGATTATCGCAGCAGTTTCCGGGTTGATCGCGGTCATATTAGGGGCTTTTGGCGCGCATGCGTTGCGGGGCAAGCTGGAGCCGAAGCTATTCGATGTGTTCGAGACGGGGGTGCGGTACCAGTTCTTCCACACCTTTGCCCTGATCGCGGTCGCGCTCTTGATCGATAAGCTCGGCGCGGCGCAGCTTGTACCCGCCGGTTGGTTGTTTGTCGCGGGAATCGTGCTCTTCTCTGGATCGCTCTACCTGCTCGCCGTTAAATCCTGGAAGTGGTTGGGACCCGTTACGCCGCTCGGCGGGTTACTGTTTATTGCGGGCTGGGTGATGCTGTTGATCGCCGCTGCCCGTCGCTGAGAACAGGCGCATCGTTCACGGACAACCGCGCCGCATGGCGATTCCCACGAAGCATCGTATCCTATACTCGTGATACGTCTGCTATATCTGAACGCCAAGCGCGTTACGGAAAGCGTAGCCAGCGAGCACGGATACGAGGATAAAGACGACCATCCAGTGCATGGACCAGCCGAGCAGCCTGAAGTCCAGATCCGGATGACGGACGACGATTGACTGAATAGCGTCTCCGCCGCTGAGCGGTGTCTCGCCGGGATACAACAGGCTGTGCCAGGCGCCCTGGCCGGTACGTCGGGACGAGATCGCTCCCCAGCCGTCGCCGGCGATGATCTGTTTCTCGATCGGACCGTCCGGTGTCTGGATGCGAATGACGTGAATGCCGTCGGAGAGCGGACGGATGCGCCACGACACTTCGCGCAGCGACGGCGCGTGCACGGCGACTGTTTGAACTTCAACCGTGTCGGTCGATTCCAGGCTGAACCCGTCGGCGAGGCTCGCCGCATCACGAACCTTGGCGGTCAGTATGGTTGGTTCACCCGCGGGCAGGGGTCGCGCGGCAAAGTGCAGGTTGAGCTGGGCCAGGATTGGAATAACCGGTACGAGGATGATCAGCAGGGGCACGACGGCGTGCTTCAGGTAGATCACAAGGTGGCCGAGGATTTTCCCCTGGAAGAGGAACAGTTGCCGGAGATCATCGCGATAGACTCGGATGCCGATAATGAATCCCTGCATACGGTCCTTGTGTCGCTTGATTGCCGGCTGGTTCGAGACCTTGCCAAAAATCCAGAGCATCAGGACGCCGCTCAGAACGGAAATCACCAGGAGTGGCCAGATCGGAGGTAGTGCCGCGAACGGTGAAAGCAGCAGGCCGAAGAGCTCGGTCAGCGCCTTATTGATTGCGGCAACGATCTGCATGGGCGGGCGTGAACGCCGATTGGCAGGTGCTACGAAATGTAGCCCAGGCCCTGAAGGCGCTTCTTTATCTCCTCGTCGGAGTCTGCCTCCTCGAGTTGGGCAATTTCTTTCTGCAGCGCGTGCGCGACGAACTCCTCAGCCGAAGAATAGCCGGCGATTTCGGCGTACTTACGAACCTTGCGCAGCAGGTCCTTGTCGAGTTTGACGCTTGATCCGAACATGATCCGCTCCCAATCGGTGGACTAAATTAGGCCCCGCTCATGCACAGGTAAAGGAGTTAATTCTTTTCGGATGTCGCGCTGCCAAGTTCCTGAAGTTTCTCACGGACAAGCCGTGCGACATAGGCATGCGCACGCGGATTGGGGTGCTCGTCGTTCCAGAGCTGCCAGCCGGACCAACCCCTGGGCGCACCGATCGCGGGAATCACCAGATTCGGCTTGATGCTGCCGAAGAGCGCGTCCACTCGTTCTGCGGCTGGTGGCCGCCAGGTCCAGTAGACGACGACGAAGGGTGCCCCCTGTTCTTTGGATCGTTGCGCCATGCGCTCGACCATCGTGCGCGTGACGTCCGGGCGCGGTCGGGGACCCCATAGCGTCCATTTGAACGCAAGGAGTTCGCCGAGGCGCAGTCGCGAGAACGCTTCATAGCGTTGCGGCCAATCGCGTTGATAGAGCTCGCCGCTCGGCCGGACAGCGAAGCGGGGCTTCGTGCCCAGGAAGCGGGCGTGAGGCACCAGCATGCGCCGGTCGTGTACGGCGTTGCGATTGATGTGTCCGTCGATAAAGGTGTATACGACGCCCTTCGTGTTAACGGTGCCGATATGTCGTTCGAGTTGCAGCAGGGCTTGATCCGTGCCGAATGCCTGCACGCCGAGATTCACGGCCTGCAAATCGTGTGGGTCTGCGCGGTCTTCGAACTGGCCCGGAAGGGAGTCTTCGAAGGACACGCCGTGACCCATTGTGAAGGAGCACCCCACAAAGAGCACGCTGGGCGTCTGTGGATTCGTTGGCTGTTCCGGGCGGCGCACCCGCGCGCCGATGTTGTTGAAGTGTGTCACGAGCGACGTTCCGTCCGGCATCGGCCGGTCGTACGAGCGATCGGGGATGTAGGACCAGCCGAGATCGTCGTCGAAGCGCGCGAGCGTATTCTCGGACGGCGTCCAGCGTGCCTTGAACGGGTAGTCGATGATGCGAAAGGCGATCTCGGCGGTGACGAGCACGAGGGTGACGGCGAATGTGACAAGGATCGCGACGAAGACAGCGCGCTTTGTCGATGGGAAAACGATTACGCGCAGGCGTGCGAGTTGTCGTCGCGCCAGGAAAAAAAGAACAGCGAGCATGCCGCACCCGACCTGGAGTGCGATTGCGGGATACGCCATGTTGCCGATGTTCCAGTCGAGCGAGATCCAGCGCCTGAGAATGGCCGGTGTCAGCAGGATTGCCACGATGACGAGGCCGATGGTGAACGCCATCTCGGGGCGTGTCGACAGTGGCTTGGCTTTGGCTTCCTGCATGCCGGTCACCGCCCCTGATTACTCCAGGCAGTTGCTGCCGATCATCTCGCTGGTCTTCGGCACGCCGTAGAGCGCGAGGATTGCGACCGTGAGATCGTACAGGGCGGGTTCTTCGAGCGTAATCTTGCGATTGGTCAGCAGCACCCCGGGCACATGCCGGTAATCGACAGCGTGGTCGCCGCTCCAGGCGTCGTGGTTGTCCACGAACAAGTCCTTCGGAAACTCGCCGAGCGGACTCTCCCATGAACTGCGATATCCGCTATTGTAGCCGACGATGATATCGGGACCGTTTTTCGCATGCTTGCCGTGAAAATCGCGTCGGGGACGAACGGTCAGGGTGACGGCCGGTTGGTCGTTTTCCGGATCGCGCAGTAAGCGCAACTCCTTTTCCAATTCATCCAGGAGTTGCGTGTGCGCCTCGCCCGGTTCCACGATTCCATTTTTTTCACGGCCCTTCAGGTTCACATATAGGCCGTTGAGCCCCATTGCGTATGCGCGCGTACGGGTCCAGTCGACGTTGGCGAAGAGTGGGAATTGGCCCTGGCGCGCGGGGTTGCGCAACGTCACGTAACCCTTTTCGTATAGCCAGGTGTTGAGGTTGACGCCGCGGTAGAACGGGCAGAACCCGTGGTCCGACATGACGATCACGGTTGTATCGTCACCGGCTGCTTTCAGCACCTGGCCGAGCGACTCGTCGAGTCCGCGATAGATTGTTTCCACCGATTTCGCCAGTTGCGGGTCCGCGGAGTGGGCGGGATGGTCAGCATCCATATATTGCCACAGCATGTGACAGCCCTGGTCGACGCTCGAGAAATAGAAGAAGAGCAATCCTTCCTCGAAGGTCTTGAGGAAGTAGTCCAGTGCGCGGCGTCGTTCGGTAAAGACAAATTGCGATTGTGTCCAGAACTCGTTGCCGGTGAAGATTCCACTGGAGAAGGCTTTGGTATCTTCGGGCAGCTCCTGTGTATAGAAGTAGCCCAACTCTTCGCATAGTTCATGCGACCAACTTGCGGGGGTGGCGATTGGCATGGCGGGGTCTTCCGGGTTGATCTGCAGCGGGGTGACGTAGAGCTCGAAGTCGGGATGCGCCTGCTTGAGATAGAAGCGCGCGATCGCGCTGATGCTGGAAAAGACCTTGAGTGCCGTGAAATCCACGCGAACCCAGTCGCTCCACTCGCCTTCCTTCAGGATAAAGTCGTTGTCTTGCACCTTGATGCGCGCGACCGGGTTTTTCGCATCGCGATAGACCGTGAAATCGACCAGAAGCTCTGGGTTCTCCATCTTCTTCTTGTGGCGTTTGCCGGGAACCTGGCGAAAGGTGTTGCGCGGGCCACGCAGCGCGGCACGCACAACATTTTCGTGCACCTCGACCGGGTAGACACGTCCGCCGGAGATCTTGCTTGAGCGTGGTGGTGGCCGGTCCGTGTAGAACGAGAACATGCCCGGCGTGCCTAAAATGTCGGGCGTACCCATGCCGGAGAAGGCCTTGCCGGGCGATTCGGCGGGCGGGAAGTTGGCGGGGCAGCGGAAGACGGTTGTCGGTATTCCATTCGATTCCAGAATCTGCCAGAACGTCGTTCCGTCGCGCAGGTTCTCGACCGTGCCGCCCGACAGCGGCAGCACGTACGAACCTAGCTGGAGTGTCTTCTCGGGCGGGGTCGCCTTCGACATCGAAAGAAATGGCACGAGCGTGGCCGGATCGCGATGAACGAAATCGAACAGCCCATGTCCGCCGGGGTCCATGCCGGTAATGAAGGTCGCCCAGGCGACTGGACTGAGGGGCGGCATGCTGGTCTGCAGGGGTTTGAAATCGCCGGTCTCAATCATGCGCGCGAAATTCGGAAGGGTTCCGGCATCGACGAATTGCTGCAGCAGATGCGGGTCGAGACCGTCGACCCCGAGCAGAATCGTCTTCGGTGCGCCGCCCGCGATGGCGGGGGTTGTCGCGAGAAGGCCGGCGACCAGCACCGCGCCGCGCGCGATGCGACGCATTTTCGAAAATATTCGCGGATACATGACGGGGCTACGGTAGCGCAGGCACGGACGGATCTCAAGTCGGGTTGAGGAGGGAAGCGCTCCCATCGGCTGCTTTCCTCTGGCCGCGACAAGGCGCACGTACGTGCGCCACGACGAGCGCTGCGCGACGGACAAGACCGTGCGGGTCGGTTCGACTCGCCCCGGCCCCAACAGGGTTCCCAACCTAGAAACTGAAGTTCGCCCAGGGATTGGTGCTGAAAAACGCCGTACTCGGGTTGTTGATCACCTGCGCGTCGTGGTTTCCGCCCACGATAGCGTAGTTGGTCCCGTTCCCACTGGCGCTGTTGCGGATAATCAGGTTGCCGCTGGCGTCCACATCGATCCCGCGAAGGTTGTCCGTCACGTGGTTCGAGTCAATCCGGTTGCCGGAGCCCGTCACATGAATGCCCGCGCCGTCGCCGTTATTGTCGCAGGTATTGCCGGATATTTTTGAGTCGGAGCTCGCCTGTATGCCGTTACCCGTGTTGTAGGAGGCCGTACACCCGGAAATCATGGAGCCGATGGCGCCGTAGATGCCGTCCTCCCCGTTATTGTAGGCCGTGCACCCGGAAATCGTGGAGCTGGCGCCGGCGGTGATGCCGTTACCCGTGTTGTAGGAGGCCGTGCAGTCGGAAATCCTGGAGCCGACGCCGAAATGGATGCCGTCCTCCGAATTGTTGTAGGCCGCGCAGTCGGAAATCGTGCCGCCGGCGCCGCCGTAGATGCCGTAATAGTTCGTTGCCGCCTGGATGTGATCGAACTGGTTGTTCTTGCCGAAAGCATACACGCCGCCCTTGCTTTCTCCGCGCCACTGAACGACCTTCCCGTTATGGACCCGGAGGTTGCGGCGGTTACTCACTTGATAGATGCCGTACCAGCTATTGGCGCCGGGGCCGACGAGGGCATGACCGTCCATATTGATCGTGACGTCATCGGCGTTGACGGTGATGCCGTTGGTGCTTGTGCTCGAGCAGATGAGGGTTCCGGCGAATTTCACCGATGCCGGCCAGTCAATGTTTTCGGGCACCTCGCAGAGCAGGATGTTCAGTTGGTTTCCGGACGCGATGGCGTAGTTGTCGGT